>JANPEP010000076.1:0-7888 GCA_031422995.1 Polymorphobacter sp. | reverse complement strand
TGTTTCGTGATTGCCGCGGCGCAGACCGGCGTGCACGCCGATGGCCGTGCCACCTATGGCCATTCGCTGGTCATCGCACCCTGGGGCGAAGTGCTGCTCGACATGGGTGAGGGGGCGGGAACGGCGGTGGTCGATATCGATCTTGGTGCCGTGGCGGAAGCGCGCGGCCGGGTGCCGGCGCTCGCCCATGCGCGGAATTTTGCCGCTCCTCTCCTCCGATGATCGTTTTCGATCTTCGCTGCGGTGGCGCACACGTGTTCGAAGCGTGGTTCGGATCAACGGCGGATTATGAATCGCAGGTGTCGCGCGGCCTGATCGCCTGTCCCCTGTGCGGCGACACCGACATCGCCAAGGCGGTGATGGCGCCGGCGGTGGGGGCGAAGGGCAATCGCAGTGCCGGTGCAATGGTCATGGAGACCGACCCACACGCCGCGCTGCTGGCGGCGCAGCGCCGGATGGAGGCCGAATCGGACTATGTGGGCAGCGATTTCGCCGTTCAGGCGCGCGCCCTTTACGAAGGCAGCGAGCCACCGCGTACCATCTATGGCGAAACCACTGCCGACGAGGCGCGAGCGTTGATCAATGACGGCATTCCGGTATTGCCGCTGCCGTTCCGTCCGCTGGTGCGTTCCGACGCTTGAATGGTTTTTGCTTGAACTGCACGGTGTGCGTGGCATTGGCAGACGCAGCGCACCCGTAGCTCAGCAGGACAGAGCAACGGTTTCCTAAACCGGAGGTCGCAGGTTCGATTCCCGCCGGGTGCACCAAATGACGAGTTCGGGCCGCGAACCTGCGATGTTTTGTTGGCGGCTTGCGCCTTGGTGGTTCGATTCCCGCCGGGTGCACCAGCTTTCCTTGCTATGGGTTAGCCAGGCTGGCTGCTCGCCTCGTCCGTCGCCGAAAAGAAACGCGCGTCGTCCAGAAGCTGGCGACCGCCAGGCTGCCGAGCAAGAACAGCGCCAGCCCCACTGCTGTCATCACCAGTCGATAGGCCAGACCGCCGACCTTTGCCGCGTGCAGCGGATAGGTGAGGTTGAACAGCTGCGATCCGCGGGGTTGCATAAGCGCATCATTGATTGCCACCAACCGGCCATCGGCGGCGTCGAACCACAGGGTCGTGCGGCCGTTGGGCAGCCATTCGGCCGGTTGCCGCACCCGCAGCGACAACAGGTCGCCGGGCTTGCGCGGCAGGATGACGACGCGCGGCTCGGCATCGGGGAAATGCTGCCGCGCGGTGATGAGCATCGCCTGCCAGTCCGTGCGCTTTGCCATTGCGCCGCCTTTTTGCTTTGGCGGCGCGGCGGCGGCCTCCATTTCGGCGCGCGACGAAAAGGGTGACAGCACCAGCGCGGTCACAGGCTTGAAGATCAGCATGGCGCCGGTGAGCATGACCATCACCAGCAAGGGCGCGGCAACGATACCAAGGTCACGGTGGTGGCGCCGCACCGCCGGGACCGACAGCCGGGCCGGCAGGGCGCGCAGCCGGAATGTTCGCCGCGTCCGCCACCACAGGATGCTGCCGGTGATGACAAACGCCAGCCCGGCCAGCCCCAATATGCCGGCAATCGTCTCGCCCGTGTCGCCCGCCAGCAGATGATGGTGAAGATCGAACAGCCAGGTTTCGATGCGGTCGCCGGGCTGCTCCCATTGCGTTACGATGGCGCCGTTCTGATCGGCATAGGCACCGCCATCGCCCTTGAAGCGGACGATGTGAATGCCCAGCGTATCGCTGGCCAGCACCACGGCCCGCGGGCTGGGATCGGCAGCGAACAGTCGGTCGAGCGCCGCTGCGGTAGCCGGGATGGAGTCAACCCGCGCATCAGCGGCATGGGGCACGACGGCGCGCAGCCACGCGTCCTTGTGGACCAGCAAGGCGCCCGACAGGCCGAGCACGGCGAGCGCCAGCCCGACCAGACCGCCGGCCCAGCGGTGGATGAGATCAAGTATTTGCATCAGATTGGCCGCCCGAAAATCAGTTTGCGCGCGCGGCCAGTGCCGGCTTGGCCTGGCCATCGGTAGCAAGGCCGTTGATGAGCGTTGTCGCCCGGCTTGCGGCGTCCTTGTCCGCCAGTTTTTCGGCCGCGATGTCATCGGCCCAGCCCATCAGGCGTTCGCCCGTCACCGATCCCGCTTCGGCAACTTCGGTGACCAGCAGCGGCCGCCCGCCGGCCAGCCCGGCATCCCAGGCATGGCGCACGCCGGCCCAATAGGCGGCGGTTTTTTTCCAATAGTCATCGGCGGCCGCGACCTTGAAATCGGCAAAACGATCATAGGTGTTGACGACGGTTTCATCGACAAAGGTCATCCGCTTGCCGTCTTTCAGCCCCAGCTTGAAATTTTCCTGCTCGTGTACCCATCCCGTTGGCGTCAGCGCATGGCGGTTGATGCCGATATAGCGGTCATAGACCGGGTGGCGCACGGCATCGCGCCGCGCCAGTGGTCGCAACGTCGGCGCGCTGGTCCAGCTCGTCACGCCATTGTCGTGGCTCCAGCGGCCGATGCCGCCATAACGCGGCGAATCATCGGTTTGCCACACTGTCTGGCTCCACGCCCCGGCGGCATCGGCGGCGGACACCGGATCGAGCGCCCAGGTTGAATCGCCATGATAGGCCAGCACTGATTTTGGCTGCCACACCCAATCCTGCCGCCAATGCTTGATGACCATCGGTTTGGCATCGGGTTTTGCCGGGTCCGACGCGACGAGGATGTGCTGCAGCACGATGCGATCTCCGCTGTCCTCGATGACCCGCACCACCTCGCGGCCGCCCGACACCTTTGGCGCCAGCGGCGCATAGCCGGGGACGAACGCGACCTTTTCGCGGAAATCGAACTTTACCTTGTAGGTGCCGGCCATGCCGAGGATGGCGCGGCGATCGGCCTCGGGGATTTGCGCGGTTGCCTGCACCGATGCGGGCGCAGCGATAGCCGTTGGCGCCAATATGGTTGCTGCCAGCAAGGCCAGCCCCAGCCGTGATGCGATAGCGCGTTTCATCGATTCGTTCCCTGTTCGATCATCATGCCGATTTTCTGGCATAATTGCGATTGACTCGCAATAGCTATTGATAGTTATTGCGAGCGAATCGCAACACGGGAACGAATGCATGACCAAGACCTTCCGGCACCACGGCGCCGCACCCTGGGTGCTGGCCTGCCTTGCGCTGGCCGCCACGCCTGCATTTGCGGCCGATGCCGCGGCCGGTGAGGCCGCCGATGGCACCGAAACCCTGGGCGCCATCACCGTTACCGCCACCCGCACGGCAACGCCGGTCATCGATGCCCCCGCCACCGTGAGCGTCATCACCGCTGCCGATATCGAAAATCAGCTTTTCGACGACATCAAGGACCTGGTGCGGTTCGAACCTGGCGTTTCGGTGCGCAGCCAGCCGTCGCGCTTCACCGCGGCCTTTTCGCCGACCGGGCGCGATGGCAACAGCGGCTTCACCATACGCGGACTTGATGGCAATCGTGTCCTCATCCAGACCGATGGCATTCGCCTGCCCGACGCCTTCAGCTTTGGTGCCCAGGCCAATGGTCGCGGCGATTATGCCGATCTCGACTTGCTGAAATCGGTGGAAATCCTGCGCGGCCCGGCCTCGCCGCTGTATGGCAGCGATGGTGTCGCCGGCGCTGTCAGTTTTACCACCAAGGACCCGGGCGATTTGCTTGCCGCCGGCGCGCATGTCGGTGGTCGGTTGCGCCTGGGCTATACCGATGCCGATGGCAGCTGGGCCAAGGCGGCGGCGTTGGCGCTGCGTGATGGCAATCTTGAAGCGCTGCTCGCCTATACCCGCCGCGATTCAGGGCCATTGCAGAACCAGGGCACCAACGACAGCAGCAACGTCACCCGCACCACGCCCAATCCGCAGGAAACCGACAATGACGCCGTGCTGGCCAAACTGGTGTGGGCCGCGGCGCCCGGCCACCGGCTGCGCGCCACCTTTGAACACAATGCCCGCACCACAGAAACCAATGTGCTCAGCGGCCTGGCCTTGCCGCCGCTGGGCGCCAGCAGCGTCATTGGCCTGACGGCGCGTGACACCGCCATGCGGGATCGCGCCAGCCTTGATTGGCGTTACGAAGCCGCCGGCCTTGTCGAACGTGCCAGCCTGACCGGATTTTATCAGGACAGCCGCACCCGGCAGTTCAGCGCAGAAGACCGTAACATCTCGGCGGATCGCACCCGCGACAATCGCTTCAACAACGAGGTTTATGGCGCGGCCGGGGAAATCGCGCTGAAATTTGCCACTGGCGACATCGGCCACCGCATCATCACGGGTTTTGATGCATCACGCACCCTGCAAACCGGTTCGCGCGGTGGCACGGTGCCGCCTTTCGGCGAGACCTTCCCCACCAAGGCGTTTCCCGACACGCATTACACGCTTGCCGGGGTGTTCGTGCAGGACGAGATTGATATCGGTGATGGCGGCCTGCTGCTCTATCCGGCGCTGCGGATGGACCATTACAGCCTTGATCCCGAAACCGGCGACCCGCAATTCCCTGGCCAGCCCGCCAGCCAATCCGGCACCCGCCTGTCACCCAAACTCGGCGCCATCGGCTGGCTGGGCGACAATTTCGGGCTTTACGCGTCCTATGCCGCCGGCTTCAAGGCGCCGACGCCATCACAGGTCAACAATGGCTTCATCAACATCATCCAGAATTACACCTCGCTGGCCAATCCCGATCTGCGCCCCGAAACCAGCAATAGTGTCGAAGCCGGTTTGCGCCTGCGGCGGTTTGACCTTGGCGGCGTGAAGCTCAACGCCAGCCTCACGGGCTTTTACGGCTGGTACAAGGGCTTCATCGAACAGGTGCAGATCAGCGGCAATTTTACCCCCGCCAGCCCCGGCGTGTTCCAATATGTCAACATCGGCGAAGTCGACATTGGCGGTATCGAAGCGCGCATCGAGGCCGATCTGGGCAGCGGTCTGCGGTTCGATGCCGCCGCTGCCCTTGCCCATGGCGACCGCAGGAGCGGTGGCATCGAATCGGCGCTGTCGAGTGTTGATCCGTTCAAGCTGACCGGCGGCTTGTCCTATCGTGACTCGGCAAACCGCTTTGGTGGCCAGGCCATCATCACCCATGTGGCGGGCAAGGCGCAGGACCGTGTCGCCGAGCCCTGCTCGCCGGCCTGCTTCACGCCCGGCGCCTTCACCATTGCCGATTTGACGGCGTTCGTGCGCCCGACCGAATGGGCGACGGTGCGCGTTGGCATCTTCAATCTGTTCGACGCCAGATATTTCTGGTGGTCCGATGTGCGTGGCATCGCCAGCAGTTCGGCGACAATCGACGCCTTCAGCCAGCCGGGTCGCAATGTCAGCGCATCTTTGACCCTGCAATTCTGATGCACCATCGACTGGTGGTTAAGCCGAGGTAATCCTAATCCGCTTTCACCAATTTCTTCAATAACATCGCGCGTTTTACCGCCGTTGCTGGTGCTGTCGGCGAGATGCAGGCCAATCGGGAAATCCCGAACCGGCCTGCATTGGCAGTCAGCAATCAGCAACGGAGAGTGTTCATGATCGGCAAGACCACATTGGTTTCAAACGCGGTGCAATTGAAGGCAGCAGCAAAGATTGCCAAGGGCGGCGACACCATATTGCTGGCGCCCGGCAACTATGGCGAATTTGCCTTTTCCAGCGTGCGGCCGACGGGAACTGTGACCATCAAATCGGCCAATCCCAATGCCGATGCGGTGTTCCGCGTGCTGACCATCAACAATTCGGCCAACCTTGTCATCGAAGACGTCGATGTCAGCCGGCCGTTGGTCGGCGGTGTCGGGCTCAACGGCCCGGCGGTGCGGGTTCAGGGTTCAACGGACATCAACCTGGTGGGCGTTGATGTCAGCGGCTCGCTCAATGGCAATGCCTGGGACGATGGCCATGGTCTGAGCGTCACCGGCAGCAACCGCATCACCGTGCTTGATTCGACATTCCGTCAGCTTGACGCCGCGGCCATCATCTCGCGGTCGAGCGACATCGTCTTTGCCGGCAACAGCATCACCGAAGTCCGCGAAGGCGTGAATATTTCCAGCACCACCGGCGGGTTGTTCGATCGCAACACCATCGTCAACATGCAGCCGAACTATGCTGCCGGCGATCATCCCGATGCCTTTCAGGTGCATTCCGGCGGCATCAATACCGCCAGCAGCGATCTGGCATTTCGCAACAATGTCATCCTGGAGGGCACGTCGGGCCCGATCGGCGGGTTTTTCATCCGCAGCGAGCGTGTGGCCGCAGGCATCGAACACAGCAACATCAGCATCGAGAACAATTATTATCAGGGCACCTATCGCCACGGCATCTCGGTGGGCGACACCAACGGCCTCGTCATCACCGGCAACACCGTGATCGACAGCGCCAAGGCCGGCAATTCGACCGCCATTACCATCACCAATATCGATGGTGCCCGCATCGAGGACAATATCGCCCAGATGTACCTGCAAACCAACAGCCGCGGCGTGACGATGGCCGACAACGTCGATGTCTGGGAGGCCAAGTTCAAGGTGGGCATCGCCGTGTCGCAACTGTTCGCCCCCACTTCGGCAGTGGGGCTGATCGATTTCAACCTGCTCAACCCCTTGTCGAACAGCGTCGCCGCCGCCACTGGCGCCGGGTTCCGCAGCACCGGGCAGATTGGCAATCTTTCAGGCAGCACGGCGGCGATGGTCGCGTCCTATGTCCCCCAGTTCGACCATCCGTTTGCCACGCAGCTCATGGGGTGACGGTCGCCAAACCGCCGCTGCGCGCTCCCCCCCTCGCGCAGCGGCGGTTCTGCCGGTATAGGGCGCCGTGCTGCACCCCCGCGGCCAAAAAGGCTGTGCCGATGCGCGCGTTGCTGATCGCCGGAGTGCTTGCCCTGATGCCCATGATCGCCGCCGCTGGCCCGCTGCCTCCCTCCCCGCCGCCCCTGCCGCCACCCGCGCCCGCCATTATCATTGCCCATCGCGGCGCCAGCGCCGATCGCCCCGAACACACGCTCGCCGCCTATGCGCTGGCCATCGAACAAGGCGCCGATTTCATCGAGCCTGACCTGGTTTCGACCAAGGACCACCACCTTGTCGCCCGCCACGAAAACGAGATTTCGGGCACCACCGATGTTGCCGCCCACCCCGAATTCACCGCCCGCAAGGCCACCAAGACCATCGACGGCGAATCGATGACCGGCTGGTTCACCGAGGATTTCACCCTTGCCGAGCTGAAGACCCTGCGGACGCGCGAACGCCTGCCGCTGCTGCGCCCGGCCAACAAGGCCTTTGATGGCCAGGACGCGATCCCCACCCTCGACGAGATCATCGCGCTGGCAAAATCCGCCAGCGCCCGCACCGGCCGCAGCATCGGCATTTACCCCGAAACCAAGCACCCTAGCTATTTCCGCGGGCTGAACCTGCCCATCGAGCCGGTGCTGCTCGCCGCCCTCGCCAAGGCCGGCTGGACCCGCGCCGACAGCCCGGTGTTCATCCAGTCGTTCGAGGCCGGCAATTTGCGGGCGCTGCACAGCCGGACCGGCGTCCGGCTCATCCAGCTCATCGGCGACGGCACATCCGCCGATGGCGTCGCCTATGACGCCATGGTCACGCCCGCCGGGCTGATGGCCATCGCCGCCTATGCCACCGGCATTGGCCCGGCGCGCGATCGCATCATCCCGCGCAATGCCCTTGGCGTTCTCGGCCAGCCAACATCACTGGTCGCCGATGCCCACGCCGCCGGGCTGCAAGTCCACCCCTGGACGTTCCGCCCTGAAAATTATTTCCTCGCTTCGGGGTATCGCCAGGGCCTCAACCCGCAAGGCCGCGGTGATGCCGCCGGCGAAATCCGCCTGTACCTGGAAACCGGCATCGATGGTGTGTTCAGCGATTCTCCCGCCGCCGCCGTTGCGGCCCTTGGCCTGG
>JANPEP010000075.1:0-14214 GCA_031422995.1 Polymorphobacter sp. | reverse complement strand
AGTTGTTCGATCTTGGGGCGGAAGCAGCCGACGCGGTCCACCAGGTGCGTGGTGCCGGCGGCCATCATGGCGATTTGCTGGCCTTTCTTGAGGATGCCATCGATGACGCGGACGAGGATGACGACGCCGAGATAGGGATCGTACCAGCTGTCGACGAGCATGGCCTTGAGGGGGGCATCAGCATCGCCCTTGGGGGCGGGGATTTCGGTGACGATTGCTTCGAGCTGGTCTTCAATGCCGATGCCGGACTTGGCGCTGGTGAGGACGGCGTTTTCGGTGCTGAGGCCAATGACGTCCTCGATCTGCTGCTTGACGCGCTCGGGTTCGGCGGCGGGGAGATCGACCTTGTTGATGACGGGGACGATGACATGGTCGTGTTCGATGGACTGATAGACGTTGGCGAGGGTCTGAGCTTCGACGCCTTGCGCCGCATCGACGACAAGCAGCGCGCCTTCGCAGGCGGCGAGGCTGCGGCTGACTTCATAGGCGAAATCGACGTGACCCGGCGTGTCCATCAGGTTCAAGATATAGGTCTTGCCGTCCTTGGCCGGGTAATCGAGGCGGACGGTCTGGGCCTTGATGGTGATGCCGCGTTCTTTTTCGATGTCCATGTTGTCCAGAACCTGTTCGGACATTTCGCGCGCCGTCAGCCCGCCGGTGGTTTGAATCAGCCGGTCGGCGAGGGTCGATTTCCCGTGATCGATGTGCGCGATGATCGAGAAGTTGCGGATGAGGGAGATGTCTGCGGTCATGTTGCACCGCGACTAGCAGGGCGGCGACGCGGCGGCAAATGGCCGCCTGTCGCAGGGACAGTGATGGTCTGATACATTCGCTTGCTTGACCGGCGGCGGGAACGCTTTAGCGACGGCATATTCGTTCTGGAGGCCCAATTGACCATCAACATCGCCATCATCGGCGCCGGCCCGGCCGGGTATTACACCGCCGAAGCCGCGCTCAAGCATTGGGGCGGAAATGCGCGCATCGATATCATCGACCGGCTGCCGACGCCTTATGGGCTGATCCGCGCCGGCGTGGCGCCGGATCACCAGTCGATCAAGGCGGTGGCGAAGCGGTATGAAGCGACCAACCTGGGGCAGGGGGTGCGCTTTGTCGGCAATGTGACCATTGGTCAGGACGTTTCGATTGCCGAATTGCTGGCGATTTATGATGCGGTGGTGCTTTCGGTGGGGGCGCCGCATGACAAGCCGATCGGGATTCCGGGGGATGATTTGCCGGGCGTTCTGGGATCGGCGGCGTTTGTCGGGTGGTATAATGGGCATCCGGACTTTGCCGGGCTTGATGTGCCGCTGTCGCACCATGGCGCGGCGATCATCGGGAATGGCAATGTCGCCATTGATTGCGCGCGGATACTGGCCAAGACGCCGGCCGAGCTGGCGGTTTCGGACATTGCCGACCATGCGCACAAGCAGCTGGATGCCAGCGGGGTGCGGGATATTCATATCGTCGGCCGCCGTGGCCCGCATCAGGCGAGCTTTACGACCAAGGAAATGGGCGAGTTGGGGCATCTGGAGCGTGCGCAACCTTTGGTGAAAACCGGTGATTTGCCGCCGCTGGAGGCTGATGCGGCGCTTGATCCGGGGCTTCGCAAGACCGTGACGCATTTGCGCGGCTTTGCAGCGACGGAGCGCAACGACAAGCCGCTGACGATCAATTTCGAGTTTTTCCGGCGGCCGGTGGCGGTGGAAGGCGCCGGCAAGGCCGAGCGGTTGATTGTCGAGACGACGCGGCTGGAGGACGGCAAGGCGGTTGGCACCGGGGAATTGCACGCGATTCCGTGCGGGCTGGTGATCGCCTGCATCGGGTATCGCACGGCGAGTATCGAAGGCGTGCCCTATGACACCGGGTTGGGGCGGTTCAGCAGCGATGAGACGGGGCGGATTTATCCGGGGCTGTACGCGAGCGGATGGGCACGGCGGGGGCCTTCGGGCACGATCGGCACGAACCGGCCCGACGGGTTTTCGGTGGTCGATGCGATTGTGGCCGATGTGGCGGTGTCCAAGGGCGGCGATGCGCCGGCGGCGCTGGATGCGTTGCTGGCATCACGCGGGGTCAAGCCGACGCATTTCGGCCATTGGCAGGCGATCGACGCCGCCGAAGTGGCGCGGGCGCGGCCGGGGGCGCCGCGCGAAAAGTTTATCAGCGTGGCCGAAATGCTGGGGTTGATGGGGTAATGCGGTTGCGCGGGCGTGGCTGCGAAGCTATACGCCCGCTTCGCCAGATGTCGGGGCGTAGCTCAGCCCGGTAGAGCGCTGCCTTCGGGAGGCAGAGGCCGGAGGTTCGAATCCTCTCGCCCCGACCATGCGAAATCAAAGGGTTATGGCTTTCTAACAAGCCTTTTCAACTCAGGCCCAGGGTTCATGTGAACCTTGCGTGGCCTCGGCTGGCCTTTGAGGGGCGCCATTCGCCTGTATTCGCATTTTGGTTGGATTTTGGCGGATATCGCCGCAGCCCGGCTGCGCCTCCCTTGGCCGCGAAACTCGCTTGGCATCCCTTCCACGTCGACGGCACTGCGGCGCGCAGCTTTGCCGGGTTGAAACCGACACCCTTATTTTCGGCCGCAGGAACGATTTCGCTGTCGAATGGTTAGGTGGTTGCGGACCGTCGGCGAGGTTCCGCAAGAGGTGGATGATGGAAGATTTTGGGCATATGTCGCAGCTTAGCCGTCGTGGGCTGTTGGGCGCGAGCGCTGGCACCGTCGCTGTGCAGGCGATATTTGACCAGTCACGGGCCGCGGCTGCTGTGCCACCGCCAGCGCCGCTGGGGCATATGCAGATGACGCTGCTGGTCAACGGCGCGTCCCACAGCTTTGGTGCCGATGCGCGGGTCACATTGCTTGATGCACTGCGTGAAAACCTCGGGATGAGCGGCAGCAAGAAGGGTTGTGACCAAGGCCAGTGCGGAGCCTGTACGGTGCATGTGGACGGGCGGCGTGCGCTGGCTTGCCTGACGCTGGCAGTGGCGGTGCAAGGGAAGGCGGTGACGACGATCGAGGGCTTGGCATCGGGGGATACGCTGCACCCTATGCAGCAGGCGTTCATCGACCATGATGCGTTCCAGTGCGGTTATTGCACGCCCGGCCAGATCATGAGCGCTGTGGCGTTGGTCGCCGAGGGTCACGCCGGTTCAGACGACGAAATCCGCGAATATATGAGCGGCAATCTGTGCCGGTGTGCCGCCTATCCCAACATTGTCGCTGCGATCAACGACGCCAAGGGCAAGATGCCTCGGGCGCGCAGCGGTGGGAGGATTTGAGATGCGGCCCTTTGCCTATCAGCAAAGCCCGGGAGCGGCCGCGGCGGTCCAGGCTTCGGTGGCAAGCGCCGGCGTCAGCGCCTATCTGGCGGGCGGGACGACGCTGATCGATTTGATGAAACTTGATGTCATGCGCCCGCAAGCGCTGATCGACATCAACCCCCTGCAAGCGGAGCACGGCAAAATCGAAGTTGGTCCGCAAGGGTTGCGGCTGGGGGCATTGGCACGGATGGCCGATGTTGCCGACGACGCGCGTGTGTTGCGCGATTATCCGGTGATCGCCGAAAGCCTGGCCCTGGCGGCGAGTGGCCAGTTGCGCAACATGGCCACGCTGGGCGGCAATGTGTTGCAACGCACGCGGTGTTCTTATTTCCGCGATACCAGCTATGCCGAATGCAACAAGCGGGCACCCGGCAGTGGTTGTGCAGCCATTGGCGGCATCAATCGCATTCACGCGGTCCTCGGCACGACAAGCAAATGTATCGCCAGTTATCCGGGTGATTTTGCCCAGGCGATGATCGCGCTTGATGCCGGCGTAGAATTGCTGGGGCCGGCGGGCGCGCGCACCATTTCCTTTGCCGCACTCCACCTGCCGCGCGCCGACACGCCGGAGATCGAGACGAGTTTGCGCCCCGGCGAACTGATCATCGCATTCACGGTTCCGGCGGGGCCGCACACCCGGCGATCAACCTATGTCAAGGTGCGCGACCGGCAATCCTATGCCTTTGCCATCGCATCGGCTGCGGTTGCGCTCGATCTGGGGCCGGGCGGCGTCGTCCGGGATGCGCGCATCGGGCTTGGCGGCGTGCATTATGCGCCCTATCGCGCCGTCGCAGCCGAAGCCGCGTTGCGTGGCAAAGCAATCGACGAGGCCAGCGCCATTGCGGCGGCGACACAGGCGCTGCAAGGCGCGACCGGCCATGGCCACAATGATTTCAAGCCCGAGCTCGCGCGTCGCACGCTGGTCCGCGCTCTCCTTCACGCGCGCGACATGAGAGTTTGACGATGCCGACTGCGACCGATCCGAATCCGGCCTCCGTTCCCGGTGGCATTGGCGCCCGCGTGGCGCGCATCGACGGCCCTGCCAAAGTCACCGGTGCGGCGCGCTATGCCTCTGACATGCCGGTGCCGCGGCCGGTGTTTGCCTATTTGCGCACAAGCGACATTGCATTGGGGCGGATTGCCGGCATCGACGAACGCGAGGCACGCGCGCTGCCGGGTGTGATTGAGGTGATGACCTGGAAGAACAGCGCCGGCCAGTTCAAGCCGATCAAGATATTCAGCAGCGGCGGTGCAGCTTCGACGTCGATGATGCCGTTGCAAAGCCCCGATATTCGCCATGATGGCGAGATTGTAGCGGTGGTGCTTGCCGAGAATTTCGAGACGGCGCGCGACGCTTCGCACCGACTGAAGATAGCCTATGATCGCCGCAATCCAACCGCCGGCTTTGATGACAAGGGACTGGTCGCCGAGGCCGCGACCAAGGCCGATCCGCGTTTCAAGGACGCCAAGGTCGGCGATGCCGCCAGCGCCTTTGCGGCGGCACCGGTGAAGATCGACCAGAATTATGCGACGCCGACCCAGCACCACAATCCGCTTGAGCTGTTCACCACCACGGCTGTCTGGCAGGGCGATGAGCTCACCATCCATGAGCCTAGCCAGTTCATGGTGGGGACGCAGAATGGCCTTGCGGCCCAGCTCGGAATCGATCCGTCCAAGGTTCGGATCATCAGCCCTTATGTTGGGGGTGCGTTTGGATCGAAGGGCGCGGTGACGCCGCGGACGGCGCTGATTGCGCTCGCGGCCAAGCGGCTGGGCCGACCGGTGAAGTTGGTCGCAACCCGCGACCAGGGGTTCACCATCTCGACGTTTCGCGCCGAAACGCGCCACCATGTACAGCTTGCAGCCAACCGTGATGGCAAGATGACGGCGCTAGTCCACGAGGGGGAGGAGATCAGCAGCCGCCCTGATTCGTACAAGGTTGGTGGCACTGAAGTCACGACCCGAATGTATGACATCCCCAACATCGCCTCGAGGGTGACCATCCAGCACGCCGATCGCGACACGCCGGGGTTCATGCGCGCACCCGCCGAGGTGCCGTATATGTTCGCGCTTGAGAGCGCGATTGACGAACTGGCGATTGCGCTGGGCATGGACCCGGTCGAGTTGCGGCGCATCAATGACGCGCAAATCGAGCCCGTGACGAAACGGCCATACAGCAGCCGTTCGCTGAACCAATGCTATGCGGCAGCGGCCGCTGCGTTTGGTTGGAGCCGGCGCGACCCGAAGCCGATGTCGATGCGCGACGGTGACTGGCAGATCGGCTGGGGCTGCGCCACCGCCTGTTACCCGTCCAATATCGCGGCATCGTTTGCACGGGTCACGCTCACGGCTGGTGGTGCAAAGGTTGAAGTTGCCGGGCATGAAGTCGGCACTGGTGCCTATACCATCTATGCCCAGACTGCGGCGCAGATGCTCGGGCTGCTGGTGGAGAAAATCGACGTCAGGATGGGCGACAGCAGCCTGCCGCCGGCGCCGGTTGCGGGCGGCAGCAACAATGCCGCGAGCATCAGCAACGCCGTTGCGCTTGCCTGCGCACAGATCCGCCAGACGCTTGCGGCGGCCGCGGTTGCGGACCTGAAAAGCCCGTTTTCGGGCCGCGACCCGGCAACGCTGGCCCTTGTCGAGGGTTCGCTGCGTGCGCCCGATGGCCACCGCGAGCCGATCGCCAAGGCATTGGAACGCGTGGGTGGCGGGGTCGAGATCCTGGCCGGCAACGAACCCAAGAACGGCCAGCCGGGGGCGCTAGCAGGGCTTCGTGCCGGCAAGCTGGCGTTCAGCGGCGGCACGGCCGACAAGGATTCGGTCAAATTCGCCTTTGGGGCGGAGTTCGTTGAAGTCCGCGTCCACAGCCTTACCCGCGAAGTCCGGGTGTCGCGTATTGTGGGCGCCTTTGCCGCCGGCACGATCATCAATCCGGCAACGGCGCGCAGCCAGTTGCTTGGCGGCATGATCTGGGGGATCAGCTCGGCGCTGCACGAGGCAACCGAGATCGACCGCCGCCATGCGCGCTATACCAACGACAATCTTGCCGAATATCTTGTCCCGGTGAACGCCGATATCCCCAGCGTCGAAGTGTTGTTCGTTTCCGAGACCGACCGCGAAGTCAACGCACTGGGCATCAAGGGCGTGGGCGAGTTGGGCGGTGTCGGCACCAATGCAGCCGTGTGCAACGCCATCTATCACGCCACCGGCATTCGCATTCGCGAATTGCCGGTGCGGATCGAAAAGCTGCTGCAGATGACATGATGCGCGCCGCAGCAGGCATAGCCGGTCAGCATTGGACCAAATGGTGATGATCGGTGGATCGCGGAATTTTCGCACGACATCATGGCAGAGCGATGAGCCTGTTCGTGAGGAAATGTTCGGAGTCGAGCGGCTTGAGGAGCACGCCCGCAGCCTGGCCAGGGCGCAGGCGGTGGGGGCCGGTTCGGCGCGCGGGATCTCGCTGAACGCCCGACTGGCCGACAACGAGAAGCGGCTTAGACAGGCCTTTCACATGACGATGCAGGCCGTGAAGGCCGAAATGCCGATCACGCCGGCAGCGGAATGGCTTATCGACAATTTTCACCTGGTTGAACGCCATCTTCAGGAAATCCGGGCCAATTTGCCCCCGGCATTCTATCGGCAATTGCCCAAGCTGATTGCCGGGCCGTTCGCGGGCTTTCCGCGCGTGTTCGGGGTCGCCTGGGCCTATGTTGCGCACACTGACAGCCGTTTTGACCCAGAGGTCCTGCGGCGGTTCATGCGGGCCTATCAGGAGGTTCAGCCGCTCACGATTGGGGAGCTATGGGCGGTCGCCATAACGCTGCGGATTGTCTTGATCGAGAATTTGCGGCGTTTTGCCGTGCGGATTGAGCGAAGCCAGACGGAACGCAAGGCCGCGGATGCGCTTGCGGACGCATTGCTGGGCCTTGAAACCGGTGTCGCCGAACCTGCTGCATCCGTGCTGGCGGGGCAGAAATCGACGGTGGCGGACGCCTTTGCCGCGCAATTCGTCCATCGACTGCAAGACCATAGCACCAGCGCGGCAGCCGCGCTGACCTGGCTTGATGAGCGATTGGCGGACCGCGACACATCCAGCCAGGCAGCGATTCTGGCGGAACAGGAGCGCCAGATCAGTGCGACGGTAACAGTCCGCAATATCATCACCAGCATGCGTGTGATTTCGGAGATCGACTGGTCCGAGCTGTTTGAACGGATGTCGCCAGTCGATGATCTGCTGGGCGAAAGCGACACGTACCGAGCGATGGATTTCGCCAGTCGCAACCATTATCGCACGGCCGTCGAAGACTTGGCCCGCAGCTCGCCGCTGTCGGAGACAGAGGTTGCAACGCGCGCGGTGCAGGCCGCGCGCAAGGCCAGGGTTCCCGATGGCACAAGCGATCAGCGGCGCGGCGACCCCGGGTATCATCTCGTCGCGGGCGGCCGCAGCGCGATTGAAGCGGCAATCGGCTACCGTGCGCCCATGCGGGTGTGGCCGCGCCGGCTGAGCCAGACGCTGGGCGTTTTCGGTTATGGCGCCGTTATCCTGATCGTGGCGGCGCTGGTGCTGCTGGTGCCCGCGCTGGCGTTGACCGGCATGGGCATTGGCACGACCGTGGTTTTTCTGTTGCTCGTGTTGGGCGCCATCCCGGCGCTCGATGCGGCTGTGGCGTTTGTGAACGCCGGTGTGACGCGCATTATTCCGCCGACGTTTCTGCCGGCGCTGGAATTGCAAGCGGGAGTCCCGGCCGAGCTTCGCACGCTGGTTGCGGTGCCGGTCATGCTGACATCGGCGCACATGATTGCCGAACAGATCGAGACGCTGGAAATCCACCACCTCGCCAGCCTTGAAGGTGATGTGCATTTCGCATTGCTGTCTGATTGGGCCGATGCGCCTGACGAGACAATGGAGTCTGATGCCGCGCTGCTCGCGGTGGCGGCCCAGGGCATTGCCAGATTGAACGCCAGCTATCCCGCCTTGTCCGGCGGCGACCGTTTTCTGCTGCTGCACCGGCGCAGGTTCTGGAGCGACAGCGAGCAAGCCTGGATCGGTTGGGAGCGCAAGCGCGGGAAGCTCCACGAGCTCAACCGCTTGCTTCGCGGTGCCCGGGATACTGGTTTCATGACGAATGACGGCAGCCCGCCAACGGTACCGCAAGGCGTGAAATTCGTCATTACACTCGATGCGGATACGCGGTTGCCGCGCGATACGGTGCGCCGGCTGATCGGCAAGCTGGCGCACCCGCTCAACCGGCCATGTTTCGATGCCGACACCGGGCGGATCGTCGAAGGCTATGGAATCTTGCAGCCGCGGATAACCCCGGCGCTGGCGATCGGCCACCAGGGATCATGGTTTCAGCGGCTGTTTTCGAGCCATAGCGGAATCGATCCGTATGCCGCGGCAGTTTCGGATGTTTATCAGGACCTGTTTGGCGAAGGTTCCTATGCCGGCAAGGGCATTTACGATGTGGACGCCTTTGAATCCGCGCTTGCTGGTCGGGTGCCGGAATCGACCTTGCTCAGCCATGACCTGTTTGAAGGCATTTTTGCGCGTGCCGGGCTCGCATCCGATGTCGAAGTGGTCGAGGAGTTTCCCGAGCGATATGACGTGGCATCGCGCCGGCATCACCGCTGGGCCCGCGGGGATTGGCAGCTGCTGCCATGGATATTGGGGTTGCGGCGCGGCCCCGGTGGCGCGGTGCGGATGACCGGCCGCGCCAAGATGGTCGATAACCTGCGCCGCAGCCTGACCGCGCCCGCCAGCATCATGGCGCTTGTAATCGGCTGGATGATGCCGCTGTCGGCGGCGCTGTTGTGGACGGGTTTTGTGGTGCTGGTGCTAGCGGTGCCGGCGCTGATTCCGTTTCTGCAAAGCCTTTTCCACTGGCCGCCCGGTGTCGCCGTCGCTGCACAGATGCGGGTGTTGGGCGCCGATTTCCGGCTTGCCGCCGCACGCTGGGTGCTGGTGATCGTGTTTCTTGCCGACCAGGCCTGGTTGATGGCCGATGCCATCGTCCGGACGCTGGTGCGGCTGACAATCACGCGTCGCGACCTGCTGCAATGGGTGCCGGCGGCACAACTTTCCGATTCGATGGTGCTGAGCACGGCGGGATTTTTCCGGCGTATGCCCGGCGCTATCATCCTGTCGATCATGGGGATCGGCGTTGCCGTTCTTGGCGCACAGGGAACATGGCCACTGGCGCTGGCTTTTGGGCTGATCTGGGTATCGTCGCCTTTGCTGGCGTGCCGGATCAGCACGCCGCCGGCCCCGCTGCTCCGGCTGATGGTGAAACACGAGGACGCGCAGCGGTTGCGGCTGATTGCGCGCCGGACCTGGCGATATTTCGAATTCGTGGTGACGCCGGCGGACAATATGCTGCCGCCGGACAATTTCCAGGAGGATCCTGCTCCCGTCATTGCCCATCGCACGTCGCCGACAAACTTTGGGTTGTATTTGTTGTCGGTGGCCAGCGCGCGGGATTTCGGCTGGATCGGAACGCTGGAAACGATCGACCGGCTTGAGATTACCATGGCAGCAATGGCCCGTCTGTCGCGATTCCGAGGGCATTTCTACAATTGGTATGACACCCGCGATTGCCGGGTTCTCGATCCGCCCTATATTTCATCGGTCGACAGCGGCAATCTTGCGGGGCATCTGATCGCGCTCGCCAATGCCTGCGATGACTGGCGCTGTGACGTGCAAAGCCAATCGGCGCAAATTGCCGGCGTCAATGACGCCCTGGCCATCGCCAGCGAAGTGCGATCTGCCATGCCCTTGTATGTAAATGCCGGGCTCGATTCAGTATTGGCCGATATGGCCGCGCGGCTGCAATCAACAGACGAAGGCGACATGGACTGGGGCGATCTGGCCTGCGCAGCGCAAGCCGCCGAAGCTGCTTTGCCCGAGGTGACTGAGCCCGGAATTGCTGCCGAAGATGACCTGCGGTTCTGGCTGGATGCCGTTCGCCGCGCGATCGACAGCCACCGGCGCGACAGCGCCGATGCGGCTGATGGTGACGGGGCGCGGGCGAGGCTGGCGGCCATCGCGGCGGACGCCCGGGCGATGGCACTGGAGATGGACTTTGCCTTCATGCTCCATCCCCAACGCAAGCTGCTGTCGATCGGATATTCGGTTTCCAGCGGCACACTGGATGAGAATTATTATGATCTGCTCGCGTCCGAGGCGCGACTTGCCAGCTTCTTTGCCATCGCCAAGGGCGACGTGCCGGCGCGCCACTGGTTCAGGCTGGGCCACGCCGTCACGTTGGTCGCTGACGAGCCGGTGCTGGTGTCCTGGTCTGGCTCGATGTTCGAATATCTCATGCCGGCGCTGGTGATGAACCCGCCGGCCGGCAGCTTGCTCGAACGCACCGAATGCCGGGTTGTCAGCCGACACATCGAATATGGTTATGAGCATGACCGGCCATGGGGAATCTCTGAATCGGCGTTCAATGCGCGCGATCTTGAATCGACGTATCAATATTCCAATTTCGGTGTGCCCGGCCTTGGCCTCAAGCGCGGACTTGGCGACAATTTCGTGCTGGCGCCTTATGCGACGGCGCTTGCCGCGATGGTGCAGCCGCAGGCAGCATTGCGCAATTTCAAGCGTCTGGAGGCCGCAGGCGCCAGTGGGCGCTATGGTTTTTATGACGCTGTGGACTATACGCCGTCTCGCCTTCCCAAGGGCACCGGATTTGTGATTGTTCGCAACTTCATGGCCCATCATCAGGGCATGACGATCGTCGCCCTCGCCAACACGGTGCTGGGCGGGTTGATGCGGACACGCTTTCACGCCGAACCAATGGTCAAGGCGGCCGAGCTTTTGCTGCAAGAACGCATGCCCCGCCTTGCCGCAGCGGTCGCAACATCGCCAACCGACGTTACCGAGCCTGCTGCCAAGGCAAAGGCCGCCGAGCGACCTGCCGGGCGCCATTTCAACACGGCGGCAACGCCGACCCCAGCGACGCACCTCCTGTCCAACGGCCGCTATACAGTCATGCTGACCGCCGCCGGGTCGGGCTTCAGCCGCTGGCGCGACAATGCCGTCACGCGTTGGCGCGAAGACCCGACGTGCGATGATTGGGGTGCCTATGTCTTTGTCCGTGATGTGGAAAATGGCGATATCTGGTCGGCCGGCTTTCAGCCAGTCCGCGTTGAACCCGACAGTTATGCCGTCACCTTCAATGAAGATCGCGCCGAATATGTGCGCCGCGAGGGCGACCTGACCACCAGTATGACCGTTTTGGTCTCGGCTGAGGATGATTGCGAAGTTCGCCGAGTGTCGATCGCCAATGCCGGCACCCGAACGCGCATCATCGAGATCACATCCTATGCCGAACTGGCACTGGCGCCACAGGCCGCCGATGTCGCCCACCCGGCCTTCTCCAAATTATTTGTCGAAACCGAATATCTTGCTGAATCCGGCGCGCTGCTGGCGCATCGCCGCCGCCGCGACCCGGCTGAAACCGAAACCTGGGCGGCGCATCTGATGGTTGCGGACAATCATGCGCTGGGCTCGTGCGAATTTGAAACCGATCGTGCCCAGTTTCTGGGGCGTGGATGCAGCCAGCGCAGCCCGCGCGCCATCATCGATGGGCGCTCGCTGACGGGATCAACCGGCGCGGTGCTCGATCCGGCCTTTATCCTGCGCACACGCGTGCAGGTGCCGGCTGGCGAGACTGCGCAAATAGCCTTTTGGACCATGGCTGGTGAAAGCCGGCAGGCAGTGATCGACATGATCGACAAGCACAATACGCCGACTGCCTTTGACCGCGCTGCCACGCTGGCCTTCACCCAGGCGCAGATCCAGTTGCATCACCTGCGGCTGGGCGCAGGTGACGCGGCGCAATTCCAGCGTCTGGCAGGGCGTATGCTGTATGTGTCGGCGGGGTTGCGCGCTTCCGCCGACGCAATTGCACACGGCGCCGGTGCGCAATCGGGTCTGTGGTCAATGGGCATTTCCGGCGATGTGCCGATCATCCTGCTGCGAATTTCAGACATCGAAGACCTTATCGTCGCCCGCGAGATGGTGCAGGCGACAGACTATTGGCGAATGAAGCAGCTGCCTTTTGATCTGGTGATCATCAATGAACGCGGCAGTTCCTATGTCCAGGATCTGCAAAGCGCGTTGGAAGGGTTGGTGCGCGCCAGCCAGTCACGGGCGCAATTTGGCGAGCGCCGGCCCGGCACCGTATTCGTCCTGCGCGCTGACCTTATTCCCGACGTGACCCGCGATTTGCTGCAATCGGTTGCCCGTGTCGTCATCGATGCCCACAAGGGTCGCCTTGCCGACCAGATCGATGCCCGGCGCGATGCGGCACTGCCGGTGCGCCTGCGTCATGCATCCGTCGCTTCGCATTCCGGTCGTGCGTCAGCAGCAGTGCCAGCGTTGGAATTCTTCAATGGCATTGGCGGTTTTGCCGATGAAGGCCGCGAATATGTCGTTGTGCAAGGGCCAGGCCAGGCCACGCCGTTGCCGTGGATCAATGTCATCGCCAACCCGGAATTCGGATTCCAGGCATCGGCCGATGGTGCGGGCTTCACCTGGGCTGCCAACAGCCGCGAACACCAGTTGACGCCATGGTCGAACGACCCGGTGCGCGACCCGGTTGGGCAGGCATTTTACATCCGCGACGAGGATGACGGTGCGCTGTGGAGCCCGACCGCGGCGCCGATACGCGACCCCGCAGGAACCTATTTCACCCGCCACGGCTGGGGCTATAGCCGGTTTGATCACGCCGTGTCGGGGCTTGACCTTCAGCTGCTCGAATATGTGCCGATCGCCGATCCGATCAAGATTTCCCGCCTGACCATTCGCAACAATTCCGGCAGGACGCGGCGGCTGAGAGTTGCTGCATATGTCGCATGGGTGCTTGGGCCATCACGCGCGGCGGCGGCGCCGTTTACCGTCACCAGCATGGACGCGGAGAGTGGGGCGATGTTCGCTGCCAATGGTTGGTATCCAGCTTTCGCGGGCCGCACGGCCTTTCTCGATCTTGGTGGCCGCCAGACCAGTTACACTGGCGACCGCCGGGAATTCATCGGTCGCAATGGCGATCTTGAAGACCCGGCCGCCATGGCAAGCGGGGCAGCGTTTTCAAACCGTGTCGGCGCCGGTTTCGACCCCTGCGGTGCCATGCAAACGCACGTCGAACTGGCCGATGGTGCAAGTGTCGAACTTGTCTGCTTGTTGGGCGAAGCCGAAGGCGCCCCGGCGGCGCGAACGCTTGTTGAACGCTATCGTGCGGCTGATCTCGACGCTGTCCTTGCCGACGTCAAACGGGATTGGGCCGAGGTGCTGGGTGCTGTGCAGGTGAAGACGCCTGACCGCTCGCTGGATGTGATGCTCAATGGCTGGCTGCTGTACCAGACACTGGCTTGTCGTATCCGGGCGCGATCGGGCTTTTATCAGGCCAGTGGTGCTTATGGATTTCGGGACCAGTTGCAGGACGTGATGGCACTGGCGACGGTGCGCCCGGCCATCGCCCGCGCCCAGATTGTGCGGGCTGCCAGCCGGCAGTTTGTTGAAGGCGATGTGCAGCATTGGTGGCTGCCCCAGGCCGGCAATGGCGTGCGCACGCGCTTTGCCGATGATCGGGTCTGGCTGGCGCTGATGACGGCACATTATCTGTCAACGACCGGCGATGCCGCCATAATTGATGAAAGCATCGCGTTTCTTGATGGGCCGGTCTTGGAACCGGGCGAAATGGAAAACTTCTTTCAACCCGGCGTTTCGAACGAGTCGGCCAGCCTTTATGAGCATTGCGCTCGGGCGCTTGATGCCAGCCTGGCGACGGGCGCACACGGCCTGCCAATGTTTGGCGGCGGTGACTGGAACGACGGCATGAACCGGGTGGGGCACCGCGGCACGGGCGAAAGCGTGTGGATGGGCTGGTT
>JANPEP010000074.1:0-1570 GCA_031422995.1 Polymorphobacter sp. | reverse complement strand
GCCCCCGAATCCTTCAAGAAGATCGCCACGCTTCATCCCTTCCCTGTTCGGTTCCGCCAGCATCTGGCGTCGTTGGTTCGCTGCCTCGCCTCAGGCGGGCGCTCCAACTTCGACACTCCAGCCGGCGATGCTTACCGTACCCCAGCAACGTCGCCGGCTGGTCGGCCGCCAGCGCCGGCTGCCACAGGAACGCCCTGTCCAGGTCCTTCATCTTGCGCACCCGCGCCAATGTGGCGGAGTTCATCACCCAGCTGGCACCCTGGCGATACGGCGCCGCCAGAGCATGCACCAGGTCGATCAATCGGTCCTGCGGGTTGGTCGCCGCAAACGCCCCGGCCGCCCCGGACGTCACAAACTGCAACGTCCCGAACGCCCGCGTCGCATCCGTCAGCGCGTTGTTCAACCCCGTCAGGAACCCACGCGGTTTGTTCACCCCGTCACCCGAAACAAAGGCCACCCCCTCGGCACGCGCAAACTCCCGGCCGATTTCCTCGCCCAACCAGCGCTCGACATCGAACATCGCATCATCGAGCATCGCCTGGCTCGCCGCCGGATTGGCATAAAGCTCGCCCATCGGCGGCGCGATCTCGGCAAAATCCGGCGTTTCGGTCTCCAGCCGCGATCCCGTCTCGCTCACCCAGCCCGAAACCACGCCACTGGTGGTGATCAGCTTGCGATAATTCGCCGATCCAATCTCCACCACCTGGGCAATCGCCCGGATCGGCGATTGGGCGCGCAGCACCCGGTCAATCACCGCATCGATCTCGATCGGAACCGAAACCCCGCCCTTGGGCCCAACCCCGATACTGGCCGCCTTCATCTCGCCACCCACCAGGTCGCCCTTGCGCAGATACCCCACGCCAAAACCGCCCGCGTCCGCTTTCGCCCCCGTCAACGCCGGCCGCTCCACCGCACGCGCCGTCACCAGATTGGTCAATCGCGCCATCTCACCGCGCAGCGCCACCATCTCGGCCCCGGCATCACCCCCGGCCGCCGTCTCGAACACCGATTCCAGCGCATCGGCCTTGGTCTCATATGTCATTCATCGTCTCCTCTGCCACCGTTGAAACACCCAGCACCCGCGCCAGCGGCTGCATCGGAAATGTCACCAAAGACACTTCGATCACCTCAAGCCGCGAAAGCCGCCGCAAACCCCGCGTCCGATCCGGGCTCGATGCCTTGACGCGATACCCAAAGGACAATCCATCGATCGCTCCGGCACGCAGCAACTGCACCGCTTGCTCACCTCGCCCGCTCGCCACGACCCGCGCCACCACCCGCAACCCGCGGTCATCCTCGCGCAGCGTTTCGACAAACCCGATCGGTTCCTTGATGTCATGCTGCCACAGCAACGGCATCCCCGTGCCAACGCCCGCAAATGCCCCTGGCAGCACCACATCCCCACCGGTATCCGGCACCCCGAACACACTCGCATACCCTGCGATCCTCAGATCGTTCATGCGCTCCTCCCTATGTCTGAAGGGCCTCCGGCGGCTGGGGCCTCAGGCCCCAGACCCCATTCATTGTCATCCCTGCGTAGGCCGGGACCCATGACCCACAAATACGTAAT
>JANPEP010000073.1:0-7052 GCA_031422995.1 Polymorphobacter sp. | reverse complement strand
GAAAATGTCGCGGGGCTGGCGGCGACGCGGAGCGCCATCGAGAGCGTGACGGGGCCGTTGTCGACACAGGCGTTCGCGGTGCAGTTGTTCGGGCTGTGGGCCGGGCTGGTGCGGTTTACGCCGGTGTTCGGCGGGTGGATCGGCGATCGCTGGCTGGGGCGACGGCGGGCGATCATGCTGGGGTGTTTGCTGATGACCGCCGGGCATTTCTGCATGGCGTTCGACCGGTCGTTCCTGCTGGCGCTGTTCCTGTTGATGCTCGGCACCGGGTTTGCCAATTCCAACCTGTTTTCGCAATTGGGCAGCCTGTATGGCCCGGACGACCGGCGGCGGGACGATGGGTTGCAGCTGTATTATTTCGCGCTGAATTGTGGGGCGTTCGTGGCGCCGATCGTCTGTGGCTGGATGGGGCAGGAACTGGGCTGGCACCAGGCGTTCGGGCTGGCGGGGCTTGGGATGCTGGCGGGGTTGCTGGTCTATTGGTTGGGCGGCCGGCATTTACCGCCCGATCCGCCCAAGGTGGCGGCGGCGGTGCGGGTGCGGTTGACAGCGGCAGAGCGGCACGCGGTGCGCTTGCTGCTCGTGCTGATGCTGGTGCAGGCGGCGTTCTGGATCGCGCAATCGCAGGTGTGGAACGTGTATAATTTGTGGGTGCGGGACCATGTCGACATGAATGTCGCGGGGTTTGCGGTGCCGATTCCGTGGTTGCAGGCGCTGGACGCCATCGCGCCGGGGCTGTTGTTGCCGGCCACGCTGTGGCTTTGGCGGGCGCAGGCGCGGCGGGGAGTGGAGCCGGATGCGATTACCAAGATGGCGATCGGGTGTTTGATCTTTGGTTCGGGCATGGTGTGGCTGGCGATGGCGACGACGCTTTTCGGTGCCGGGCGGGTGCCGCTGCTCTATGCCGTGGGTTTTCACATGCTTTCGAACTGGGGATGGGTGTTCTTCACGCCGATTGCGGTGGGACTTTATACGCGGGCGGCGCCGGCATCGATGAACGCGATGATGATCGGGGTGAATTCGATGGCGGTTTTCTTGGGGTCGACGGTGAGTGGGCGCATCGGTGGGCTGTACGAAGTGTGGGCGCCGGGGCGGTTCTGGTTGCTGCACGCGGGGATTATTGCGGGTGGGGCGGTGCTGTTGCTTGTGCTGCGGCCGGCGGTGCGGCGGATGTTGGCGGCGGGGTGATGGGGGTGGTCGGTCAAGGGTCTCCGGCGGCTGGCGCCTTGGCCCCAGACCCCATTTTGAAGGCTGGGGCCGTGAGCGGATAGCGGACGTTTAGGGAAAGCTCGAAACAAGGCCGCGTTGCGCCATACCATAGGACGTTCGCGGGATATGGAGCCGGCCCAGAACCTGCCGTTCATTCATCTGGCCTGCAACCAGCCGGCAACGACCGACTTTGGGACATTTAAGCCATTGCAGGCGGCGTCACTGAGTGTCTGCTTACGCCAGAAACCGACATGCGCACGGTTGTTCAAGTAATGTGGCCGAATGGCGTGGGTTGGGCCGGTTGCCGCTTGTCTGATTGCGGAAGCAGCAGGCATTTTAGCCGTCATTGAGCCCGTCAACTTCGGGGAGCATTGGTCGGCAAATTCACGCGATTTCAAAAAGCAATGTTACCGCGCAGGCCTGTAATGACCGCCGTATCGGCATCGCCGCGCGCCGGGTTTATGACCTGCGCATCGGCGGTGAGTTTGAACCAGGGGGTCAGGGCGAAGCTGTACCAGGCCTCAAGCCCCTGTTCGTCGTTGAAATCCGCAAGCGGATCGACGGCATCCTGCAAGGCGTTGGAGAAATCATAGGCAAAGCCGCCAATGCCGAAACTGTCGTTCGGCCGGCCCGGCACCATGCCATGGCCGGCGAGGCCGATGATGATCGAACGGCGGATGAGGTTGGGGTTGCCATCGGCGATGGCGGCCTTCACCACGAAATCAAGGCCCTTGCCCTTGACCTGGGTGCTGTCGACCAGGCGATGGGTGACCTGCAGGGCAATGTTGTAGCTGCCCTTGATATCGTCCGTGACAAGGTCGGGCGGGGCGAGGATGTCGCCAAGGTTGGCGCCGCGCTTGGTCGATACTGTCGAGGTTACACCGACCGATGAGGCGCGGCCGGCAATGGTGCCACCCCAGGTGGCGCCGACCGAGATGTTGACGCCGGTCTTGAACAGGTCGCCGGGGAAATAATCGCGGGTGCGGTCTTCAGGGTCGAAGACCATCACGGTCAGGGTGATCGGCGTGCCCTTGTGGACGAAAACGCCGCCCATGATGGTTGGCGGCACAACGCCGGATGGCGGCGCGACAAAGACGATGTTCTGAAACCGCTGTGTGCCCCAGCCGCCGAAGATGGGGTCCCCGGCGAGCAGATCGACGGCATTGATCTTGCCGAGCATCAGCACGCTGCGCTTGCCGATGGTCTGGGTGAGGTAGAGCGACGAGGCGGCGAAGCCTTCACCCCCCAGCGGCAGCGCGGCGGCGGTATTGGCCGGCCACAGCTGAAAGCCGAAGTTCGTCTGGCCCTGCCCGAACCGGCCTTCGCCATGGGCGTGGAAGCCAAGACCCTTGACCAGTCCCATCTTGCCGAAATCGAGATCGACAAAGGCATCATAGCGGCCAAAGGCATCCCATACCTTGTCGCCGGTGCCGGCAATCTGGCCCATGGCAAAGCCGGTAACATCGCCGCGCACCGACACGCCGCTGGCGGCAAGGCTGGTGCGGGCGCCGCCCCAGTCTCCCGTCAGCCCCGCCGCCGCTGCGGGGCTGGCGACCAGCGCCAGGCTGGCGAGCAGCCACTTCATTTGGCGGACCAGATGGACTTGCCGTCCTTGAACGTCTCGATGACCTTGATCTCCCGGATCGCATCGGCCTCGACCTTGTTGGGATCGGCCGAAAGGATGACAAGATCGGCGCGCTTGCCGGTTTCGATACTGCCCTTCGACGCTTCCTCGCGATACTGGAAGGCGGCGCTGGTGGTGATGGCCTGCAACGCCTGATAGGGGCTGATCCGTTCATCCGGCCCGAGCACGCCGCCTGACCGCAGTTTGCGTGTCACCGCCGTCCATACCGTCATCATCTGGTCGATCGGCACAACGAACGCGTCGGTGTGGTTGGTCGGGCGAAGGCCTGCCGCAAGGGCCGACTTCATCGGGCTGATGAAGCTTGCCTGCGCCAGCCCACGATTGGCGACATGCGTATCGCCAAAGAAAAACGTGTGATCGGTGAACAGCGACGGGATGATGTTGTATTTCTGGAACGCCGCGAGCTGGTCGGGCCGGATGAACTGGCAATGGATACATGTGGTGCGGCGATCCTTTGCCGGTTCCGATCCCGCCGCCGCCAGATGCGCCTTCAGCAACATGTCGATCGCCGCGTCGCCATTGCCGTGCATCAGCACCTGGACATTGTTGTCATAGCATTTCTTGGCCATCGCCATGATCGCTTCGGGCGGCAGGCCGGGCGTGCCGCTGTAGTTCTTCTCGCCCGTTGGGCCGCCGGTCAGATAGGGTTTGGTGAACCAGGCGGTCTTGCCCTGCGGCGAGCCGTCAATCGTTGCCTTGCAGCCGCCGATCTTGAAATGGCTGTCATATTTGCTCCACGCGCTGAACGGGGTGACGGCGGCAATCTTGTCGACATCGGTGAGGAACGGAAAGGCGACGACATCGATGAACAGCCCGCCGGCCTTTGCAACCCGCTGCAATTGCGCCAGCTGCGGTGCATGGGTCGCGCCTTCCTGCGCGGTGGTGACGCCGGCGGCGGCATAGAGCAACTGGCCCGCCTTGGCAGCGGCGACTTCGGTTTCGGCGGTTGGCCCGGGCAAGGCGGTGATCATCGGGATATAGGCGGTTTCCATGACCAGCCCCTGCAGCGTCTTGCCATCGGCATTGCGCAAAATGACACCCCCGGCCGGCGTCGGCATCCCGTCCTTGTAGCCGAATTTCTCCATCGCCTTTGAATTGATCACCGCGCCGTGCATCGAAACGTGGATGATGCCGATCGGATTGTCCGGGAACGCCTTGTCGAGAATCGCGCGTGTCAGCGGCTGGCCCTTGGGCATCAGATTTTCGTCATAGCCCCAGCCGAGCAGCAGTTCGCCTGGCTTCAACCCCTTGGCCTTCGCGCCCGCCTGCAAGGCCGCGACAATCTCTTCGGGGTTCGACGCGGGCCCGACCGGCGGCGCCGAGACGTTGACGCGATCCGCCATTGTCAGCGAATCGATGAAATGGCTGTGCGGATCGATGAAGCTCGGCATCAGCAGCTTGCCGCCAAGGTCCTTGACCACGGTGTGGCCGTCTTTCGATGCCATCACCGCGGCATCGCTGCCGACAGCGGCGATCTTGCCATCCTTGATCGCCACCGCCTCGACATAGGCCGGGGTATCGCCCGCCATCGTCAGGATCGGGCCGCCGTGGAGGATGAGATCGGGGCCCGCGCCGCCCGATGCCGCCACGCTCGCGACGCGATCGCAGCCGGCAAGGACAAGAAGCGTGGCCATGGCAAAAAGCGAGGTCTGGCGATTGATCACGATGCGAATTCCCTGTCAGCGGCAATTTCGGAATAGAAACATCTTTGGCCGGCGGACATTTCCCATTATTCAACTATTCGGCATTTCGTGTTGTTCGATGACCGGGGGCAGGCATGGCGCGTATTGCAGGGCTGTCACCGGCAGAAAGTTTTGCCCGGCGCGGTTGGCTGTCGGGCCAGCCGGCGGATTTTCGCGCCGCAGTATTGCAGCGGGTGCGCTGGTTGACGCTGAAGCCCGGTGTCACGGTTCTCCACGCAGGCGGCGATCTTGGCGGCGCTTATGGCGTGCTGTCGGGGGGCGTCGGCATGACGACATCGAACGAATTCAACGGGCCGGTGCTCGGCCATATCCAGCGTACCGGCGCGTGGTTCGGCTATGGCGCTTTGCTGACCGGCCGCAAGCGGATCTTCGGCGTGCGCACCATGGAGCCGACGGTGCTGGCGCACCTGTCACTGGCGGCGATGACCGAGTTGCGGGCATCGGTTCCGGAGGCGACGCTCTATTTTGGTGCGATGGGCGAATATGGCGTCGATCTGACGCGCTCGGTAATCGCCGACCTGTTGATCCGACGTGCCGACCACCGCATCGCCGCGACGCTGCTGCGGGCCACCGGCGTGCTCGAAGGCATCACGCCGCGCACGCCCGAAGGCTTCTGGATCAACCAGGCTGATCTCGGCGAAATGGCCAATGCCTCCCGCAACCATGTGAATGTGACGTTGCAGCGGTTCGCGTCGATGGGCTGGCTGACGCTCGGTTATGGGCGAATCGCGATAGACGACATCTCGGCGCTGTCCAGTTTTGCTGCATCGACGGACCAAGTTCAATGAGGATTGCAGTCAGCTCAACGGGCGCCGCACCGTTTGCGGCATTACCATCGACCAATTTGCGGCAGCGCGTCGAATAGTCAGGGCGACGAACAGCAGCGAGGATTCGAAGCGGCCGCTCCTGCCGGAAGCCGCCGTTCGGCTTTGTCTTCAGGAACGGCTCGAACTGGGTCGGAAGCCGCCGTCCAATTCAGGGTCTGGGGCCCCAGCTACAGTCACCGGACGCTCTGTTCTGCTAAAGTTGGGGGGTGCTTTTGTGGGGTGGTGGGGGACACCCTCACCCGGCGCGCTGGGGCGCGTCTCGCCTCTCCCGCGTTGCCGGAGGCTACCTGCGTCGCTTGCGGGAGAGGGGTCTGGGTCAGGGGAGTGGGATGAATTCGGTTTCGCCGGGGACTTGGGGGAAGTTTCCGGCGCGCCAGTCGGTTTCGGCCTGGGTGATGCGGTCCTGGGAATGGCTGACGAAGTTCCATTCGATGATGCGGGGTTCGGGGAAGGGGGCGCCGCCGAGGAGCATGGCGTGGAAGGGGGTGGTGGCGGTGAGGGTGGCGGGGGCTTCGACATCTTCCGCCACGATGGCGAGGGTGCCGGGGGTGAGGGACTCGCCGTCGATGTGGGCGTTTCCGCTGACGGGATAGACGCCGATTTCGCCCCAGGCGGGATCGAGGGCGAGAGTGGCGCCGGGATCGAGATGGAGTTCGGCGTAGATGATGGGGTGGGGGAATTCGACGGGGCTGGTGGCGCCGAACATGGTGCCGGCGATGATGGTGAGGCGGGCGCCGGGGCGGGTGACCACTGGCAGGGTGTCGGCGGGGTGGTGGACGAAGGCCGGGGCGTCCTCGGCATGGGCAACGGGGAGGGCGACCCAGGATTGGATGCCGTGCATGTGGTGGCCGGCGGCCCTGAGCGCGACGGGCGAGCGTTCGGAATGGGTGATGCCGCGGCCGGCGACCATCCAGTTGACGGCGCCGGGGGCGATATCGATGACGGTGCCCAGGCTATCACGGTGGGTGAGGCCGCCGGCGAAGAGGTAGGTGACGGTGGCAAGGCCGATATGGGGGTGGGGGCGGACATCGATCCCCTGCCCCACCGGAAAGTCTGCCGGGCCCATTTCATCGAAGAAGACGAACGGCCCGAGGCTGCGGCGTTGGGGTGCGGGGAGGACGCGGGAGACCGAGAAGCCGCCGAGATCACGGCTGCGGCCGGTTATGGATTGGGTGACCGACATGGCGTAGACTCCCGGGTGTTGTTGCTTTCACCTTAGCATGGCCGGAGTTCGAGATGAGCCAAATCCATTACAAGATCGTCGAGCATGACGGCGGCTGGACATACAAGCTGGGCGATGTGTTTGCCGAGACGTTTCGGACGCATGACGATGCGATGGCAGCGGCGCGGGCGGTGGCCGAGGAGCAGCAATTGGGCGGCGAGACGGTGCCGATCAGCTGGCAGGATGCCGATGGGGTTTGGCATGAGGAAGTGGCGCGGGGGGATGACCGGCCGGAGGCGGATGTGAGTGAGGGGTGAGGGGTTTTACTGGGCGTTCGCGGCATATGCAGTGAGGGCGTCGCGGTAGGCGGGGGTACCGCGGCGTTGGGCTTCATCATGCTGGACGTTGGCGACGGCGGTGGCGAGATCGGCGATGAGAGCCGGTGAGAGGGCGCGCAGAGGCTCGATGTAGATGCCGATGGTGAAGACGGCGGCGCCGGTTTGGGG
>JANPEP010000072.1:0-2644 GCA_031422995.1 Polymorphobacter sp. | reverse complement strand
CCGGTGCTGCTGCAAGGCTGGATGCACCATGGCAATCTGGCAGCCTCGCTGGCGGCGCGGCTGGCAGGGCGCGCGGTGCCAGTGGTGTGGAATGTGCGGCATTCGCTGGTCGATATCGGCCATGAAAAGCCGTTGAGCCAGGCGGTGCTGCGGCTGGGGCGGGTGCTGTCGGCATCGCCCGATGCGATCATCTACAACAGCGAGATTGCGGCGCGGCAGTATGAGGCCTTCGGATTTTCACCCGAGCGGGCGGTGGTGATTCCCAATGGGTTTGATTGCGCGCGGTTTCGGCCGCGCGAGGGCGCCGGGGCGGCTATGCGGCAGATGTTTGGCATTGCCGCCGAGCCGGTGGTGGTGGCGATGGTGGCGCGCCAGCACCCGATGAAGGATACGCCCAATCTGGTCGAGGCGGTGCGGCGGGCACGGGTGGCGGGGCATGACCTGCACCTGTTGCTGGTGGGGACGGGCACCGATGCGCCGGCGCCCGAATTGGCGGCGGCACTGGCGGCGGCATTGCCCGCGGATCGATTGACGCTGGCGGGGGAGCGCAGCGATGTCGCCGAGTGGTTGAGCGGGGTCGATATTGTCGCGCTGCCATCGGCGTGGGGTGAGGCGTTTCCCAACATCATCGGCGAGGCGATGGCGAGCGGGGTGGCGTGCGTTGCGACAGATGTGGGCGACAGCGCCGCGATCATCGGTGGCCATGGCCGGGTGGTGCCGCCACGTGATCCGGCGGCGCTGGCATCGGCGATCGGCTGGATGGCGGGCCTGGGCCGGGAGCGGCGAGCAGTGATGGGGGGGGCGGCGCGCGAGAGGGTTGTCCGGCACTATGGCATCGAGCGGATCGCCGACAGCTATGCGGCGCTGTACCAGTCGGTTCTGGCAGCGCGGGGGCTGCGCCCTTTGGACGTGCAGTCGACGGTGAGGGCGGCGGCATGAAGATCGTCGTGCTGGCGAGCCTTGCCTATTCGCTGACCAATTTTCGGGGGCAATTGCTGGCGGCGATGGTGAAGGCCGGGCATGAGGTGGTGGCGTGCGCGCCGGAAGACAGCGCCGAGGCGCGGGCGGCGCTGGCGGCGATTGGCGTGCGGTATCGGCCGATCGCGATGCAGCGGGCGAACAGCAACCCGTTCGTCGATGCACGGACGCTGTGGGATTATGTGCGTTTGCTGCGTGAGGAGCGGCCCGAGGCGGTGCTGGCCTATACGCAAAAGCCGATCGTCTGGGGCGGTATCGCAGCGCGGATTGTCGGCGGGATGCGGTATCACGCGATGTGCAGCGGGCTTGGGTATGTATTCACCGATGATGGCGAGGCGTCGCGGAGCCTGAAGCGGCGTGGGCTGCGGAGCATCGTCTCGCGGCTTTATCGGATGGCGGTGGCGAAGGCCGATACGGTGTTCGTGTTCAATTCGGATGATGGCGAGGAGATGCGCCGGCTGGGGATATTGGCGCCGGGGCAGCGGGTGATCCAGGTGCCGGGATCGGGCGTGGATACGGCGCGGTTCCAGGCAGTGCCGGTGCCGAAGGGTCCGCCGGTGTTCCTGTTGATCGCGCGGTTGTTGCGCGACAAGGGACTGGTGGAGTTTGCCGAGGCGGCGCGGATGGTGCGGGCGCAATGGCCCGAGGCGCAGTTCCGCTTGCTGGGCCCGCTCGACGCCAATCCATCGGGGGTGACGCTGGCGGAATTGGCGGAATGGAATGCCAGCGGCGGGGTAGAGTATCTGGGTGAGACCCGAGACGTAGCGCCGTATCTGGCGGCGGCAAGTGTGTTTGTGTTGCCGAGTTTCTATCGCGAGGGGTTGCCGCGGACGATATTGGAGGCGCTGGCGACGGGGCGGGCGATCATTACTACCGATGCGCCGGGGTGCCGGGAGCCGATCGAGGTGGGGGGCAACGGGTTTTTGGTGCCGGTGCGCGATGCGGCGGCGTTGGCGGGGGCGATGGCGGCATTCATGCGCGATCCGGGGTTGGCGGCGCGGATGGGCGCGCGGTCGCGGGAGATTGCGGTGGCGCGGTTCGATGCCAACAAGGTCAATGCGTTGTTGCTGGCCAGCATGAAGCTGGATCGGGCCAATGTCGTGCCGCTGGTGCAGCCGGTGGCGCGGCGGGTTTCGGCGCGGGCATGACCGGGCGCATCCTCGATGTGGCGGGAGCGGCGGTGATGGGTGTTGTGCTGGCGCCGGTGCTGGCCATGGGGGCGCTGGCGGTAGCGATCGACCTGGGACGACCGGTGATGTTTGTGCAGGAGCGCAGCGGGCGGGGCGGCCAGGTGTTCCGGATGAGGAAGCTGCGGAGCATGGGCGACGGGCGCGATGTAGCGGGGGTGTTGTTGCCCGATGCGCAGCGGGTGTCGCGGCTGGGGCGGTTCCTGCGGCGGACGCGGATCGATGAGCTGCCGGGGCTGTGGCATGTGTTGGTGGGTGAGATGAGTTTGGTGGGACCCCGGCCGCTGTTGCCGGCGACTGTCGATGCGATGGGGGCGGCTGGGCGACGGCGGGGAGCCGTGCGGCCGGGGTTGACGGGATGGGCGCAGGTGAATGGCAATGCGCTGTTGAGCGACGCCGACAAGCTGGCGCTCGATCTATGGTATGTCGATCATGCTTCGTGGCGGCTGGATTTTGCGATATTGATGAGGACCTTGGCG
>JANPEP010000071.1:0-5354 GCA_031422995.1 Polymorphobacter sp. | reverse complement strand
GGGAGGCAATGGAGGCCATTGTCGTCGAAAAACCCGGCACCGACCGCATCGCCTTTCGTTTCCCCGATACCAAGGGCCAGATGACGGCGCTGTCCGACCCGCGCTATCGCGGCAAGGTCGTGGTCGTCACGCTCGGCGGCGCCTGGTGCCCCAATTGCCATGACGAAGCGACCTTCATGGGCCCCTATGCCGCCCGCCGCCGCGCCGAAGGGCTGGAGGTCATCGGACTGCAATTCGAATATGGCGATGATCAGGCCCGCGCCTTCCGGTTGATGGACAATTTCCGCGCGCGCTACAAATTGCCCTATCCGTTGCTGCTGGCGGGCCAGCCAACACCGGAAAGCAGCAAGGCCGCACTGCCGGGCGTCGGCCCGATAAAAGTCTATCCGACAACATTGTTCATCGGCCGCGATGGCCGGCTGCGCGAAATCCATGTCGGCTGGGCCGGCCCGGCCACCGGTATGCTGAATGCCAAGGTGAAGCGCGATTTCGATCTGGTGGTATCGCGCCTGCTGCGGGAAAAGGCCTGACGTCCTTCGATCACGCCGGCAGTGAAACGTCCGATTCCGTTTCCAGGGCGCCAACCACCGCCCTCAACGGAAAGCGCAATGCCGCCATGCTGCCGCCTTCGGGCCGGCGTTCCACGCTCGCCGTGCCGCCAAGCTGGCCCGCCAGCGCCTTGATCAACCGCAGGCCATAACCGCCGGGCTGGTCGGCAGGCGGATTCGCCGGGTCAAAGCCAACGCCATCGTCGCTGACCGAAAGCGTCGCCGCCTCGCCGATCACCCGAAACTCCGACATCACCGAACCGTTGCGCGGCGGTGGAAAGCCATGGTGGAACGCGTTGTTCACAGTCTCGACCAACCACAATGTCAACGGCACCGCACTGTCGATGTCGAGCGGCACATCATCGAAATCGCAATGCAGCTCAAGCCTTCGCCCGGCCTGCGGTAGCGGCTGCAATTGCTCGCAAAGCGCCCCCAGCAAGGCCCGCGACGAGATGCTGGCCAGCTCGCCGGTGTCGTAAAGCAGGCGGTGAACCAGCGCCAGCGCCGTGATCCGGCGCCGCGCCTGGTCGATGGCGTTGCGGGCGGCAGGGTCCGACAATCGGCTCGATTGCAGGCTGAGCAGGCTCATCACCACCTGGAAATTATTCTTCACCCGGTGGTGGACCTCACGCGCCAGCAGGCGTTGGCGCTCCAGCGAATCGCGCACCCTCCGATCGCGCTCCGAAACCGCCGCCGACATCCGGTAAAGCGACGCGGCCACACTGCGGATTTCGCGCGGCGCATCGGCAAAGCTGATCGGCCGCCGCCGGTAATCGCCGCCGGCAAAGTGCAGCGCCAGCCGCTGCAACGCCAGCAGCCAGCGCAGCACAAGCCGCTGCGTCCCGATCCAGATTGCCATCGACGCCAGCAGGATGGCCAGCACCGGCAGCGCAAAATCAACAATCGTCTGCCACCATGCAAAGCCGAAACGCGGCGCGTCGGGGTGGGCATAGGCGACATACAGCCCATTCTGGCCGGGCTTCGGCGTGACCAGCGGCACCAGTGTGTACGACCAGCGGGCGCCCGTATCGTCATGGGTGGTGCCGATGCTGCCGGGCGGCGTGCTGATGTCAAACGCCGGCAAGGGGCGGCTGGACATCACCACCTGGCCGCTGTCGCTGATGATCGCAACCCCGGTATCGTCGGTGCCGATGCGGGCACGCAGCCGCGCATCGAGCCAGGCAAGGTCGATGCTGGCGACGATCGCGCCGTCAAAAACCCCGGCGGCATCGTGCAGCGGCGCGACCATCCTGATCACGCGGCGCTTCGAAAACGGTCCCCAGACAGCGTCGCTCACCAACGCGGTCTGGCTGGTCTTGATCGTGTTCCAATATTGCGTTTCGGGCAGGGCATACGCACCCTTGGGGCCGATGGCCGCGCACATCAGCCGGCCATCGCGATCATGCAGGATGATATTGGCCAGCGCCGGCGTTTTGGTGCGGACTTGGGCCAGCACCGCCGAACACTCGGGGCCGCCGGCGGCGACAACCGGGTTCATCGCCACCACGCGGATCAGCGTTTCGGTGTTGGCCAACAGGCTCTGGTTGCTGTCGGCAAGCGCTTCGGCACTGTCCGACAATTGCCGGATGACCGCCGCCCGGCGATTTTCCAATCGCACCATGCCTTGCAGGATCGACAGCACCGTGATCGGCAGCAGCGCAGCGATGATCAACAGCACCAATCCCCGACGCAAGGACAAATGCTTGGCACTGCTCCGCCACCACTCCGAAAGTCGCCAGGTGCTTCGTGTCATGTCGGTCTTGAGTTCAGGCGGCGACCGGGCGGGCTGGTTCCGGCTCGCCGGTCGCGCCGTTCATATACAAATTCAGCGCCGCACGGCCGCGCGACACCCGGCTTTTGACGGTGCCAATGGCGCAGCCCATCACTTGCGCTGCCTCCTCGATCGACAATCCGCTGGCACTGACCAACAGCAGCGCCTCGCGCTGTTCGGCCGGCAACGTCGCCAGCCCGCGCTGGACATCGGCAATGTCGATGCCCGATCCCTGTGTCGCTGCCGTCACCAGCACCCGGTCTGCCAGCGCTTCGTCCCAGGGCGCAAACCGGTGGGCGCGGCGGCCAAGCGAGAAATAATTGTTGCGCAGGATACGGAACAGCCAGGCGCGAAAATGCGTGCCGGGCATATAACTGTCCCGCGCTGCCCAGGCCTTGGCCAGCGCGTCCTGCGCCAGATCGTCGGCCAGGTCGCGGTTGCCGCACAACCCGCGCGCAAAACCGCGCAACGCCGGAATGGCCGCCAGCAGATCGCGCCGGAAATCCTCGCCTGCCCGCGCCAGCGCCGCCGCATCCGGCACCGCCTGCGGCGCGGTATCCGGCGCCACATCGCCCGCCGCATCCTGCCGCAAGGCGTTTGCGTTGTCTTCGCTCACGCAGCGCCGCCATGGCCATCATCATGGCCGCCGCCTTTGCCGTCATCATTGGCAGCGCGCGCCTCGATCTCGTCGAGCAGCCGCAGGAAATCTTCGGGAATCGGCTCATCGGCAATGCTGGCGAACAACCGTTGCAGGCCGGCAGTAACCGGGTCACCCACGGCTGTGGATGGCGATGGCGTCGCCTTTGGTCCATTGCTGGAAAGTGCGCCGCGTTGCGGGGAATTCATTGGCTCGTCCTGTTCCATGCGGCTCGTCTTCCCCCCTTGGCGCCGCGTTTATCCCGTTTCATGCGGCTATCATCATCGGCCCCGTTGTCCCACAAACCCCCGGGCACACGGTTGGTTCCGCATACCTAACAATTTTTAAGGAACCTTCTCTCGTCACCGGCGTAATGACCGCTGACGGGACTGATTGATAGCATCGCAAGAGGCATAAAGCATGACGGGTACGAATGGTTCCAATCAAGACAGTTCGCTGCGGTCGACAATGGGTGTCTTCCTTCCCTATCTGCGGCGCTATGGTCGCGCCCTGACAGGGTCGCAACGCACCGGCGATGCCTTCGTCCGCGCGGCACTCGAGGCACTGGTGCAGGCGCCTGACCAGATTGATCCTTCGCGCCCGGCGCGGGTGGAATTGTTCCGGCTTTTCCATGCCTTTTGGGGCCCCGTGGCGGACCAGACCGGCGAAACTGCGCCAAACTGGCCAAATGCCGCTGCCGCCGTCGGTGAAGAACTGCTCGCCAATCTGCCGGCGCACCGCCGTGAAGCCTTGCTGCTCACCGCCGTCGAAGGGTTTTCGGTCGCCGATACCGCCATCATCCTTGGACGCGGCGAAGACCAGGTGCGCGCCGATATCGTCGCTGCCAATGCCGCCATTTCGGCGCAGATGGCCGGCCGAGTGATGATCATCGAGGATGAACCGATCATCGCCATGGATCTGCAGAACATCGTCGAAAGTCTGGGCCACAGCGTCGTCGGCATCGCCGCGACACGCACGGAGGCGGCCAACATGGCCGGCCGCCTTGATGCCGATCTGGTGCTCGCCGACATTCAACTCGCCGATGGCTCATCGGGCATCGATGCGGTGAAGGACATGCTCGCCGAACATGACGTGCCGGTGGTGTTCGTCACGGCCTTCCCCGAACGCCTGTTGACCGGCGAACGTCCCGAACCAACCTATCTCATCACCAAGCCCTTCCAGGTCGAAATGCTGGTCGCAACCATCGGCCAGGCGCTGATGATGGCACGGCGGCACGAGCCCGCCTGACGTAAACCGGAACTCCCGCCCGGTTGATGGGTTTTGCTCAAATGGGCCGTCCCGGCCTTGCAAGGAGTGCGAACATGTCGAATTCCGATCCGGGCACCACGGTCGCCGATGCCGGCGATGTCCATGATTTCGAAATCGTCGTCATCGACCCGGCGGCCTATTATCCATCGCCCGATGCCATCGTCGTTGATGCAGGCTTGACCCGCACCCAGCGGCTGCGGCTGCTGTCCGAATGGGCACAGGACATCCTGGATCGCCAGGTTGCCGACAACGAGGGCATGGCTCCCGAAATCCCGGGCGTCGCCGCTGCCGAAACCGCCCTGCTGCGCCAGGTCAATGCCGCCATGGAAATCGTGGAGGCCAGCCCGGAAGCCCCCGCCGGGCTGTTGAGCCGGGTATGGCGTCGCCTTCTCGCGATTTGAACGACGTGCAATAACACTGTGCAGCCGTCCTGATTCTCCATATCACGCCGCAAACGGCACAGGAGACTCAGGCAGCCATGAAAACCATTGCGGCAGTGCTCGATGCCGGCGGCGCCCATCGGCCCTATGCGAGCAGCACCCCGTTGCGACTGGCCAGCCTCGATCTGGCTGCACCGAAGGCCGGCGAGCTGCTGGTCCGCATCGAAGCGGCTGGCCTCTGCCATTCCGACCTGTCGGTGGTGAACGGCGATCGCCCGCGGCCAATGCCGATGGCACTCGGCCATGAAGCCTGCGCAACCGTCATCGAAACCGGCCCCGGCGCGCGCCTTGCCGTGGGAGACCGCGTCGTCCTCGCCTTCCTCCCCGCCTGCGGTCATTGCGAGCCATGCGTATCGGGCCAGGGCTGGCTGTGCGCCAATGGCGCCGGCGCCAATGGCCGCGGCGAATTGCTCAATGGCGGCAGGCGGTTGAGCGAATGTGGCCATGATGTCCACCACCATCTCGGCCTGTCGGCCTTTGCCGGCCATGCCGTCATCGATGAACGCTCGGCGGTAAAGATCGACCCCGGCATTCCCCCCGAAATCGCTGCGCTGTTCGGCTGTGCCGTGCTCACCGGTGTCGGCGCGGTGTTCAATTCGGCGGTCGTTCGCCCGGGCGAAAGCGTTGCTGTCTGGGGCCTTGGCGGCGTCGGCCTCGCGGCGCTGCTGGGCGCCGTCGCGGTCGGTGCG
>JANPEP010000070.1:0-17976 GCA_031422995.1 Polymorphobacter sp. | reverse complement strand
GACATCCTGTCGAGCAACGGGGTCTTTGCTGTCGCCAGCGAGGGCGTCACGGTTGCCGGTTGCCAGTTTGAAGCGACGGCGATCGGCGTTTGGCTCGACAAGGGTTGTCGCGATGTGACGGTGGTCGATTGCGGGTTCCGGTTGGCAAAACCCGGCCCGAATTTGCCGTTTACCGTCGCCGTGCTGGCGCGCGAAATGCGCGGGGCGTTGACGGTGGAGGGCAATGACATTGTGCAGGCGTTGAACGGCATCATCATAAATGACGATGTGGCGGGGATGCCGCGGTCGCGAGGGCGGGCGTCGCGGATCAGCGACAATCGCATCGAGATGCTGGCGTTCGAGCTGGCGGACCGGCGCTATGGCGTCGATGCCGCGGCGGCATCGATGCAGGTGACGGGCAACAGCATCAGGCACGTCGGCGGGTTCGTCACCGGCATCCGAATGTGCGGCAGTGGTTCGGTGGCAACCGGCAATATCGTCAATTCGAACGCCGAAATTTCCGGCGCGGCGCTGGCGATTGTTGTGGGACATGAGGATGCGGGCAAGTTCCTGCCAGTGGAGCGAGTGATCATCGGCGGCAATATCGTCGAGGGGCGGCAGCACGGCATCATCATCGCCGGGTTGGCGCGTGGGGACATCAGCGGCAATATGCTGGGGCGGGATGGCGATGGCATGGGGTTGGGCATTGTCGCCAACACCGCCACCGATACCGGCATCATGGGCAACCATGTCTATCGGTCCGCCATCGCCATCATGATGACGGACGGCGCCCGCAACGCCATCCGTGACAATCACGTCGACAGCGGCAATGTCGGGATTGCCATCACCAAGGAAGCCGGGTCGGCGATTTCGGGCAACCGCCTGACGGGGTTGCGGCAGTTCGGCATCGTGGTTTCGAGCGGCACCGAGCGCTGCGAGATCATCGAGAACCGGCTGACACGTTGCGGTGCCGAGAGCGACCTGGCGATGGCAATCGCAGCGATCATGGTGTTCGGCGAGTTGCACATCGAATCGAACGAAGTGATGGACACCGGCATCGCGCCTGAAGCCGGAGGGCCGGTGGCGGCGCGGGCGATCGGCATCCTGGGGTTCCTGGTGCTGGAGGCGCGGGTCGCCAGCAATCTGGTGACCTATTCCAACCCGGCGCTGCGATTGCCAGCCAATGAGGACCGGGCGCTGTTGATGCTGGGGATGCTGGACTATGAGATCGCGCTTGGTGCCGGGCGGTTCGTCTTTGGCTTTCCCATCCAGATCAGCGACAACAAGTTCATCGGGACGGGGGCCATGGCGCTGGTCGAACTGGTGCAGATTCCGATAACCGACAGCATCTTCATCCGCTTTGAACGGGTGTTGTTCAGTGGCAATTATTGTTCGCACATCAGCCCGGCGTTCGACGACAATATCCGGGCGGCGACTGTGTCGCTGGTCGGCCGGCACAGCACGGTTTCGGGCAACCAGATCAAGGCTGCGACGCCGAATTTCCGATCCTGGCATCAGCATGGCATGCCGGGGCCGTTCGTTGGCAATGCCTCGCACGAGCGCAGCTGGGACCGGCCACTGGGAGGTGGTTTCCCGGCGCCCGAGCAGAATTTCAACACCATCGCCTGAGGAGGTTGACCATGGATATCGCCAAACTGATCGAGCGCCAGCAAGCCATGCTGGCCGAAGCGGGGGAATTGGTGCGCAAGGGCGGCACACCGGCGGCGCTGCTGGCGCGGCCATTGGCGCTGCACGCGGTGCACGCGGACCGCATTGCGGCGCGGATTGCGGCGCTGGAGGTGGAGAAGAAGGACGTGACGGCGCGTATCGATGACGAAATTATGGCGTTGAAGGGAGAGTTGAAGGGGGTGGAGGAGCGGATTGTCCTGAATCGCCGGAATTTTGCGCCGGCGATGAAGGCCAGCGATGCGGCGCCAGTGAAGCCGCGGGCGAAGAAAGTGAAATAGCGCAGGGCCAAACCGGTTTTGGCCTGCGGGCGGCTCCCCCACCGGCCCCTCCCGCAGGCGGGAGGGGCGCAGCAGGACTGCCAGTTGCGACAGTAGCTTGTGGGGGGAAATCGTGACGATGGTCGGGGATTATCCGGGGACGCGTCATGTCATATCCATTGCCGAATTTTTCGACCGATCTGTCGGGGCAGGTGGCGCTGGTGACCGGTGCTTCGGCGGGGCTGGGGCGGCGGTTTGCGCGGGTGCTGGCGGCGGCGGGGGCGCATGTGGCGGTGACGGCGCGGCGGACGGACCGGTTGGAGGCGCTGGTGGCGGAAATTGTCGAGGCGGGGGGTGTGGCGAAGGCGTTTGCGCTGGATGTGACGGATTCGGGGCAGTTGACGACGATTGTCGGGACCGTTGAGGCGGCGATGGGGACGGTTTCGATCCTGGTCAACAATGCCGGGATTCCGGATGCGCAACGGGCGGTCAAAATGTCGGTCGAGCTGATCGACCGGGTGATCGACACCAATATGCGGGCACCGTTCATTTTGAGTTGCGAGGTGGCGCGGCGCTTGATCGCAGTGGAAAAGCCGGGTCGCATCGTCAATATCGCATCGATGGCGGCGTATGAATATGCGGGGAATGGCGCGGCGCTGTATGCGACGACCAAGGGCGCGGTGGTGCGGATGACCGAGGCGCTTTCGGTAGAATGGGCGAAATATCACATCAATGTGAATGCGATTGCGCCGGGGGCCATCAGTTCGGAGATGATGGACGGGATGCTGGCGCGGATGGGGGATATTGCGCAGCATTTCCGGCGCCAGCGGATTGGCGATCCGGCGCAGATGGACAGCACATTGTTGTTCCTGGTGTCGCCGTCTTCGGATTTCGTGACGGGGGCAGTGATCAAGATCGATGACGGGCAGGGGTCGCGGTGATGGAATATGCGACGATCACGGTTGAAAAGCGTGGGGCGGTCGATTGGCTGACGCTCAACCGGCCCGAGGCGATGAATGCCATTTCGCTCGATATGGTGCATGAGCTGAACGATTATTTCGGGCGGCTGTACAATGATGGCAGCGTGCGGATCGTGGTGATGCGCGGGGCCGGGCGGGCGTTTTGTGCGGGGCTGGATATCAAGGACCAAGGGAGCCGCGATCCGGCGGCGATGCCCTTTGGCGGCGGGTTCGGGTTTCAGGGTTATCTGGCGGATGTCTATGTGAAGATGCGGCGATGTCCGCAGCCGATTGTCGCGCTGGTGCAGGGTGCGGCGTGTGGCGGCGGGCTGGCGTTTGCACTGGCGGCGGACATCCGGATTGCCGGGGAAAGTGCGCGGATGAATGCTGCCTTCATTCGCATCGGGCTGAGTTCGTGCGACATGGGGGTGAGTTATTTCCTGCCGCGGCTGGTCGGGGCCTCGGTGGCGGCGGAATTGATGCTGACGGGGCGCTTCATCCATGCGCCGCGGGCGCTGGCGACGGGGCTGGTGTCGGAGGTTGTTGCCGACGAGGCGCTGGAGGGGGCGGCGCAGGTCTATGTCGACGAGATGCTGGGCACGTCGCCGATGGGGTTGCGGATGACCAAGGAGGGCCTGGCCATGGCGATCGATGCGCCGAGCCTGGAGGCGGCGATGGCGATCGAGAACCGCAACCAGCTGATGTGTGCGGGATCCAGGGATTTTGCCGAGGGGATGCGGGCGTTTCTTGAGAAGCGGCGGCCGGTTTATAGCGGGCGCTAAAGGGGAAGATGATGATCGGACAGACGCGTTACCCGCATGTGTTTCGGCCGCTGGACCTGGGGTTCACGCAGTTGAAGAACCGCATCCTGATGGGGTCCATGCACACCGGGCTGGAGGAAGCCGAGGGCGGGTTTGTGCGGCAGGCGGCGTATTTTGCGGAGCGGGCGCGCGGCGGGGTGGGGATGATCATCACCGGGGGGATTTTCCCCAATGCCGAAGGCGGCGGGGGGAGCAAGCTTTCGACGCCAGAGGAAGCGGCGGACCACCGGATTGTCACCGAGGCCGTGCACGCGGCGGATCCGGATGTGAAGATCTGCATGCAGATTTTGCACGCCGGCGCGCTGGCCTATACGCCGACGGCGGTGGCGCCCTCGCCGGTGCGGTCGCGGATCGGGCCGTTTGTGCCGAATGAGCTGGACGATGACGGCATCGAGAAGCAGCTGGACGATTTTGCCAATTGCGCCGCGATGGCCAAGCTGGCGGGGTATGACGGGGTGGAGATCATCGGGTCGGCCGGGTATCTGTTGTCGACGTTCCTGGTGGAAAAGACCAACAAGCGCACTGACCAATGGGGCGGCAGTTTTGAAAACCGCATGCGGTTTCCGGTGGAGGTGGTGCGCCGGGTGCGCGAAGCGGTGGGGCCGGATTACATCCTGATCTTCCGGATTGCGGCGATGGACATGCTGGAGGGCGGCATGGCGTGGGACGAGGTGGTGATGCTGGCCAAGGCCATCGAGGCGGCGGGTGCCAACATCATGAGCACGCATTTCTGCTGGCACGAGGCGCAGGTGCCAACGATCGCGACGATGGTGCCGCGCGCGGCATTTGCGCAGGTGACGGGGCGTTTGAAGAAGCACCTGACCATCCCGATGATCACCAGCAACCGTATCAACATGCCCGATGTGGCCGAAGCGGTGCTGGCGCGGGGTGATGCCGACCTGGTGTCCATGGCGCGGCCGATGCTGGCCGATCCGGAACTGGTGCTGAAGGCGTGGGAGGGGCGCGAGGACGAGATCAATACGTGCATCGCCTGCAACCAGGCGTGTCTGGACCATACGTTTACGGGCAAGCTGACGAGTTGCCTCGTCAATCCGCGGGCGTGCCGGGAGACCGAGTTGATCGTGGTGCCGACCTTGGCGCCGAAGCGGCTGGCGGTGGTGGGGGCGGGGCCGGCCGGGCTGGCCTATGCGACGACGGCGGCGGGCCGGGGCCATCATGTGACGCTGTATGATGGCGCGGCCGAGATTGGCGGGCAATTCAACCTGGCCAAGCGGATCCCGGGCAAGGAGGAGTTTTACGAGACGCTGCGATACTATCGGCGGATGATCGACAAGCTGGGGATTGTGCTCAAGCTGAACACGCGGGTCGATGCGGCGGCGTTGCAGGCTGCCGGATATGACGAGGTGATCATCGCCACTGGCATCGCACCGCGGCGGCCGGAGATTGACGGCATCGGCCATGCCAAGGTGGTGAGCTATGTCGATGTCATTACCGGGCGCGCGACCGTGGGCCGGAAGGTGGCTATCATGGGGGCGGGCGGCATCGGTTTTGATGTGGCGGAGCTGATCACACATTCGGGGCCATCGGCAGCGACCGATATTGCCGTGTTTGCCAGGGAATGGGGCGTGGATTTCGAGAACCACCCGCGCGGCGGGGTGACGGGCATCGTGCCACAGGTCGCCACGTCGGGCCGTGAAGTGACGCTGTTGCAGCGCAAATCGGGATCGCCGGGCAAGGGGCTGGGCAAGACGACGGGGTGGACCCACCGGCTGACGTTGCAGCGGCGTGGCGTGCAGATGGTCGGCGGGGTGGAATATGTGCGGATCGACGATGCGGGGCTGCACCTGATCGTCAATGGCGAGCCGAAACTGTTCGATGTCGACACGGTGATCGTGTGTGCGGGGCAATTGCCGTTGCGCGGGCTGTATGACGAACTGGTCGCGATGGGCGTGACGGCGAGCTTGATCGGCGGCGCGTTTGAAGCGATGGAACTGGACGCCAAGCGGGCGATCAATCAGGCGACGGAGCTGGCTGCGGCGGCGTGAGGCGTTAGCCGAACAGGAAGTCGCCACCAGTGAGGCGTTAGCCGAACAGGAAATCGCCACCAGTGAGGCGTTAGCCGAACAGGAAATCGCCAGTTGTCAGGGCGGCATTGGTGATGCCGTTGATGACGATGATGTCGCCCTGGCCAAGGTTGATCGCGGTGGTGTTGCCGTTCTGGACAAAGGCCGACTGGACCTGGGCGAAATTGGTGAAGCCGAGGCCGATGAGGCTGATCTTGTCGATACCGGGCTGAAAATCGCCGATGACATCGCCGCCGGTGCCGCGTTCGAAGATGAAGGTGTCGGCACCGCCTTCGCCAAACAGCACGTCGTTGCCGACCTTGCCATTCAGCATGTCATTGCCGAGGCCACCGAGGAGATAGTTGGAAATGGCGTTGCCGGTCAGGCTGTTGGCGAGTTCATTGCCGACGCCAAAGGGGGTGTTGCCGAGCAGCACGAGGTTTTCGGTATAGGCGTAGAGGTAATAGCCGGCGCCGATGATGTTGGCGTAAACGGTATCGGTGCCGCCGCCGACAGCTTCGAAGGTCAAGTCGGCCGGGGTGTCGACATAATAGCTGTCGTTGCCGGCGGCACCATCCATCAGGTCATAATCGCCGAAGCCGGAATCGCCGCGCAGGATATCGTCGCCATTGCCGCCGACGAGGATATCGGTCTGGAAATCACTGCCGCCGATGAGGGTGTCGTTGCCGTCCTCCCCATAAATTGCATCGGGATCGGTGCCGCCGTCGAGAATGTCGTTGCCGCTGCCGCCGACCAGATAATCGATGCCGGCGTCACCGTTGAGCGTGTCGTTGCCCAACTCGCCAAACAGCGAATCGACGGCCGCGCCGCCATTGATGACGTCATCGCCGGCGCCGCCGAGCAACAGGTTGGAGCCAGCATTGCCGGTGATGGTGTTAGCGAGATCGTTGCCGACGCCAAAGCGTTGCCCGGTGCCGCTGGCCAGGACCAGGTTTTCGACATTGGCATAGAGATAGAAATCGCCTGCAGCGAAGACCGTGTCGGTTCCGCCGCCGATGGCTTCGAAAACCAGATCGTCCTGGCGATCGACGAAATAATTGTCGTCGCCATCGCCGCCGATCATGCTGTCGGCGCCGGCGCCGCCATCAAGGCTGTCGTTGCCGCCAAGGCCCGACAGGATGTTGGTGGCAGCATCGCCGGTAAGACTATCCCCGTAAACGGTGCCCGACAGGTTTTCAAAGCCCTTGAAGCTGTCGTCGCCATCGCCGGTTGCGGTGCCGGTGGCGAGATTGGCGATGATGCCAATGGGCGCGCGTTCGAAGGACAGTGTGTCGTTGCCTGTGCCGCCATCGAAGATGTTTTCGCCGGCGCCGCCGATGACGCGATCATCCCCGGCGCCAGCGATGAGGGTGGAGCCTACCAGCACGCCGTCCGACGTCAGGGCGGCGCCCGGAATGGTGATGTTGAGGGTATAGGTATCGCCAACGGCCATGGTGCCGGAACCAAAGCGTTCGACCGAGAGATAATAGGTGCCGCCAGCGGTGAAGCGATAGAATAGATAAGGGTCGAGGCCCGATATGCTGCCCGGATCGGGGTTGCTGTCGTCGTCCATGTCGATCTGGACACCGGCGGAATCATAGAGCCGGACGACCGTGTTGATGACGTTGCCGACGGCATCATAGGCGCCATCGATATCGAAAAAGGCATAGCTGAAATAGCCGGCGCCGCTGTTGGCGGGAACGGCGAAGCTGTAATATTCGATGCCGCCGCTGCTGGTGGCACGCACCGTCGCATGGGGCGCGTTGATGTTATAAACGATGTTGGGGTCGTAGCGCAGATCAAAACTGCCATCGATGGCGACGGCGTTGAGGATGTTGTTGTTCAACTGACTGGCGGGTTTGACGATATCGGGGGCGCTGAATTGCCCGGTCCCGGCATCGGCATAGAGTGTATCGTTGCCATCGCCGCTGATGACGATTTCGATGCTGCTGAGTTGATCATTTCCGGTGGCGACGCCGCTGGCGGTGCCGGCACGCATGTCGACGCTCACCTGGGTGGCAAAATAGGCGATGTCCATGCCGGATTGGCCGTTGAGAATGTCGTCGCCGCCGCGGCCTTCGAGGAAATCTGCACCGTCACTGGCATCGAGGCGGTCGTTGCCAAGGCCGCCGATGAGGGTGTCGTTATAGAATGTGCCCTGGATATTGAGGGCTTCGATCGACACCAGCGTCTTGGTGCCGAAATCGGTGTCGACGGTGAAATTGCTGCTCACGACAACGCTTCTGCCGCCGGTTTCGAATGAGCCTTCGAGCGACAGGTCGAGACCGGCGGTGTCGAGGCCGTCGCCCCCATCGAAGCGATCATAGCCAAAGCGATCGCTGAAATAATCATCCCCGGCACCGCCATTGAGGGTGTCGTCGCCGTTGTCGCCGTACAGTGTGTCGTTTCCATCGCCACCGTTCAGGGTGTCATTGCCGTCGTTGCCGCTTATGTCATCATCGCCAACGCCGCCGGTGATGGTGTCAGCAAAATTGCTGCCGCTTATTGCGCCGGCTTCGATGCCGATGAGGGTTTTTACGCCGTTGGCCGTGGTGATGACGCCATTGGCGAGCGCGTACACGGTCGCAACGCCAAATTGCAGATAGGCACGGTCATTGGTTCCGGGGCCGCCGTCAAAAATGTCGTTACCGGGGCCGCCGCTAAAATAATCATTACCGCCGCCGCCGGTGAAGCGATCATTTCCGCCGTTGAAACCATAGAAGGTGTCGTCGCCGCTGCCGCCGGTCAGCGTATCGTCAAAAATGCTGTCGGTGAATGTCGCGGCTTCGATCGACCGCACCTGGACGGTGCCGGCCCCGGTGGTGGCGATGGCATTGTCAATCAGCGCGAAGATGACCGGTGCCAGATTGTCCCTGAAATTGAGGCTTGTTCGATCATTGCCGCTGCCGCCGTCGATGATATCGGCACCGCCGCCGCCTTCGAGCGTATCGTCGCCGCCACCGCCCGACAGTGTGTCATTGCCGAGGTAGCCATAGATGTTGTCGTCGCCGTTGCTGCCAGTGAGTGTGTCGGCAAATTCGCTGCCGAAGATCTGGATCGTTTCGATGCCGATGAGGGTGGTGACGCCCGTCGCGGTTGCCACGGTGACATTGGGGCCAAGCACGAAGACGGTGGCGGCGCCGAACGTGAGGGTCGCCCGATCATTGCCGCTGCCACCATCGAGCGTGTTGGACCCATCGCCGCCATCCAGAAAATCATCGCCGGCGCCGCCGCGCAGGATATCATTGCCGTCGCCGCCATACAGATTGTCATTGCCGCTGCCGCCATCGAGGACATCGTCACCGGACGTGCCGTACAGATAATCATTCGTCGGCAATCCGGGCGGCGGCAGGATGGTGCCGACGAGGTCCGACAAGGCGACCGGCGTGTCGGAGAGCAGCGCCAGGCGCTGGCTGCCATTGTCGGCGATGATCGTGGTGCGGCCGGATTGTTCGAGGATGGTGACGGTGATGGGGCCAAGCGCCGACAAATCGAGCTTTTCGATGCCGGACTGAAAATCGGTGAGCCGGTCCTGGCCGCCGGCATTGGCACTGCTGTCGGCAAAGCCGGTGATGACGAAGCGATCGGCGCCCTTGCCGCCGGTCAGGGTGTCGGCGCCGGCGCCGCCGGTGATGATGTCGGCTTCGTTGCTGCCGGTGAGTGCCTCGGCGGCGGCGGTGCCGGTGATGCGGTTTTCGAGCTGCACATCGGCGGCAACCACCGCGGCGTTGGAGGTGATGAACAGATTGCCGCCGGGCGTGGTGATGGTGACGGTGGTCAAGCCGGCGGCACTGCCGATGCTGACGCCGGTGGCGCCAAGGCCTGTGGCGACAATCCGGTCGGATCCACTTTGGAAATCGGTGATGCGATCGGCGGTGCCGGTGATGGAATCGGTGATGGCGGTATAGACGAAGCGGTCGCGGCCGCTGCCGCCGGTCAGCACATCCGCCCCGGCGCCGCCGATGATCATGTCGTCACCGCCAAGGCCGGACAGCGTGTCGTTGCCGGCAAGACCCGAAAGGGTTTCGGCGGACGCGGTGCCGGTGAGTGTATCCACCGCGGCGGTGCCATTGGCGGTGATGAGATAGGCCTGTGCCAGGGTGAGCGCGACATTGGTGCCGCCGAGGCTGTAGCCGACGTTTGTTGCGGCGCCATTGACGGTGATGCCGGCCTCGGTGATGCGGACCCGGGCGGCATCCCAGTTCAGATACAGGACGGGAACCGTGTCGTTGAGGTCAAAGAACCCGGTTATGGGATCACGTTCGAAATCCTGCGCGCCCATGTAGACATCGAATTCGCTGACTTTGGCGCCGAAATTGCCGGCAATGAAATCGCCGGGAAAGCCGAACATGTTGCCGCCGGGGACGGCGCTGCACATGAACAGTATCTGTGCCTGGGTGACGGGGCCAAAGGACAGGACGCCCTTGCCCCAGACGGTGATGACATCATAGGCAGCGGCACCGAACTGGATAGGAAAATCAGTGTCGACGACCGTGAAATCATCAAGCGGCGGGTTTATGGGCGTGGAAAAGGCATTCTGCAGGACAAATTGGAAGCGGGAGCTCCAATCGATGCCGGATTCCTCGAACGTGCTTTGGTCGACTGCGGAGCGCCGTGATCTGCTCATGTCCCCATACCCCCGTGCGTCACGATAGCGCGCATGAACAATAGCGTCTAGGAATGGTTACGAACGGCCGGGGGCGGGCGATGCTGTACAGTGCCTTCATCAGTTATAATTACCGCGATGTCCGCTGGGCACGGTGGCTGCATCGCGGCATCGAAACCTGGCGGGTGCCGCCGCGCCTGTTGGGCCGCGACGGGCGTTTTGGCCCGGTGGCGGCGCGGTTGCCGCCGGTTTTCCGCGATCGTGAGGAATTGGCGGCTTCGGCCGACCTGGGCGACGCCATTCGCGCCGCGCTGGAGCAGGCCGCGACGTTGATCGTCATCTGTTCGCCGGCGGCGGTGGCATCCAGATGGGTCAACGAAGAAATCCGCCAGTTCACGGCGCTGGGCCGGCGCGATGCGATACGGTGCCTGATTGTGGCAGGGGAGCCCCATGCCGCCGATCCGGCGCAGGAATGCCTGCCGCCGGCGCTGTTTGAAAATGGCGGGACGGAGCCATTGGCGGCGGATCTGCGCAAGGGGCAGGACAGTCGGTCGGCAGCGAAATTGAAGCTGTTGGCAGGGATACTCGACCTTCCGTATGACGAATTGCGCCAGCGTGAGGCGGCACGGCGGCAACGGCGGCTGGCGGTGCTGGCGGCGGCATCGAGCATCGGGTTCGTGGCGATGGCCGGGCTGGCGGTGACGGCGGTGGTGGCGCGCAACGAAGCAGTAGTGCAGCGGCAACTGGCCGAAAAGCGCACGATGACCGCCGAGCGCACCACCGATTTCGTCAAGTCCATGTTCGAAGTGTCGGACCCATCGGAAGCGCGGGGGGAATCGATTACGGCGCGTGAAGTGCTGGACCGCGGCGCGCGCAAGATTGCGACCGGATTGCAGGCCGAGCCAGTGGTGCAGGCCGAATTGGGCGTTACGCTGGGCGAGGTCTATGGCAGCCTGGGCCTGTATCGGCAGAGCGACCGCATCCTGAACTGGGCCGGGACAATCCGCCATGATCAGCCGGGGGTGACGGCACGGCAATTGCTTGGGCTGGCCGATTCCAAGCGCCGGCTGGGCGAATATGCGGCGGCGATTGCGCTGTATGAACGCGGCATCGCCATCGTGCGGCATCCCGAAAGCGGCCGTGCCGACCTGTTGCCACGGCTGCTGGTCGGGCGGGGGGAGGCATTGACGGCGCTGGACCGTTTTGTGCCCGCCGAGGCTGCCATCCGCGAAGCACTGGCGCTGGATGGCGCGCGGCTGGGAGCCGGCCATCCGGATGTGGCGCGTGAGTTGGAGGCGCTGGGGCTGAACGCGCTGTATGCGGGGCAATATGCCGAGGCGCGGCCGTTGTTTGAACGGGCACTTGGCATCCGCCGCCAGACGGAAGGCGAATTGAGCCCGAGCGTGGCCGACAATCTCAACAACCTGGCCTCGGTTGCGTATATGCAGCGCGATGTGACGGCGGCGGAGCGGTTTTACCGCGCCAATCTTGTGGTCGATGAAAAGGTTCTGGGGCCAGAGCATCCCGACCTGGCGACGACACTCAACAATCTGGCGCGGATGCTGCTGGAGCGGCGGGCGTTTGTGGAGGCCGATGCGTTGTTGCAGCGGGCGGTGCGGATCAGCCTGCGCGAGCGTGGCGCGGGGCATGATGACATGGCGTTCCAGTTCGCCAATCTGGCGCTTGCCGAGCAGGGCGTGGGCCGGCATGCCGAAGCGGAAGCCTATTTCGAAAAGGCGCTGGTTGCGGCGCGGGCGCACCAGCATCGCAACCTGGGGCCGATCCTGGTCGATCTGGGCAATTTGCGTTGCCAGATGGGGCGGGAGGCGGGTGGAATGCGGCTGATCGATGCTGCGATGCCGGTGCTGGCGAAGGATTATCCGGATGATCCGTGGCGAACGGCATGGGCGCGCAATGTTCGCGGCGAGTGCCTGTGGCGCGGTGGCCGGCCGGCAGAGGGAGCGCAGTTGGTGCGGGACAGCGGTGCGGTGCTGGCGCAGCGTTGGAGCGCGCAGAGCTATTACGGGGCGGAGGCGGCGCGGCGGTTGGTGCTGGTACAGCCGGCGAGCTGAGGCCGAATTGGGCGGTCAGTCCCGGAAAACGACGGTTTTGGTGCCGCTGAGCAGGATGCGATCCTGAAGAAACCAGTGGACGGCGCGGGCGAGCACCCGGCGCTCGATATCGCGGCCCTTGCGGACCAGATCATCGGGTGTGTCGGCATGGCTGATGCGTTCGACGTCCTGTTCGATGATCGGGCCTTCATCAAGGTCGGCGGTGACGAAATGCGCGGTGGCGCCGATGAGCTTTACGCCGCGCTCATGGGCCTGGTGATACGGCTTGGCGCCCTTGAAACCGGGCAGGAAGCTGTGATGGATGTTGATGCAGCGGCCTGAAAGGAAGCCGGCGAGATCGTTCGACAGGATTTGCATGTAGCGGGCGAGGACGACAACATCAGCACCGGTTTCGCTGACGATGCACTTTATGCGAGCTTCCTGATCCGGCCTGGTGTCCTTGGTCACCGGCAAATAGTGGAAGGGCAAGTCGCCGATCAGGGACAGGTTCAGCGCCGCCACCGGGTGGTTGGCGATGATGCCGACGATGTCCATCTCCAGCTCCCCGATGCGGAAGCGGTAAAGCAGGTCACCAAGGCAATGGTCGAATTTGGAAACCATGAGGATGACACGCTTGCGTTCGTGCTGGCCGCGCAATTGCCATTGCATGGCGTTGGCTTCGGCGATGCTGGTGAAATGCATTTTCAGCGCCGGAAAGACGGCGGCATCAAGATCGAAGACAACCCGCATGAAGAAGCGGTTTTCGGCGACATCGTTGAATTGTTGGGCATCGCGGACATTGCCACCATGCGCCAGCAACATATTGGCGACCGCAGCGACCAGTCCGGGGCGATCGTCGCATGACAGCGACAGGATATAGGTGGCCGTCATGATCGCGAGCCCTTTGGGTGTGGCGTTGCAGATGGATTGACGCGATGGCCGGCAAAACCCGTCATCCGTGGATACGCGCCAACATTTCCAGAAGCGTGTCGATTTCGCGCGGGGTAAAGCGGCGCTTCAGCCAGAGTTCGTGCTCGTGGATCGCTGTTTTGGCGATGCCGAGCGCCGCAACACCTGCTTGAGTCAGGTTGAGCGTCTGTTTGCGCCTGTCGTTGAGCGATTTGCCGCGCACCAGATAGTGCCGCGCCTGAAGCCGGTTGATGATCGCCATTGTCGTCGCCCGGTCCATGCGCAGCCGCTGCGACAGGTCAGTCTGGGCGATACCGGGGTGATCATCGACCAGCCAGAGCACCGAGACCTGTTTTTGCGTGAGATCGAGATGCGCGAAGGTTTCCATGAAGTGGCGATAGACCGCCCCATGTGCCAGCCGGATGTGGAAGCCCAGGATCGTATTGATCTCGCCAACGTCGAGCAATTCGGCAGACGGAGCGGCCTTGACGTCTGTCTGGTTGTTTTTCACCCGCAACCTCCCCGGCGCCGCGCGCCAATCTTAAGACATTCGCTGCGGACCGGGGAAAGATATACTTCCGTTGTTCGCAGCGATTGTCGTGTCCGGCCGGGATGTTACGCGCAACCTTCTATCGGCTTTTCCCGCTATAACGGTTCGCGGCGGCTTGGCAATTGCGCGGGCGCGGCGCGGGGGGTGGAGACAACTTGACGTTGCAATGCTTCGCGCCGAACCATCTGTCCTGAAATGCCTTGATGGCGGGAGTTCAGAATGCGGGTCAACGCTCTTGATCACGTCAATATCATCGCCAAAAATCTTGATGCCACTGCGTCCTTCTATGAAGTGGTGCTTGGCCTGGAACGACGCAACGGTCCGCCGCCGCTCAGCCCCGAAAACGCCCAATGGATGTTCGATATTTCCGGTCGCGCGATCGTCCATATCAATACGCATGACGCGCCCAAGGCCGTCGAACGCGTCACCAACGGGCTGCACACCGGGGCCGTGCACCATGTCGCGCTGAACTGCTCCGGCCATGACGAAATGCGCGAGCGTTTGCGGGCATTCGGAATCGACTGTGTTTGCAATGAAATCAGCGCCATCGGCCTGCGCCAGATCTTTGTCAGTGATCCCAATGACGTGCTGCTCGAACTGAATTTCTTCGCCGAATAGCAGGCTTGGTAGCTTAAGGGCATGGAATGGTGGACGCACCAGGGTTCGAACCTGGGACCCGCTGATTAAGAGCGGCCAATTTGGTTATTTCAGCACGTTTCATCTGGTTCAGAGATGTTTCAACTTTGATTGTTATCAGATAGTTGTGGACTTTACTTGGTTAGTTATGGTTCACTCCGTTGCATGAAGCTTTACCGGAAATATGCCCATTTTTGCCCAGAAAAGACCCGCTGACAGTGCTTTGAGACCCACTGACAGCGGACTTAAGAAAGCCTCAGACAACGCACTTGAGACTCACCGACAGTGCTTTGTTGCCCACTGGCAGTGTTTTGAGACCCTCTGACAGCATGTGCAGGGGCAGCATTTGGAGAACGAGCCGGTACACCGGGAGTGTAAGTCATGCGACAGGAACTGACAGATCGAGGACTGCGTAACCTTCGGCCAGCGCCACCAAAGGAGCGCTATGAACTGGCGGACAGCCATGTCATCGGGCTCCGGGTGCGGGTTGGCCATGATCACGATGTACGCGGCCGGGCTACCAATATCTGCTTTGTGCTGGCGGCGCGGTTTGGTGGTTTCGGCAGCAACCCGACACGGAAGAAGATTGGCACTTTCCCCGCCATCAGTCTTGCCGAAGCGCGGACAATCGCCATCCGCTGGAAGGTGGAGGTCGAAAATGGGCTGGTGCCCGTGGCGCCATTGTCAAAGATTGCGCAGAACAGGGCCGCGGCTGCGGACGGCGTCGATCGGGAAAGCTTCGATTGGCTCGCCGACAACTTTCTCAAGCGCCATGTCGATGCGGTCGGCTTGCGCAAGGCCCCAGAAGTGCGGCGGCAGTTCGACCGTTACCTGCGGCCTCATTTCGCTTCCAAGCCGTTCCGGTCGATCCGGCGCCGCGACGTCATCGCCTTGTTGGACGAGATTGCGGATGAGCGCGGCCCGGTCATGGCCGATCGCTGCCTCGCCACGATGTCGCGGCTTTTTTCCTGGCAACAGGCGCGCGACGACGAGTTTGTGAATCCGATCGTCAGGGGCATGCGCCGTGTTCCGCAAAGCCAGATGCGGCGCGACCGTGTCCTCGATGAAAATGAAATCCGAGCGATTTGGACTGTTGCCGACATGTCCGGCACCTTCGGCGCATTCGTTCAGATCGCATTGCTGACCGCCCAACGTCGTGACAAGGTCCTCACGATGCGCTGGTCGGATTTGGACGATAACCTCTGGCGCATCTCAACCGAGCCGCGTGAAAAGACCCATGCAGGTCAGCTCCTTCTGCCCCCGCTCGCCATGGAAATCATTCGCCGCCAGCCAGTTGTCGCAGGGTCGCCCTATGTCTTCACGGGCCGCGGGATCGGCCCGATCAACGGGCTATCGAAGTGCAAGGCGCGCTTTGATGCTGATGTCGCAGAAGCCTTGGGAACCCCGCTGCCAAATTGGCGCGTCCACGATCTTCGACGAACAGCTCGAACGCTGATGAGCAAAGTGCGGGTGCAGCGCGACATCGCCGAACGCGTTCTCGGCCATGCTATCCCCGGGGTCGAAGGCATTTACGACCGCCACGACTGGATGGATGAGAAAGCCGATGCGCTTGCCCGCCTGGCAACACACATCGAGGGGATTATTTAATCACAGGGAGCCAAGAAACGCGGTCAGGCCATCGTCCAGGAAGCGAACAATCCGAGACAACTGAGAGCAGTGTGAAATCGTCTGCAGCCCTCGCTGATCCGAGGCGCGTTGCTGAAACTTTTGGTTTCGGAATCTAGCGGCGGCCAGCCGGAAGGATTGACCGTTTTATTGGACAATAAGTCGTTTTGTGACTACAGTAACGGTCAAAGAGGTTGATATGCGCACAACGCCGCCCATGCCGCTGCCGGTCAAACGGGCCCTGAGCAAGCTCGGGGGCGATATCAAATCCGCGCGCATTCGCCGTCGCATCACTATGACATTGATGGCCGAGCGCGCTTTCATTGCCCGCAGCACCTTGCAGAAGGTGGAACAGGGCGACCCCGGTGTATCGCTCGGGGTCTATGCGACCGTGCTGTTCATTCTCGGTTTGAGCGAGCGCATCGCTGATCTTGCTGATGTCGGAAAGGATAGCATCGGCTTGCAGTTGGAAGAGGCTCGGTTGCCGCAGCGGGTCAGATCCAGCAAGCCAAGCAGTGCGACGCAGCCATGAGCGATCGCGAACTTTTGGTCTACGTTGACCTTGCCGGTGCTGCCCAACTTGTCGGGCGGCTTTGGGCGCGGCGCGTCCGTAACCGCGACAGCGCAAGCTTCGAATATGACGCCCATTGGCTGGCAAATCCGGCGCGCTTTGCGCTGGAGCCGGCGCTCGTGCTTGGTGGTGGACCACAGCATACGCCGCAAGGCCGCTCGCTCTTCGGTGCCTTTGGGGATTCTGCTCCCGATCGCTGGGGCAGAAATCTCATCCAGCGCGACGAGCGGCGGCGCGCCCAGACAGAAGGTCGCGCGCCGCACAGCCTTGGCGAAGTCGACTACCTGTTGGGCGTAAGCGACATCGCGCGCCAGGGCGCGCTGCGTTTCAAGGAAGCCCCGGATTGCCCGTTTCTGGCAAGCGGCGAAAGGACCACTGTCCCGCCGCTCATTCGCCTTGGCGAACTGTTGAATGCCGCCATGCGGGTCACCGCAGATGGTGACGATGACAATGATCTCCGGCTGCTCCTTGCTCCCGGATCGTCCTTGGGCGGTGCGCGGGCGAAGGCCTCGGTGCTCGACCTCAACGGTCAACTTTCCATCGCCAAATTCCCACAGAACGATGATGCCTACCCGGTCATGCAATGGGAAGCGGTGGCGCTCGACCTGGCCCGCCGCGCCGGAATCACCGTGCCGACCTGGCGTCTGGAGCATGTCGCCGACCGCACCGCATTACTACTGCGACGGTTCGACCGCGAGGGCGACATCCGTATTCCCTACCTCTCGGCAATGAGCATGCTTGGCGCCAGCGACAACGAAGACCACAGCTATCTCGAAATCATCGATGCCATCCGACAATATGGTTCCGAGCCCGAGCAGGACTGCACGCAGCTCTGGCGGCGCATCGTATTCAATATCCTGATTTCGAACACCGACGACCATCTGCGCAACCACGGCTTTCTCTACGATGCAGCCGGGGGAGGGTGGCGGCTATCGCCCGCCTTCGACATGAACCCGACTCCTACCGACGTGCGCGCCCGCGTCCTCAGCCTTGCGATCGATGAGGCCGACGATACGGCCTCGCTTGAGGTCGCCAGAGGCATGGCGCGCCAGTGCGGTCTGAAACCGCCGGCTTCGAGCGAGATCATTACACAGGTTCAAGCCGCCGTCGCAGAATGGCGCGTCGTGGCAGCAGCGCACGGCCTCCATGCCCGTGACGTAGCGCGCATGGCATCGGCGTTCGAACACGAAGGGACTGGCGCATGACTTCGATGTCTTGCCTCCGCGTAAGAGGGATTGCTGCCGTAACCCGGCCTCCCGCCGTCGCGGCTGCTTCCGACACAACCACAGTCGCTTGAC
>JANPEP010000069.1:0-8913 GCA_031422995.1 Polymorphobacter sp. | reverse complement strand
GAGGCGGGCCGGGGGGAGGCGGATGGTGCCGGTGATGAGCAGCATGGCAGAGAGTGTAGCGGTGGCATCGGTGCTTGAACATCCGGCCGGGATGGGCGATGGACGCGCCATGCTTGCTCGACTTTACCAGCGTCCGAAAAGTGCCATGCAGTCCGGCCGGGCGCGGACCGGGGAATGGTTGCTGGAAGTAGAGCGCGACGAACCGCAGCGCGCCGATCCGTTGACTGGCTGGCCCGGTTCGGGGGCTACCGAAACCCAGGTGCAGTTGCGCTTTGCAACCCAGGAAGCCGCGCTGGCCTATGCCGAAACGCAGGGCCTGACGGTTGAGATTGTGCCACTGGGTCCGCGGGCGTTGAAATTGCAGGCATACGCCGACAATTTCCGATAAAGGCGGCATATGGGCGCCCGTAGCTCAGCTGGATAGAGCGCGGGACTTCTAATCCTGAGGCCGTAGGTTCGAGTCCTACCGGGCGCACCATGGTTTTGACGTTGATGATGCTAGGCACGGGCGGTGATTGCGCTAGGCTTTGGGCATGATTCGATTTCTCGCTATCGTCTTGCTGGTTTTTGGGGTTGCACCTGCTGTATTTGCGCAGGCCGTGGAACCGATTGCAGTTCCGGCGCCCATCGTCGCAGCGCCAGCAACGGTTCGGGTGGCACTCAATACCTCCGAGGGCACGATCGTGCTGGCGCTGGAGAAGCAGCGGGCTCCAGTGACGACGGCGTATTTCCTGCGCTATGTCGATCAGAAGCGGCTGGACGGGACGAATTTCTATCGTGCCAACCGGCTGGATGCGGCAGGCAAATATGGCTTGATCCAGGGCGGGGTGCTGAGTGACCCCAAGCGGTTGTTGCCGCCAGTTGCGCATGAGCCGACATCAACGACCGGATTGACCCACAGCGACGGGACGATTTCGCTGGCGCGGCTGGCACCGGGAACCGCAACGGCGAATTTCTTCATTGTGGTTGGTGACTTGCCGGCGCTGGATGCAGCGCCAGCCGGGACCAAGGGCGACCCTGGGTTCGCAGCATTTGGCCGGGTCGTCGAAGGTATGGATGTTGTCCACCGCATCATGGCGGCGCCGACATCGCCGACGGCTGGTGACGGCGCGATGAAGGGGCAGATGATCGCGGTGCCGGTGAAAATCAAAAGTGTGCGCCGGGTGAACTGATGCGGCAACGCCACAACCTTGGCGTGAACCAGCAGCGATCGGGGCGGTAATCCTTGCCAGCCGGCAAAAATGCCAGCATTGGCGGTGCAAGGGCAGGGGTTTGGCCGATGATGGATCTGATCGAATGGCGGGCAATCCTTGTCTTGGCATTGATCTTTGTGCCACTGGAGCGGTTGCTGCCGATCCGGCGTGAGCAGCGCATTTTTCGCCGCCACTGGGTAAATGATACCGTCTATCTGCTGTTCAACGGGATTTTGATAAAGCTGGGGTTCCTGCTGCTGATCGGCGCAGCGATGGTGGGTATCGAGAAAATCATGCCCGCAAGTGTGGGCGGTTTCGTCAGCGCGCAGCCGTTGTGGTTGCAGGTGATTGCCGCGTTGATCATCGCCGATGTGGGTTTTTACGCAGCACACCGGATGTTTCATCATGTGCCGGCGCTGTGGCGGTTCCACGTCATCCATCACAGCATCGAGGAACTGGATTGGCTGGCGGCGCACCGGGTGCATCCGATTGACCAGATCGTGACGGGGACGCTGTCGTATCTGCCGTTGCTGGCGCTGGGCTTTTCGATCGAGGCTATCGCCCTTCATGGCCTGATCTATATGTGGCAATCTCATCTGATCCATTCGAATGTGAAGGTCGATTTCGGGCCGTTGACGTGGATTTTCGCGTCACCGCGGTTCCATCACTGGCACCATGCCGACCATGAAGACGCCTATGACCGCAATTTTTCGGGGCAATTGATTTTCATGGATGCCTTGTTCGGGACGCTGCGGATTCCGCCGACGATGCCGGAGAAACTGGGCGTCGATGCGCCGGTGCCGGTGCTTTACCATGCGCAATTGCTGCACCCGTTCCGGCGTGAACAGGCGACGGCCTCCGCCTGACGCGGACAGTATTTTTCGACAGTGTCACACGAAATTCATGGGCGCGTGCCTTGACGATGCGCGCATGTGAGCACATATGCGCCTCCACTGTTGGCACTCGCATGATGTGAGTGCCAACAGGCCAGTTCCAACAGAAGTGAGGGCATCTTATGACATTCCGTCCGCTCCACGACCGCGTGCTTGTGCGCCGCGTCGAAGCCGAAGAAAAAACCGCTGGCGGGATCATCATCCCGGATACGGCGAAGGAAAAGCCGCAGGAAGGCGAAGTCGTTTCCGTGGGCACCGGCGCTCGCGGCGATGATGGCACCGTTCATCCTCTCGAGGTCAAGGCTGGCGACAAGATCCTGTTCGGCAAATGGTCGGGCACCGAGGTCAAGGTTGCTGGTGAAGACCTGATCATCATGAAGGAAAGCGATATCCTGGGCATCCTGGGCTAAATCGCTTCACGGATTCAGGTGTCGACTTCGTGTCGACTTTCAAAAATAGCTGAAGGAAACCAACATGGCAGCCAAAGACGTAAAGTTCGGCCGCGACGCGCGTGAGCGCATACTGCGCGGCGTCGACATTCTCGCAGACGCCGTCAAGGTGACGCTGGGTCCCAAGGGTCGCAACGTCGTCATCGAAAAGTCGTTCGGTGCCCCGCGCATCACCAAGGATGGCGTGACCGTCGCCAAGGAAATCGAACTCAAGGACAAGTTCGAGAATTTGGGCGCGCAGATGGTTCGCGAAGTCGCGAGCAAGACCAATGACGTGGCCGGCGACGGCACCACCACCGCCACCGTGCTGGCTCAGGCCATCGTGCGCGAAGGCATGAAGTCGGTTGCAGCGGGCATGAACCCGATGGATCTGAAGCGCGGTATCGATCTGGCCGTCGGCAAGGTTGTTGCTGACCTCAAGGCGCGTTCGAAGCCGGTTGCCGGCACCTCGGAGATTGCCCAGGTCGGTACGATTTCCGCCAATGGCGAGAGCGAAATCGGCGACATGATTGCCAAGGCCATGGAAAAGGTCGGCAAGGAAGGCGTCATCACCGTCGAAGAAGCCAAGGGCATGGAGTCCGAGCTGGAAGTCGTCGAAGGCATGCAGTTCGACCGCGGTTACCTGTCGCCTTACTTCATCACCAATCCGGAAAAGATGCAGGTCGAATTGGAATCGCCCTACATCCTGATCCACGAAAAGAAGCTTGGTAACTTGCAGGCGTTGCTGCCGGTGCTCGAAGCCGTCGTCCAGTCCGGGCGTCCGCTGCTGATCATCGCCGAAGACGTCGAAGGCGAAGCGCTTGCGACCCTGGTGGTCAACAAGCTGCGTGGCGGTCTCAAGGTCGCTGCCGTCAAGGCACCGGGCTTTGGTGATCGTCGCAAGGCGATGCTGGAAGACATTGCTGTCCTGACCAAGGGCGAGATGATTTCCGAAGACCTGGGCATCAAGCTGGAGAACGTGACCCTGCCGATGCTCGGCCAGGCCAAGCGCGTCACCATCGACAAGGATAATACCACGATCATCGATGGTTCGGGTGAAGCCGATGCGATCAAGGGCCGTGTCGAACAGATCCGCGCGCAGATCGAAATCACCACCAGCGACTATGACAAGGAAAAGCTCCAGGAGCGTCTTGCCAAGCTCGCCGGCGGTGTGGCCGTGATCAAGGTCGGTGGTTCGACCGAAGTCGAAGTCAAGGAGCGCAAGGATCGCGTTGACGATGCCCTGCACGCCACGCGCGCTGCTGTCGAAGAAGGCATCGTCCCGGGCGGCGGCACGGCGCTGTTGTATGCCACCAAGGCCCTTGAAGGCCTGAAGGGTGCCAACGACGACCAGACCCGCGGCATCGACATCATCCGCCGCGCATTGTTCGCACCGGTGCGGCAGATCGCAGCGAATGCCGGGCATGATGGCGCCGTTGTTTCGGGCAAGCTGCTCGAAGGCAATGACGACAAGATCGGCTTCAACGCGCAGACCGATGTCTATGAAAACCTGGTTGCGGCCGGCGTCATCGATCCGACCAAGGTCGTTCGCACGGCGTTGCAGGATGCAGCCTCGGTGGCATCGTTGCTGATCACCACTGAAGCCGCGATCACCGAACTGCCAGCCGACGACAAGGGCGGCGGCGGCGGCATGGGCGGCGGCGGCATGGGCGGCATGGGCGGGATGGACTTTTAAGTCCTTCCACCCGTTCGGAAAATTGGGGGTCGCGGGTTCGCCTGCGGCCCCTTTTTCTGTTAGGAGGAACAATGGCCAAACCGACAATCGTCGATATTCCGCATCAATTGGGACGCGAGGCGGCCAAGCAGCGGTTGCGCGATCAGGTTGGTGAACTGGCCGGACATATCCCCGGGGGCATGGCCGATGTGCAATCAACCTGGCCGTCGGCGGATCGCATGGTAATCGAGATTATGGCCATGGGCCAACGGGTTACCGCGACCCTGGATGTGGAGGACCACATCGTGCGGGCGACATTTGTGTTGCCGGGTCTGCTGTCATTCATGGGCGGCGCCATCGAAGCGGCGGTGCGGCGCAAGGGTGGTCAGGTGTTGCTCAGTTAGCCGGGGCTTCGGCCGGCGTTTCCGGGGGCGGCAGGACCTTGGCGCGGCGGGCTTCGGCCATGGCGGCGTCGACATCGGCGACGGCTTTGGCGGTCAGTTGACCTTCGGCGCCGGTGGCGGGTTTATCAGCGTCGCTGCCACAGGCGGCGAGGAGGAGGGGTAGCAGGAGGATGAGGCGGCGCATGACCAAGGGATAGCGCAGGGTTGTCGCGGGGGGAAGCCGGGGGCATCATCGGGGTCTTGGCGCAGCATGGGCGGGGGGCTGGCGGAAATGGGGTTTTACAGCGAGCGGATTTTTCCCTGGTTGCTCGATAAATCGCTGGGGCATCCGCGGATAGAAGCGCGGCGCCAGGCGCTGGTTTCGCAAGCCACGGGCGAGGTGTTGGAGATCGGGTTCGGCAGCGGCGCGACCTTGCCATTTTATGATGCGGCCAAGGTTTCGCGGTTGACGGTGGTCGAGCCATCGGAGGGGATGAACAGACGGGCGGCGGGGCGGCTGGCGGCGAGTCCGGTGCCGGTCGTTTCCGTGCCGGGGGCAGGGGAGGGGTTGCCGTTCGGCGACGCCAGTTTCGATACGGTGGTGACGTGCCTGACCCTGTGCAGCGTGTCGGATGTGCCCCAGGTGCTGGCCGAAATCCGGCGGGTGTTGAAGCCGGGCGGGCGGTTCCTGTTTCTGGAACATGTTTTGAGCGACGATGCGGGGCGGCGGACCTGGCAACAGCGGTTGACGCCGATTCAGAAGGTGATCGGTGTTGGGTGCCACCTCAACCGCGACAGCGCCGCGATGGTGCGGGCGGCGGGGTTCGACTTGCCGCCGCTGGTGCAGGAGGAGGAGCCGGCGTTTGGCGCGATGGCGCCGCTGGTGCCGCTTATTTCCGGGTCGGCGCGGCTGGGGTAGGCGTCTCGATGGGGTTGCCGTCGGCGTCGAGCGGTTCGTCCTCGATGGGAAGATTGCCATCGTACAGGGCGTTGCGGCGGTTTTGCAGATAGGCGGATTTGAGCAACGTATACTCGTCGAGGCTGTCTTCGAGGAGCTTGTCTCCGCCTTGCTCGGTGACGCGGGCGCGGAAATTGATGATGCGGGTCGAAATCTGGCCGATGCGCCAGTAGATGCTGGGACTGAAAGCGGCGTTGCGGGCGAAATCGGCGGGATCGAGGAAAATATCGGCGGTGAGGCCGAAGCTGTCGCGCAGTGTTGAGGGCCCGAACACCGGCAGGACGACATAGGGGCCGGATTCGATGCCCCAGGTGGCGAAGGTCTGGCCGAAATCCTCGGATTCTTCGGGGCGGCCGAGATCGGTGGCGTTGTCGGCAAGGCCACCGACGCCGAGGGTGGTGTTGAGGATGGCGCGATCGAGGGTGCGGAAGGCCTGTTTGATCTTGCCCTGGAGGAGGGCGTTCACGAAGTTCCCGGGCTCGCCATAATTGCTGTAGACATTGGTGATGCCGTGGCGGGCAGCAGTGGGGACGACCGTGCGATAGGTGTTGGCGAGCGGTTTCAGCGCGACGCGATCGAGGCGCTTGTTGAAATTGTAGATCTTGCGGTTCGTGCCCTCCCAGCGATCGGCGCTGGCGACTTCATAACTGCCGGCCTTTGGCGTGGTGCAGGCGGCGAGCGGCAGCGCCAGGGCGAAGAGGGGGAGGATAAGCGGGGCGGGGCGTTGTTTGCGCATGGTTGGGGGAGAACGCATCAAACACCTTTTCGAGCCAAGTCACGGCGGTCGCACAATGATGTGGCGGCGGCAAGGCGCAATTGTGGGCGGAGCAGCGGCTCAAGGGGGGAGTTGACACATATAAAGATATCTTTATGTCCCATTGGGTATGGATGGGTTGCTGATCATATTGCGGGCGTTGGCGGACCCGAGCCGGGTGCGGATCCTGTTGCTGGTGCGGCGGATGGAATTGTCGGTGGGCGAACTGGCCGCCGTGCTGGGGCAGAGCCAGCCGCGGGTTTCGCGGCATATCCGGATATTGGCCGATGCCGGCCTGGTGCGGCGCGCCAAGGAGGGCGCCTGGGTGTTCGTGCGGCTGGGTGCGGCGGCCAGCTGTGGCCCGGTGTTGGCGGCGTTCGATGCGCTGGCCCCTGCCGCCGGGGTGGCGGACCAGGAGCGATTGGCGGTGGTGCGCGCCGAGCGGGCGGCGGCGGCGGATGCGTGGTTTGCCGGGCACGCCGCCGATTGGGACCGCGAGCGATCGCTGCACATTGCCGAAAGTGCGGTTGAGGCGGCGATTGTCGCGGCGCTGGGCGAGGAACGGCTGGGGGTTCTCGTCGATGTCGGCACCGGCACCGGGCGGATGATCGAATTGCTGGGGCCGCGGGCGAGTTCGGCGCTGGGCATCGACCGGTCTCCGGAGATGTTGCGGCTGGCGCGCGGGCGGATCGAGGGATCGGGGCTGCATCATGCCGAGGTGCGGCATGGCGACATGTATGCGCTGCCGCGCGCTGATGGCAGTGTCGATACGGTTGTGTTGCACCAGGTTTTGCATTTTGCCGATGATCCGGCGGCGGTAATCGGCGAGGCAGCACGGGTGCTGGCGCCGGGCGGCCGCTTGCTGGTGGTGGACTTCATGGCGCATGGGCGCGAGGAATTGCGGGTGCAGCAGCGCCATGTGCGATTGGGCTTTGGTGATACGCAGGTGCTCGGCTGGATGGCCGAAGCCGGGCTTGCGGCGGGGGTGGCGGCGCGGTTGCCGGCGCCCGATGATCTGGGTGTGACGCTGTGGCTGGGCGCGCGCGGATTGCATCGCGACGATGAAAGGCAGGCGGCATGAGCATTTTCCTGAACCCTGCCGCCGAAGCGGCCCGCGCCCGGAGCGGGCCGCTGTATGCCGATCTACCGGGCGATGTGGCGGTGAGTTTTGAATTTTTCCCACCCAAGACGGAGGCCATGGAAAAGACGTTGTGGGAATCGGTGGAGACGTTGCGGCCGCTGGCGCCGCGCTTTGTTTCGGTGACCTATGGCGCTGGCGGTTCGACGCGGGAGCGGACGCATGCGACGGTGGCTCGGATTGCCGGGCAAACCGATATCCCGGCGGCGGCGCATCTGACGTGCGTGAACGCCAGCCGTGACGAGATCGATGCGATTGCCGATGAATATTGGCAGGCGGGGGTTCGGCATATCGTGGCGTTGCGCGGCGACCCGCCGGTGGTGGGCGGGCGGTTCGAAGCGCGGCCGGATGGCTATGCTTCGGCGGCGGCGCTGGTCGCGGGGTTGAGGCGGCTGCATGATTTCGAGATTTCGGTGAGTGCTTACCCCGAGGTACATCCCGAGGCCGGGAGCCTGGCGCGCGACCTGGATGCGTTCAAGGCCAAATTGGATGCCGGGGCTTCGCGGGCGATCACGCAGTTTTTCTTTGAGCCCGATACGTTTTTCCGGTTTCGGGACCAGGTGGCGGCGGCGGGGATTTCGGCGGAAGTGGTGCCGGGGATCTTGCCGGTGAGCAATTTTGCCCAGTTGCAGCGGATGGCGGGGCCGTGCGGCACTGCGGTGCCGGGGTGGATGGCGCATCTGTTCGAAGGACTCGATGACAAGCCGGCGGCGCGGCAATTGGTGGCGGCGAGCGTGGCGGCGGAATTGTGCCGGCGGCTGTATGCGGGGGGCGTGCGGCATTTTCATTTTTACACGCTGAACCGGGCGGAGCTGGCCTATGCGATTTGCCATATGCTGGGGGTGCGGCCGGTGGGTTCGGCCTTGGAGGTTGCGGCATGACGATTTCGGAAAGCTTTCGCGCCGAGGCGGCCAAGCGCATCCTGATCAAGGATGGGCCTTATGGGACGGCGATACAGGGACTGGGGCTGGCCGAGGCGGATTATCGTGGTGATCTGGCCCTGGCGATGGACCAGAAGGGCAATAATGACCTGCTGAATTTGACGCGGGCCGGGGATATTGCGGCGGTTTGCGATGCGTATATCGCGGCGGGTGCGGTGGTGCTGGCGACCAACACGTTCAATGCCAACCGGATCTCGCAGGCCGACTATGGCGCCGAGCATCTGGTGGGCGACATCAACCGGGCGGCGGCTCGGATCATTCGGGAGTGTGTGGACAGGGCGACGGCGGTGGATGGCCGGCCGCGCTTTGTCTGCGGGGCGCTGGGGCCGACGAACAAGACGCTGTCGCTGTCGCCGCGGGTGAGTGACCCGGGGTTTCGCGAGGTGGATTTCGATGGGGTGAAGGCGGTGTATCGCGAGCAGATCGATGCGCTGGTGGAGGGCGGGGTCGACATCATCCTGATCGAGACGGTGTTCGATACGTTGAATGCCAAGGCGGCGGCATTTGCGGCGGCAGAAGCGGGTGAGGCGCTGGGGCGCGAATTGCCGGT
>JANPEP010000068.1:0-10714 GCA_031422995.1 Polymorphobacter sp. | reverse complement strand
CACCCGCCGCCTGATCGATCGCGTTCAGGACAGTGCCGACCGCCGCACCCTGCGCCTCAGCCCCACCGACGAGGGCGGCCGCATCCACGATATCGTCGCGCCGCAAGCCCTGCAGGTCGAAGCCAGGCTGCTCGCCGCTCTGTCTCCCGGCGAGGCCGAAGCGCTGCGCACGGCGCTGGCGCACCTCCGTGTGGCTTGCGAAGAACCGTAACATCTGTTACGACTATGGCATCATCTCCGGGGAGCAGAGCGATGTCCAAAACCGAACCCAAGCCCAACGATCTGGGCCTTGATGGCTTCGAGTTCGTGGAATTCACCAGCCCCGAACCCGAGGCGCTTGCCGGGCTTTTCGTCGCCATGGGCTTCACCCATGTCGGCACCCACAAATCCAAAAATGTTCGCCGTTACGCGCAAGGTGGCATCAATTTCCTGCTCAACATGGAAACCCAGGGCCAGGTTGCAGAGTTCCGCAATGCCCATGGCCCCTCGGCCAACGCCATGGCCTTCCATGTCCATGACGCCAGCGCCGCCTTTGCCGAGGCGGTCAAGCGCGGTGCCACCCCCGTCCACGGCCCTGTCGGACCCATGGAGCTGAACATTCCCGCCATCGAAGGCATCGGCGGCAGCAACCTGTATCTCGTCGACAAGGCCGGCGAGCACGCCATCTACGACATTGATTTCCGTCCCGTCGCCGGTGCCGGCCCGCAAGACAACAGCGTCGGCCTCCACACCCTTGACCACCTGACCCACAATGTGAACCGCGGCCGCATGAACCATTGGGCCGATTTCTACGAACGCATCTTCAATTTCCGCGAAATCCGCTTCTTCGACATCGAAGGCCAATCGACGGCGCTGGTCTCCAAGGCGATGACGGCCCCCGACAACAAGATCCGCATCCCATTGAATGAAAGCCAGGACGAGCACAGCCAGATCGAGGAGTTCCTGCGCGCCTATAATGGCGAAGGCATTCAGCACATCGCGCTCGCCACCGACGACATTTTCGCCACCGTCGACAGGTTGCGCGCCAACGGTATCCGCTTCCAGGACACCATCGAGGCCTATTTCGATCTCATCGACAAGCGCCTTCCCGGCCATGGCCATGATGTCGCCGAAATGCGCAAGCGCCGCATCCTCATCGACGGCGCGCCCGAAACCGGCGGCGGCATCCTGCTCCAGATCTTCACTGAAAACATGGTCGGGCCGATTTTCTTTGAGATCATCCAGCGCAAGGGAAATGACGGCTTCGGCGAAGGAAATTTCAAGGCGCTGTTCGAGAGTCTGGAGCTCGACCAAATGCGCCGGGGCGTCATTCCGGCGAAGGCCTGACACCATGCAAACCGGCTTCGGCAACCACTTCAGCACCGAGGCTATCCCCGGCGCGCTGCCCATCGGCCGCAATTCCCCCCAGCGCCCGCCCTTCGGCCTTTACGCCGAGCAACTCAGCGGCAGTGCCTTCACCATGGCGCGCAGCGAAAACCGCCGCTCCTGGCTCTATCGCCTGCGCCCCAGCGCCAACCACCCGCCCTTCCGCCTGGCGCTGGACCCCACAGGCAACCGCACGCTGCCGGCCAGCCCCAATCGCCTGCGCTGGGACCCGCGCCCGCTCCCCGAAACCCCCACCAGCTTCCACGACTCCGTCATGCCCCTGCTCTGGAATGGCGATCCCGAGGCCCTCAACGGCGTCACCGTCTCCACCTATGCCTGCAACACCAGCATGACCAACCAGGTGTTCTTCTCCGCCGATGGCGAGATGCTCATCATCCCCGAATCCGGCCGCCTCACCCTCGTCACCGAACTTGGGCGAATCGATCTCGAACCCCTTGAAATCGCCATTATTCCGCGTGGGCTACGCTACCGTGTCGAACTCCCCGATGGCCCCGCCCGCGGTTATGTTGCCGAAAACCACGGCGCACCGTTCCGCCTCCCCGATCTCGGCCCCATCGGTTCCAACGGCCTCGCCAACCCGCGCGATTTCGAATCCCCCACCGCCTGGTTCGAGGACCGCGACGAACCCTTTGAACTCGTCCAGAAATTCGGTGGCAAGCTGTGGACCACCACCCTGCCGCACTCGCCATTGGATGTCGTCGCATGGCACGGCAACCTCGCCCCGGTGAAATACGACCTGCGCCGCTTCAACACGCTGGGCACCGTCAGCTTCGATCACCCCGATCCGTCGATCTTCACGGTCCTCACCAGCCCCAGCGACACGCCCGGCCGCGCCAATGCCGATTTCGTCATCTTCCCCCCACGCTGGATGGTTGCCGAGGACACGTTCCGGCCCCCATGGTTCCACCGCAACCTGATGTCCGAGGCCATGGGCCTGATAACCGGCGCCTATGATGCCAAGGCCGGCGGCTTCGCCCCCGGCGGGCTGTCGCTGCACAACATGATGAACGCCCATGGCCCCGATGTTGCGAGCTGGCAGGCCGCGTCCAACGCCGATCTCAAGCCTCACAAGATCGATGGCACCATGGCCTTCATGGTCGAAAGCTGCTGGCCCTATCGCGCCACCGATTGGGCCATGGCCCGCGCCCAACCCGATTATGACGCCGCCTGGGCCGGCTTTCCTAAGGCGAAACTGCCCTAAAACACCCGGCCGAGGATCAGGTATATCGACGTATCACTGCCGCTTTGTCCCATCGCCAGCCAGAACGGCCCGATCGGCGTATCCGCGGCGATGAACCCGCTGACCGAGGTGCGCAGGTCGCCAAACGAGATATCCGATGTCCGCGCCCACACATTGCCGACTTCGAACGAGCCGCCGACATAAATCGGCAGGTCAAGGATCGGTGCGTGCTCGCCCAGGCGATGATAGGCAACTGCCCGGCCGAACAGCAACTGCTGGCCGATCAGCGAATTGCGCCGCAGCCCCGACAGGTTGAGGAAACCGCCAAGCTGGAAATCACCTAGATAATCGATGCCGGTTTTCGATGTCGTGCCCAATCGGCCCCCCAGAACCACTGTGGTCCGGCCCCAGGTCAGCGGCTTTTGCACACTCAGCCGCACTGTGTTGCGCTTGAACTGGCCACCCAGCGCCGTGACATGATCGACATATTGCGCTTGTGCGAATGTCCCCGATGTCGGGAACGTCAGCGAATCGAGCGTGTCTATGGTGGCGCCGATCCGCCAATCGACGTCGGTTTGCCAGCCGGGAGGAAAGCCGATGATCAGGCCGTCCTCGCTGGGATTGACACCGCCAACCCGGAAGCCGGCGCGCAGCTCGCCCCAATTGCCGAACACCATGCCGCCATCGATTCCCGCACCGGCGCGGTGCACCTGCAACGATGCCAGTGTCTGCGTCGAACCCTGCTGCACGACCAACGCCGAGTATTTTTGATAAAACGCGGTCGGTTCCAGGAAATATTGCCCCAGGGGTTTGTAAAGGCTGACATCAAACAACAGGTCGTTGCCGATCCGCGCATAGCCGCGCCACTCCGCGCCAGTGCCGAGGAAATCGCGATCCGTGTAGCCAACAGCAAGATCAAAGGTCGAGCCCTTGCCAAAATTGCTGCCCAGGAACAGCCCGGTCATGAAATATTTGTCCGACGTGCGGCTGCGCTGGGCATTGACCACCAGCGTGTTGACGCCGGGCGCGACATCGATGCTGTAATCAACCCGGTCAAACTCATCGAGCCTGAAGATCGCGGCAACGTCGCGCGCCATGATGGCGCCATCCAGCGTGTCGCCGGGCTGCGTCGTCACCAGCGGCTCCAGCACCCGGTTCGGGACATTGGATGTGTTGACAATCTGCACCTTGTCGATGCGGATTGGTGCCGGGTTGGTCCGCGCCTTGCGTTCGGCGAGATAGGTGGCCCATTGCGCATCGCTCACCGACAACGCCGACAATTTGTCACCCATTTTCTGCGCCGCCTCGCGGCCGCGCTGGATGCCAAGCTCGTAATTGTTGAACCCGGTGACCGACAAGCCGTTGATATCGGGATCGATCAACACATCGCGCCCGGCGATGGACGCACGTTGCCGGCGGATCGATTCCCACCCCAACAGCGATTGCATCTGCGAAAACACCGCAACCGCGCTGTTGATCTTTTCGGCCGATGCCTGTGGCGGCGACCCGACATCGACGACAATCACCACATCGACGCCCATGGCGCGCGCCACATCGACCGGCAGGTTATCGGCGATCATGCCATCCACCAGCAACAATCCTTCGCGCTTAACGGGCGGGAAACCGGCCGGGATCGACATGCTGGCAAACACCGCGGTCGAAAGGTTGCCGCTGCCCATCACCACGGCGTCGCCAGTGACGATATTCGCCGCCACGGCGCGGAACGGAATCGGCAAATTGTCGAAATCCTCGGTTGCCCGCCACGGCGCCAAAATCTCCTGCACCGTCGCGAACAAGCGTTGGCCGCCCATCACGCCCTTTGGCAGCGCCGGTTTGCCATCCACCACGCCCAGCCGCGCATCGAGCAGGATGTCCCGCACTTCGCGCTTGCGCCGGAATGACAGGTCGCTGCGTTCCAGGCTGTCGTTAAAGACATTCACCCAATCGATGTCGTTGGCGATAGCCTTGATCTGGCCGGCGTCATTGCCGATTGCATACATGCTGCCCACCACGGCACCCATGCTGGTGCCCGAAATGACATCGATCGGAATATGCCGGCGCTCAAGCTCCTCGATAACGCCGATATGCGCAAAGCCCTTGGCGCCGCCACCGCTGAGCACCAGGCCAATGCGGGGCCGACCGGCGGTACTGAATACCGAAGGCACGGGCTTGACCGCCGCAGGACCCTGGTCGGCGGCATTTGCCGGGCCGGCGCCTGTCATTGCAACAAGCAATGCAAGCATGATGTGCGCCAGGAAGGCTCTGCCTGAATTCACGCGCCATCCCCCAACTGCATCGGCTTTCGCCTTGTGCCCGCCTATTGCAATAGCGAAGTCGCACGGCTTGCGGAAGCGGGCATATGTCAACTACACCCACGATCCGGGCGGGCTGCGGGGGTGACGCCGCGTCCTGACCGGGCTAACACGCCTCCATGCTCGCCCAAATCAACGCTTGGATCTTTGATCTCGACAACACGCTCTATCCCGCGAGCGCCAATCTTTTCGCCCAGATCGATGCCAAAATGGGCGCCTATATTCAGGATTTGCTCAACGTCGATCCCGTCGAAGCCCATCGGGTCCAGAAACAATTGTTCCACAGCCACGGCATGACGATGCCCGGCCTGATGGCGCTCCACAATGTCGATCCGCACCATTTTCTGGAGGCCGTCCATGATGTCGATGTCGATGTCGTCACGCCGCATCCCGAACTCGCCGCCCTCATCGCCCGCCTCCCAGGCCGCAAATTCGTCTTCACCAACGCCGATGCACCCTATGCGACACGCGTCCTCGCCCGCCTCGGCCTGTCCGACAGTTTTGACGCCCTCCACGACATTCACGCCCTCGCCTATGTGCCAAAGCCCCAGGCCCCGGCCTATGCCAACCTCTGCGCCGCCCATGCCATCGACCCAACGCGCGCCGTGTTCGTCGAGGACATGGCGCGCAACCTGGTGCCAGCAAAAGCCATCGGCATGACCACGGTCTGGATCGACAATGGTTCCGAACAAGGCCCCGGCGACGCCCGCGACCATATCGACTACACCATCCCCGATGTCGGCAGCTGGCTCGCCGAAGTCGTTGCCAAACTGGAGGCCGCATGAACATCGAAAGCGTCATCGAAGCCGGCTGGGAGGCTCGCGACACCGTCTCGGTCGCCACACAAGGCGAGTTGCGCCAGGCCGTCGAAGCCGCTCTCGAAGGCCTCGACGCCGGTGAACTCCGTGTCGCACAGCCCGACGGCCCTCCCGGCTCCGGGGCGGGCTGGCGCGTCAACCAATGGCTCAAGAAAGCCGTGCTGCTGTCGTTCCGCCTCAACCCCAATGTCCGCATCCCCGGCGGCCCCGGCATCTCCAGCATGGGCGGCGCCTGGTGGGACAAGGTGCCGACCAAATTCGACGGCTGGGACGTCGCCCGCTTTGAATCCGCCGGCTTTCGCGCCGTGCCGGGCGCCATCGTCCGCCGCGGTGCCTATATCGCCCCCGGCGCCATCCTGATGCCCAGCTTCGTCAACATCGGCGCCCGCGTCGGCAAGGGCACCATGGTCGATACCTGGACCACGGTCGGCAGCTGCGCCCAGATCGGCGAGAATGTGCATTTGTCGGGCGGCGTCGGCATTGGTGGCGTCCTCGAGCCCCTGCAAGCCGGCCCGGTCATCATCGGCGATGGCGCCTTCATCGGAGCCCGCGCCGAAGTTGCCGAAGGCGTGGAAGTCGGCGAAGGCGCGGTGCTCTCCATGGGCGTTTACCTCGGCGCCTCCACCAAGATCATCGATCGTGCCACCGGTCAGATCCACGTTGGCAAGGTGCCGCCCTATGCCGTCGTCGTGTCCGGCACCCTGCCCGGCAAGCCGCTGCCCGATGGCAGCCCCGGCCCCGGACTTTACTGCGGCGTCATCGTCAAGACGGTGGACGCCCAGACCCGCAGCAAGACCGGCATCAACGAGTTGCTGCGGGACTGACGATCCCCAGGCTCTTCAACACCACTGCCCCCTCGATCATTGTCAGGAGGCGCAGCGCATCGGCATCGCGCGTCTCCGCCGGGCTGTCAAGCTGCGCCGCCCCCCACGCCAGGAATCCGCGCCCGATCGCCTCGCCAATGGCGCGATACAATGGGTCGCCGCGCGCCGAAAGCGCCGCAATCTCCAGCCACACACACATGAACGGCCATAGTTCATCCGTCAGCAGGACCCGCAGCAGCTCGGCGTGCAGTGTCGCCACCGGCTGCGGCGTCCGCGCCCCCATCGCTTCCATCAACAGTGTCAACCGCAGCGCCACCCGCTCAAGCACCGCGGCCATCACCTCGGCCTTGTCCTTGAAATAATACAGCAGCATCCGGTCGCTGATCGCCGCCGCTTTGGCCAGCGGTCGCAGGCTCGCCGCCGGCAGCCCATGCGCCAGCACATGGTCCGCCAGGGCATCGATAATGGCAGAACGGCGTTGGTCGGATTTGCTCACTCGCCGCTTTTCGCACGATTCCGCCGCACGGCGAAAGCCACCGCCGTTTTCACGCTTGCCCACCGCCCGACTTTGCCGTCAAACTGCATCGAATACCCAAGGGGGATCGTGAATTGCGCCTGTTCCTGACGGCTGCCTCGCTCGCAACAATGCTGGCATCGCCCACCATCGCTGCCGATCGCCCCGACCAGACGGCATTCCGCGCCATCTACAAGGAGCTCGTCGAAACCAACACAAGCCACAGTATCGGCGATTGCACCCTCGCCGCCAACCGCATGGCTGCCCACCTCAAAGCTGCCGGCTTCACCGATGCCGATCTCAACGTCTTCATTCCCGAAGGCCTGCCGCTGGATGGCGGCCTCATCGCAACCTTCCCCGGCACCGACCCATCCAAGGGCGCCGTCATGCTCCTCGCCCATCTCGACGTGGTGGAGGCCAAGCGCGAGGATTGGACCCGCGACCCCTTTACCCTCATCGAGGAAGGCGGCTATTTCTACGGTCGCGGCAGCAGCGACGACAAGGCCCAGGCGGCGATCTGGACCGACACCATGGCCCGCCTGAAGGCCAGCGGTGCCAAGCCCAAACGCACCCTCAAGCTCGTGCTCAGCTGCGGCGAGGAATCGATGCCGCGGATCAACAACATCCGTTGGCTCCTTGAAAAACACCCCGATTGGATAAAGGCCGATTTTGCCCTCAACGAAGGCGGCGGCGGCACGCTCGATGCCGCCGGCAAACCGGTATCGCTCGGCTTCCAGGCCGGCGAAAAAACCACCGCCAACTTCCAATTCGAAGCCACCAACCCCGGTGGGCACAGCAGCGTGCCGCGCTCGGACAATGCCATTTACGCCCTGTCCGATGCTCTGTCGCGCGCCGGGCGATACGAATTCCCCATCCGTTTCAACGATGTCACCCGCAGTTATTTTACGGCGATGAGCCCGCTCATCGGCGGCGAAATGGGCGCCGCGATGTCGAGGCTGGTCGCCAATCCCGATGACGCTGCCGCCAATGCCATCGTCTCAAAGGATGCCGGCTATCACTCCATGCTGCGCACCACCTGTGTCGCCACACTGCTCGAAGGCGGCCATGCCATCAACGCGCTTCCCCAAAGGGCGCGCGCCTCGGTCAATTGCCGCATGGCCCCCGGCGACACCGCCGATGCGGTTCAGGCGCAGCTGGTAAAGGCCATCGGCGATGCCCCCGTTACCGTCACCCGCCTGCCGCCGGTCAACCCGGTCAACCCGCCACCGCCGCTGACCGACGAAGTCTATGGCACCGCCAAACGCGTCGCCGCCAAACACTGGCCCGGCGTGCCGATGCTGCCGCAAATGCTGAACGGCGCCACCGATGGCCGCTTCCTCATCCAGGCCGGCATCCCGACCTATGGCGTCCCCGGCGGCTTCGATGATGCGCTCAGCGGCATGCACGGCCTCAACGAACGCAAATCCGTTGCCGGCCTGATGGCCGAACGCGACTATCTCCACGATCTCGTCAAAGCCTATGCAGGGGTAAAATGAAGCCAATCCTGATCGTCGCCCAAGTCGCCGCACTGCTGTTTGCCGCGCAGGCCACGGCAGCTGAACTCCGTCCCGACCAAACGGCGTTCCGCGCGCTCTACAAGGAGCTTGTCGAAACCAACACCACCCTGTCCGCCGGCAGTTGCACCCTCGCTGCCGAACGCATGGCCGCCCGCCTGAAGGCCGCCGGTTTCAAGGACAGCCAGATCACCCTGTTCAGCGTTCCCGAACACCCCAAGGACGGCGGCCTCGTCGCCACCCTCCCCGGCACAGACCCCAGGGCCGGCGCTATCCTCCTGCTTTCCCACCTCGACGTTGTTGAGGCCAAGCGCGAGGACTGGACCCGCGACCCGTTCACCCTCATCGAGGAAGACGGCTATTTCTATGGTCGCGGCACCTCCGATGACAAAACCCATGGCGCCATCTTCACCGACACCATGGTGCGGCTCAAATCCGCCGGCAAACCCCTGCGCCGTACCCTCAAACTCGCTCTTACCTGCGGCGAGGAAACCGGCGAAGCCTTCAACGGCGCCGAATGGCTGGTCAAGAAGCACAAGGACTGGATCGCCGCCGATTTCGCCCTCAACGAAGGCAGCGTTGGCATCCGTGACAAGTCCGGCAAGGCCATCTCGCTCGGCATGCAGGCTGGCGAAAAAGTCTATCAGGACTTTCGCATCGAAGCGACCAACCCGGGCGGCCACAGCAGCCGGCCGCGCCCCGACAACGCCATCTATGGTCTCGCCGCCGCGCTCACCGCCATCGGCAACTATGAATTCCCGGCACAATTCAGCGACACCACGCGCGCCTATTTCACCGAAACCGCCAGGCTGACCGGTGGCGAGGCTGGCGCCGCCATGCTCCGCCTCATCGCCAACCCTGCCGACAGTGAAGCCAATGCCATCGTCTCGAAGGATCCGACCTTCCATTCGATGCTGCGCACCACCTGCGTCGCCACCCGCCTCGATGGCGGCCATGCCAACAATGCGCTGGCCCAGCGCGCCGGCGCCAACATCAATTGCCGCATGTTCCCCGGCGATCCCATCGAGAATGTCCGGGCCCAACTGGTGAAGGCCATCAACGACCCGTCGATCACCGTCACTCCGACCGGCGACATCAGCCCGACCCCACCGCCCCCGCCGCTGACGCCGCTGGTCTATGGCACCGCCAAGACCCTCGCGGAAAAGCATTTCCCCGGCGTTCCCATGCTCCCCGCCATGACAACAGGGGCGACGGATGGCCGCTTCCTCAACGCCGGCGGCATCCCGACCTATGGCGTCCCCGGCCGCTTCTCCGATCCAGATGGCAACGGCGTCCACGGTCTCAACGAACGTAAATCGGTCGCTGGGCTGTATGCGGAGCGCGACTATCTCTTCGATCTCATCCAGGCCTATGCCAATTCCAAGGACGCAAAATGACCGTCAAAGCCCTGCTTCTCGCCGCTGCATTTGTATCCGTCGCCGCGGCTCCGGCCGCCGCGCAACCGCTGCGTGCTGACCAGTCCGCCTTTCGCGATCTCTACAGGGAGCTGGTCGAAACCAACACCACGCTGTCCGCTGGCAGTTGCACGCTCGCCACCGAACGCCTCGCCGCCCGGCTGAAAACTGCCGGCTTCAAGGATGCCGACATCACCCTGTTCAGCACCCCCGAACACCCCAAGGAAGGCGGCCTTGTCGCCATCCTCCCCGGCTCGGACGCCAAGGCAAAGCCCATCCTGCTCCTCGGACATCTCGACGTCGTGGAGGCCAATCGTGAGGATTGGACCCGCGATCCCTTCGCGCTCATCGAGGAAGATGGCTATTTCTACGGGCGCGGCACCTTTGACGACAAATCCCAGGCCGCGATCTGGACCGATACGCTCATCCGCTACAAACAATCCGGCAAGGCGCCCAAGCGCACCCTCAAACTCGCCCTGACATGTGGAGAGGAAACCACCAACGCCTTCAATGGCGCCGATTGGCTGGCCAGGAACAAGCCCCAACTCATCGCCGCCGAATATGCCCTCAACGAAGGCGGCGGCGGCCGTTATGATGCCACCGGCAAGCCCATGGGCCTTGGTGTCCAGGTCGGCGAAAAGACCGTCCAGAACTACAAGATCGAAGCCACCAACCCGGGCGGGCACTCGTCGGTCCCGCGCCCTGACAACGCCATCACCGATCTGTCGCGGGCGCTGGTTGCCGTCAACAC
>JANPEP010000067.1:0-2822 GCA_031422995.1 Polymorphobacter sp. | reverse complement strand
GGGTTGGACGAGATCGAAAATCGTCAGCCAGGCGCGGATGATTTCGATGAGGCCGTCATCATCGGCGAAACCGGCGTCGGCGATGATCTGGCCGAAACCCAGCGTTGGGGTGGTGGAGCGCGGTCCGAGCCAGAGCGGGGCGGGCAGGATGCGGGCGAAGGGGCGATCGGGCAAGACCTTGGGTGCCACGACGTCGCGGGCGGCGAGCCAGCTTTCATGGCCGAAAGCGGTGAGCGTGCGGGCTACAGGGGCGAGCGCGGCGATGTGGCCGTTGCCGAGGCCCAATTCCCAAGTCGCCAGCAGCCGCGCCATTTATGACTTCACGATCTCGACGCGCCGGTAGCGGAAATACCAGACTTCATGGCCGAGGCGCCGGGCCTTGGCCTCGTAACGGGTTTGTGGCCAATCATCGGGGCGGATTTGCCAATCGGCGGGGGCGGCGGCCAGCCATTCGAAATCGCGGCGTTGCCCCATCTGCATCAGGGCCCAGCGGCAATAGACCGGGTGATCGGTGCCGATGCGCAATTCGCCGCCGGGTTTGAGGACGCGGGCGACCATGTCGAGCGGGCCGGGATTGACGAAGCGGCGCTTGGCATGGCGGAATTTCGGCCAGGGGTCCGGGTGGAGCAGGAACACCCGATCGAGGCTGGCATCGGGCAGGCGATCGATGACATCGAGCGCGTCGCCATTGTGCAGGCGGATGTTGGTGAGGCCGCGCTCCTCCACCTCCAGCAGCGCGCCGACAACGCCATCGAGAAACGGTTCGGCGCCGATGATGCCGACGTTGGGGTTGGCCTCGGCCTGGGCACCCATGTGTTCGCCGCGACCGAAGCCGATTTCGAGCCACAGTGGCCGGTCGTCGCCGAACAGGATTTTGGAATCGAGGCTGCCGGATTCGGGGAGGGTGAGTTTGGGCAGCAGGTCTTCGACCAGCGCGGCCTGGCCCTGGCGGAGCTTGTGACCGGTGCGGCGGCCATAGAGGCGGCGGGTGGTGGAGGGATCGGTGAGCATTGGCGCTGCCTTGCCGGAGTGGGGGGGATTTGGGAAGCGGGGGCGCGGTCGTTCATCGGCGCGTCCGGGCGATGGGCCCCGGCCTGCGCCGGGGTGACGCGCTGAAATGGAGCGACTCCACTTCACCGCAAAAACCTCTAGGCTTTGCGAATCGGATGGGGAGATTCGGGATGAACGTCGCTGTTGCTGTCGATGCGAACGCTGCTGCTGAAGTCGAGCATTTCGATGTTCTGGTCGTCGGGGCCGGGATTTCGGGGATCGGGGCGGCGTGGCATCTGACCCACCAGCGGCCGGGCACCAGCTTTGTCGTGCTGGAATCACAGGGTGGTTATGGCGGCACCTGGTTGAGCCACAAATTCCCCGGCATCCGGTCCGACAGCGACCTTTATACCTTTGGATATCGGTTCAAGCCCTGGGTGGGGCCGCCGATTGCGACGGGCGCCGAGATTCAGGCCTATCTGGGCGCGGTTATCGACGAGAGCGACCTGGGGCAGCATATCCGGTACGGGCATCGCATCCTGTCGTCGGACTGGTCGAGTGCCGACAAGCGCTGGACCATTGTCGCGGCGCGCACCGATACGGGCGAACAGCGACGCTTTACCGCCAATTTCCTGTGGATGTGCCAGGGATATTATCGCCACAACCAGGGCTTTACGCCGGAATGGGCGGGGATGGCGGATTTCAAGGGAACTATTGTTCATACCGAGGAATGGCCCGAGGACCTGGATTACAGCGGCAAGCGCGTAGTGGTCATCGGATCGGGGGCGACCGCGGCGACGATCATCCCGGCGATGGCGCCGACCGCCGCCAAGGTGACGATGTTGCAGCGATCACCGACCTATTTCCTGTCGAACAGCAACGAAAATGAACTGGCCGACACGTTGCGAGCGTTGCAGGTCGATGATGCGTGGACGCATGAGATCGTGCGCCGCAAGCTGAACTGGGACATGGCGGAAATCACCCGGCGATCCTTTGAGGAGCCCGAGGTGATGCGCGACGAATTGATCGAGGCGGTGCGGGCATTGTTGCCGCCGGATTATGACGTGGCGACGCATTTCACGCCGCGATACCTGCCGTGGCGGCAACGCATTGCGATGGTGCCCGATGGCGATCTGTTCGCTGCGATCTCGGCGGGCACTGCCGATGTGGTGACGGGGCAGATTGCCAGCTTCACGCCGGACGGCATCCGGCTGGAATCGGGCGAAACCGTGCCGGCGGACATCATCGTCACCGCCACCGGCTTCAACCTGAGCGTGCTCGGCGACATTGATTTTTCGATCGATGGCGAGCCGTTGGATTTTTCCGAAACCGTGACATATCGCGGCATGATGTTCACCGGTGTGCCCAACATGGTGTGGGTGTTCGGTTATCTGCGCGCCAGCTGGACGCTTCGGGCTGACTTGATCGGCGATTTCGTCTGCAAGATGCTGGGGCATATGGAGGCCAAGGGCGCCCGCGAAGTGGTGCCGGCACTGCGGCCCGAAGACCATAACATGCCGCGGCTGCCGTGGATCGACCCTGACAATTTTAACGCCGGTTATGTGCAGCGCGGCGTGCATCTGCTGCCCAAGCGCGGCGACAAGCCGGAATGGCAGCACACCCAGGATTATTGGGCGGAGAAGGACAGCCTGCCGTTGATCGACCTGGATGATGCGGCGTTTGTTTATCGCTGAGCGACGTCGGACAGCAGTTTAAGGGCCTCTGGCGGCTGGGGCCACAGGCCCCAGACCCCGATTATTCCTTGGGTGCCAAGACCCATCAATGGTGTTTTTCGCTATCTGATCGGATGGGGTCTGGGGCCAAGGCCCCAG
>JANPEP010000066.1:0-7997 GCA_031422995.1 Polymorphobacter sp. | reverse complement strand
CGGCCGCACTTTCCTCACTTTCGTTGGATTCGGAATCGATCGCCCTTCAGAAATCCAGCTTGTCGTAATGCACCGGCGGCGGCAGGCCCTCCATCCGTTCCCCCAGCAACGGCCGGAACGCCGGACGCGACTTCAGCGCCGAATACCAGGTCCGCGCCGGCTCATGCCCGTCCCATTCGATTCCACCGAGGTAATCGGCAACCGAAATCTGTGACGCTGCCGCGATATCGGCCAACCCGAACGCCGGCCCCGACAGCCAGCGCCGCCGGTCCAGCAGAAAGTCGAGATAATCCAGATGCGCCTCGGCATTGCGCGCCGCATCGCGCACCACTGCCGCATCGGGTGCCATCCGGATGATGGCGCGCTTGTACATCCGCTCCGACAGCAACGGCGCCGTCACCTCGGCATAAAATTTCTGGTCGAACCAGGCGATCAACCGCCGGGCTTCGGCACGCTCCTCCGGCCCGGCACCCAGCAAGGGTGTCCGCTCGATGGTTTCCTCGAAATAATCGCAGATCGCCGAGCTGTCGGTCAGGACAACGCCGCCATTCTGCATCACCGGAGTCTGGCCAGCCGGGTTCAACGCCGCAAACCCATCGCGCCGTTCCCACGGATATTCGCGCACCAGTTCGACAGTGACACCCTTTACAGCACAGGCAAAGCGCACCTTCCGACTGAAGGGGCAGAGCGGATATTGATAAAGGCGCCACATTTTAGAAATACTATCTTAACCAAGTCGCGCGCCGGGGGAAGGGGGCGCTGCGTATTTTACGCGGGAATATCGCGGCTTGCGCGCTTTTCATCAACCATTGTGCGACGAAATGGTTGCCCGTCGCGGCTCCATTGCCAACTGCGCATCCGCACGCCTGCCGCCTGCCCCAGTTCGATCATCTCCAAAATCTCTATGCCTGGCAGATCGACCCGCGCGAAACGCAGGAACAACGCCTCGGGCGCATCGGCGCTGGTAAACGCCGTGCCGCTCAGGCGTTCGGTCGCCCAATGCAGGCGATTGTCACGCAACACACCAGGAAACACATGTTCCTCGTGCCTGCCATCGGGCCAATAAAACCGGCTGGTCTGGACATAGGCAAAGCTGCCATCAACGGGAAAAGCGTTGATGATCTCGCTGGCATGGGCATCCACTTCGACGCCCGCAGTGTCAAAATGTCGATACTGGCCATGCCACACGCCGACATGGCGACGACAGACGGTCATGATATCGGGGGCACGCATCATCGCACCCTCGGGCTTGCAACGCCGGGAGTCGAGCCTTCAGCTCTTGCTGCGCTTCGTCTTGGCCGACAATTTGGCGATTTCCGCTTCAAGCGCCGCAATCTTCATCGCCTGGTTGACGATGATGTCCTGCAACGCCGCCTTTTGCGCCGCATAATCCACCGCTTCGGCCTCGGCCGCTGTCGGCGTCACATTGACCACCGCCTCGGACGCCATATCCTCACGCGTCCCGGCCTTGAACATCCCCGATTCGCGCGCCCGCTTGATCAACGGAGCAGCACTGACGGCCAAGGCCATCAGGCTTTCAATCAGCGGGTCCTGCTTGTTGTCGGCCATCGTTGGTCCTGTCGTTGCGGCTCAACGAAGATAGGGACCCTCCAACGACGTTACAATCACCTGTATCATTTTCGTAATACAGCTATTCGGCTGCCACCAGAACAAGGGTGTCATCCAACGGATGCGCCAACCGCGACAGCATTTCCTTCGGGCACACCTGCCAGATACGCGTCCGCGTCCGATCCCATTCCGCCAGCAGCCCGCTGGCCCATTTCGACCCCGTCTCGCGGACATGCTCCTCGATGAGGCCATGGGCCACGCCTTCCCAATGCGCACTCGCCAGCCGGCTCAGCGTCACCGAATCGCGATTGACTCGCCGTTCAAAATCGCCGTCGCGATCATAGACAAAAGCCATGCCGCCACTCATCCCGGCGCCGAAATTGTCACCAACCTTGCCCAGAACAACGGCAACGCCGCCAGTCATATACTCGCAGCCATTGGCACCGCAGCCCTCGACCACCACGGTCGCCCCCGAATTGCGAACCGCAAAGCGTTCTCCTGCACGGCCCGCCGCAAACAACCTGCCAGCCGTAGCGCCATACAACACGGTATTGCCGATGATCGCATTGTCCTGGCTGGCCAGCGGTGATGACACCATCGGGCGCACCACGATCGTCGCGCCCGAGAGGCCCTTGCCAACATAGTCATTGGCTTCGCCAAACACTTCCAGCCGCAAACCCTGAACAGCAAAGGCACCCAGAGATTGCCCTGCCGACCCACGCAGTCGAATCTGGACATGACCGGGCACAAGGCCCTTCATGCCGAACTTGCGGGTGATTTCGGATGACAGCCGCGTGCCAACGGCGCGATGCGTATTCCGCACCGAATATGTCAGCTGCATCTTCTCGCCGCGGCTGAACAATTGCTCGGCATCGCGGATCATGTCGGCATCCAAGCTGTCGGGCACTTCGTTGCGGTGCCCTTCGATGCCGAACCGCCGCATATGGTCAGGCGCATCGACCTTGGCGAGAATGGGGTTCAGATCAAGATCGTCCAGATGCTCGGCCCCCCGGCTGACCTGCCGCAACAGCTCGGTCCGCCCGATGACTTCGTCAAGCGACCGCACGCCCAGCCGTGCCAGGATCTCGCGCACTTCCTCGGCGATGAAGCTCATCAAATTGATGACCTTTTCCGGGGTTCCGACGAATTTAGCGCGCAAGGCATCATTCTGTGTACACACGCCGACGGGGCAGGTGTTCGAATGGCATTGCCGCACCATGATGCAGCCCATGGCGACCAACGAAAGCGTGCCGATGCCGAACTCCTCGGCACCCAATATGGCCGCGATGACAATGTCGCGGCCGGTCTTCAGACCACCATCGGTGCGCAACTTCACCCTGTGCCGCAGCCCATTCAGGGTCAGCACCTGGTTGACTTCGGACAGCCCCATTTCCCATGGCGTCCCGGCATATTTGATGCTGGTCTGCGGGCTGGCCGCCGTGCCGCCAACATGGCCCGACACCAGAATGACATCGGCATGGGCCTTCGCCACGCCCGCCGCCACGGTGCCGATGCCGGCGCTGCTCACCAGCTTCACACATACCCGCGCGCGCGGGTTTATCTGCTTCAAATCATAGATCAGCTGCGCCAGATCCTCGATCGAATAGATGTCGTGATGCGGCGGCGGCGAAATCAGACTGACCCCCGGCGTCGCATGGCGCAGCCGCGCAATCATCTCGGTCACCTTGAAACCGGGCAATTGCCCGCCCTCACCGGGCTTGGCGCCCTGCGCGACCTTGATCTCGATTTCCTCGCAGGCATTCAGATATTCGGCCGTCACGCCAAACCGGCCGCTAGCGATCTGCTTGACCGCAGAATTGGCGTTGTCGCCATTCTCATAGGGCGTGTAGCGCTTCTGGTCTTCTCCGCCTTCGCCGCTCACTGCCTTGGCGCCGATGCGGTTCATGGCAATCGCCAGCGTCTCATGCGCCTCGGGCGACAGCGCGCCCAGGCTCATCCCCGGCGTCACGAAGCGCTTGCGTATCTCGGTTATCGACTCCACCGATTCGATCGGCACGGCCTGGGTGTTGTCGACAAAGTCCAACAGGTCACGCAGCGCGATCGGCGGCTGTTCGCGCACCGCCCGGCTGAACTTGAGATAGTCGGAATAGCTGTCGGCGCTCACGGCGTGCTGCAATAGGTGGATCATCCCCGCCTGATAGGCATGGGCCTCGCTGCCGGCGCGATAGCGGTACAGGCCGCCGATCGGCAGCGCGATGACATCCTCGTCGAACGCCTGATCGTGGCGCATCTGGGCATTGATGAACAAGGATTCAAAGCCTTCGCCCGAAATCTTGGCCGGCATGCCCGGGAAGAAGTCGTTGACCAGCGCCCGGCTGAGCCCCACCGCTTCGAAATTGTAACCGCCGCGATACGACGAGATGACGGCAATGCCCATCTTCGCCATGATCTTGAGCAAGCCGTCCTCGACCGCCTTTTTGTAGCGCTGGACGCATTCTTCATAGCTGAAGCCGCCGAACAGCCCGCGGCCATGGCGGTCCGCAATCGCCTCCTGCGCCAGATAGGCGTTCACGGTCGTGGCGCCGACCCCGATCAGCACGGCGAAATAATGCGTATCCAGCGCTTCGGCCGACCGCACGTTGATCGATGCAAAGGTCCGCAGGCCATTCCTGACCAGATGCGTATGGACACCCGCCGTGGCGAGGATCATCGAAATGCCGGCACGTTCGGCTGATTGATTTTCGTCGGTCAGGAACAACTGGCTCTTGCCCGAACGTACCGCTGTCTCGGCCTCGTTTCGCACCCGCGTGATCGCAGCGCGCAACGCCTCCGGGCCGCCATAGACGTCGAAACTGCAATCAATAACAGCAGTCTGCTTGCCGAAATGGCGCTTCAGCACATCCCAGCCCATGTTGGTCATCACTGGCGTGTCGATGACCATCACGCCTTCCTGCTTGGCGCCATCATCCAGGATATTGCCCAGATTGGAAAACCGCGTCTTCAGGCTCATCACCCGTGTCTCGCGCAAACTGTCGATCGGCGGGTTGGTGACCTGTGAAAAGTTCTGCCGGAAGAAATGGCTGAGATTACGCGGATTGTCCGAAATCACCGCCAGCGGCGCATCATCACCCATGCTGCCGATGGCTTCCTTTGCGTCCTCGACCATCGGCGCCAACAAAAGCTCCATGTCTTCCATGGTCTGGCCGGCGGCGACCTGGCGCCGCCGCAGCTCGTCGCGGCTGTAACTTGCGCCCGGCTGCGGACCGTCATGGCCCTTCATCGAGCTGAAGGTGGTGAAGCCCGCCACCAGCGCTGCATAGTCATTGGCGTCGGCAATGCGATCCTTGATCTCGCGATCGGAATAGAAGCGCGGACCGCCCTTGGCGCCGGCCATAATGCCGTCCCCATCCAGATCGACCGCGATCATCTCGCCGGGCCCCAGCGCGCCCTTCATCACCATATCGGCTTCGGGGATGACGACCATCCCGGCTTCCGAACCTGTGACCAGCAGATTGTCGCGGGTAAGGCAGTATCGCATCGGCCGCAGGGCGTTGCGGTCGAGCCCGGCGACGACCCAGCGGCCATCGGTCATGGCCAGCGCTGCCGGACCGTCCCAGGCCTCCATGACGCTGGCGAAGAATGCATACATCGCACGGTGCGCTTCCGGCAGGCTGTCGTCTTTGCTCCACGCCTCGGGAATCAGCATCAGCTTGGCGGTTGGCGCGTCGCGGCCCGAGCGCACGAACGCCTCGAACACCGCATCCAGCGCTGCCGTATCGGAGGCGCCGGCCGGGATCAGCGGCTTGATGTCTTCGGAATGTTCGCCAAATGCTGCCGCTGCCATCTTGATTTCATGGCTTTTCATCCAGTTGGTGTTGCCGCGCACCGTGTTGATCTCGCCATTATGGGCGAGGCAGCGGAAGGGTTGTGCCAGCCACCATTGCGGGAAGGTGTTGGTGCTGTAGCGCTGGTGATAGATGGCGAAGCGCGAGGTGAAGCGCTCGTCCATCAGATCGGGGTAAAAAACTGACAGCTCCTCGGCGAGGAACAGGCCCTTGTAGATAATCGAGCGCGCCGACAGCGAGCAGATGTAGAAGCCCTGGGTCTGGCTCTCGATGACTTTCTTTTCGATACGGCGGCGGATGAGATACAGGTCTTTCTCGAACGCCTCGATCGCGCCATCACCCGGTAACGGCCCGACAATCATGATCTGCTCGATTTCGGGGCGCGACAGCATCGCCTTTTCGCCGATCACCGAGACATCGACCGGCACCTGACGCCAGCCATAGACCTTGTAGCCAAAGCCGATGATTTCGGATTCCACAATGGTGCGGCAGGTTTCCTGCGCGGCGAGGTCGGTGCGCGGCAGGAACACCTGGCCAACCGCCAGCAGATTCGGCTTGGGTTTATGCCCGGCGCGGCCGATATGTTCCTGGAAAAATTCCAGCGGCAGTTCGACATGGATGCCAGCGCCATCGCCGGTCTTGCCATCGGCATCGACGGCGCCGCGGTGCCAGACTGCCTTCAACGCCTCGATGCCCGCCACGACGACGCGGCGTGATGGCTTGCCGTCGGTGGCGGAGATAAGGCCAACGCCGCAGGCATCGGATTCCATGTCGGGGCGATACATGCCGACATCGGCGATGCGCGCGCGCTCAGCGGCCGACACGACAAAGGGGATGGTCTGCGACATGGCCTTGTCCCTATTTCTTCTTCGGTGCCGACGGCGGTGCGTTCAATGGCGCCAGCGCTGCTTGAATCCGGGGTTCCGCTACCTTCATCCCGGCGTCGATCTTTGCACCGATGATACGTCCTGTAGCCTGACCGATTTCGGCTGCAACACGCGGTTGGCGCTGCAACAGAGCAAGGCCGGCCGAGCTGCGGTAGAACGCGGCGATCTGGGTCAGTTCCACCGCCGAGAAGTTGCGCGCATAGGCCCTGGCAGCTTCATTGACGACAGCACCGATATTGTCCCGAACCACCTTCGTTGCGACTTCAGCCTGGATCGCGCCAGCCTTTTGCAACGCTGGGTCAAAGCGCGCCTTGTTCGCCTGATAGGCCGGGATGAACCCTGGTTGCTGCGCCAGCATCGAACGGATGGCAACGCCGGATTTCATCAGCTGGATGTTCTGGTCCATGCCGCGCTGCACCTGGCCACGCACATCGAGTTGCTGCACCAGCGCCGTCGCAGCGACCATTGCGGCAGGATCGACAGGCTTTGCTGCTGGCTGGGCCGTTGCGGCAACGACGGCGACGATAAGGCTGAGCATCTGAATGACTCCGTTTCAGGCGGCTTGCGCGGCCGGCTTTGCACTGGCGCGCAAAAAGGCGTGCATCTGGGCCGAAACATCGCGGCCATCGCGCACCGCCCACACCACTAGGCTGGCGCCGCGGACGATATCACCCGCGGCGAACACGCCGGGCAGCGACGTCATCATCGTTTTGTGGTCAACCCTGAGCGTGCCCCAACGGGTGACGCCGAGATCAGGCGCATTGAAGAGGCCCGGCAGGTCCTCTGCGTCAAAGCCCAGCGCCTTGATGACCAGGTCGGCCTTCAACTCGAAATTACCGCCCGGCTCGGCTTCCGGCGCGCGGCGGCCATCGGGTCCGGCCTGTCCAAGGCGCATCCGTTTTGCAGTCACGCGCTTTTCGCCGATGGCTGCGGGCGCCCCGAGCCAGATGAATTCGACGCCTTCCTCCTCGGCGTGGGTGACTTCGCGGATCGAGCCCGGCATGTTGGCGCGATCACGGCGATAAAGGCATTTCACGCTGGCGGCGCCCTGGCGAACCGCGGTGCGGACGCAGTCCATCGCGGTGTCGCCGCCGCCGATGACCACGACATGCTTGCCGGCGGCATCGAGCGCTGTGGCATCGGCAACGATGTCGCCAAAGCCGGCGCGGTTCGAGGCTGTGAGGTAATCGAGCGCCTCGACCGCGGCTGACGTATCGGCGCCCGGCACATCGACGGCGCGCGGCGTGTAGACGCCGGTGGCGACGAGCAGCGCGTCATGGCGTTGGCGCAAATCGGCCAGCGAGGCATCGCGGCCGACTTCGAATTCATGGTGGAAATGGATGCCAGCGTCGCGGAGGCGATCGACGCGGCGCATGACCACCGGCTTTTCGAGCTTGAAGCCCGGGATGCCATAAGTCAGCAGCCCGCCGGCGCGGTCGTAGCGATCATAGACATGGACATCATAGCCTTTGGTGCGCAGCAATTCTGCCGTTGTGAGGCCCGCCGGCCCGGCGCCGATGATGCCGACCGATTGCGACGAACGATCGGCGACAATGCGGATCGGCTTGACCCAACCATTCTCCCAGGCGGTATCGGTGATGAACTTTTCCACCGAGCCGATCGTGACCGAGCCGAAATCCTTTTCGATGACGCAATTGCCTTCGCAGAGCCGGTCCTGCGGACAGATGCGGCCGCAGATTTCGGGCATCGTCGATGTCGAGGCCGAAAGCTCATA
>JANPEP010000065.1:0-22047 GCA_031422995.1 Polymorphobacter sp. | reverse complement strand
CACCGTCGTGGTGATCTCGCGCTTGTTGAGGATCAGCTCCGGGGACGTGCTCGACACCGGCCCGGCAATCGAACTCACCTCCTGGCGGATCTGCAACTTGATTGTCCCGCCGGCATTGATCTGCGGCTTCACATCCAGCTGGATGCCGACATTCTGCCGCTGGATCGTCCGAAAGGCGTTGTCAAAATTGTTGCTCAACGCTTCGCCGGTCGAAATCGGCACTTCCTGGCCCACCAAAATCTTGGCCTGCTGGTTATCCAGCGTCATGATCGATGGCGTCGACAATATGTTCGATGCCGTGTCGGATTTCACCGCATTGATGACAAACCCGAAAATCGCGTCATTGCCGATATTGCCGCCAAATCCGAAACTGCCCCCTGTCGCCCCCAGCAACGTCGCGATCGCCGCATCGCGCAACGTCGCTGTCACGTCCGATCCCGGGTCATTCTTCTCCGAAGCCACCGCACCCGCCACGGTCAGCAAATTCGGCGCCGCATTGGAATAATTCGTTGCCGCAAACGGAATGTTCGAACCGCCGGTGCCACTCAACAAAAATTGCACGCCCAACCGCTTGGCCGCCAGGTCCGAAATTTCGACGATGATCGCTTCCACCAGCACCTGTTCGCGCCGCGTATCCAGCTGCCGGATCACCTCGCCCAACTGCCGCTGCACATCCGCCGGCGCCGCAATCACGATCGCATTGGCCCCCTCATACCGCGCAATCACCGCCTGCCCACGCCCGATCGTCGCTCCCGGAATCACCGCCGCCACCCCGCCGCTCGTCGCGGCTTGGGCCTGCCCGCCATTGCCAAAGGGCGCCGCCGCCGTCCCGCCCCCCGAACTCGATTGCGTCGCCGCCGTCGGGGCCTGCCCCACCAACTGCTGCAACACCGGCAACAACTTCTCCGCATCGGCATGCGCCAGGAAAATCACCCGCACATCCGCCCCCGCCGCTGCCCGCCGGTCCAGGTCCGCCACCGTCGTCGCCAACCGCTCAACCGCGCCCGCTTCCCCGCGCAACGCCACCGCATTGGAACTGTCGATCGCCACCACCGAAACCGCCCCGGCCCCAGGCCCTGCGCCCGCCGCCCCGCCAGCCCCCGCCAGCTGGTTCAACGACGCCGCAATCTCCCGCGCCCCGGCATTCTTCAACGGCACCACCTTCGTCGTCTGCCGGTCCCGGTCGATCTGCTTGATCAGGCTGCGCACCCGCGCCACATTGTCGGCATAATCTGCCACGATCACCGCATTGCCGCTGCGATTGGCCGTCACCTGGCCTTCTCTGCTCACCAGCGGCCGCAAACTCTCCACCGCCGATGCCGCATCGATCGAATTCAGCCGGATCACCTCGGTCACAAACCGGTCGCGCCCCGTGCCGCCGCCGCCGGGCTGCGTCGCCGCGCCATCGGCCGGCGCAATCCGGAATGCCCCCCCCGCCGCCGGCGACACCACCAATCCGTTCGCCCGCAACGTCGAAAGGAACAGCTCGAAATACGCATCCCGGCCCAATGGCCGCTCGCTCACCACCGAAACCTTGCCCTGCACCCGCGGGTCGATGATGAACGTCCGCCCCGTCGCTCGCGCCACGTCCTGGATATACGCCCGCACATCGGCATCGCGCAGGTTCACCGTCTGCTGCCCCACCGCAGCCGTCGCCAACGCCAGCGCTACAACGCCCGCAAAAACCCTCACCGGCCAATCCTGATCGTCACCGGCTTGCCACCCCGTTCCACCTCGACATTCACCCCGCCGGCATCCAGCCGCTGCGCCAACGCCGCCGGATCGCCCGCTGCCACCCCTTGCCCGTCCACTCGCACCAGCACGTCCCCCGCCATCAATCCGGCGGCCGCAAACGCCGCGCCAGATCCCTTTGGCGTCAGCACATATCCCGTAAGCTCGCTGCCCTTCATCCGCGGCGTCACCACTATATCCGCCGCCAATCGCGGCGCTGGCATATCCGCCGCCAATCGCGGCGCTGGCATATCCGCCGCCAATCGCGGCGCTGGCACATCCGCCGCCAATCGCGGCTTCAACGCCTCCGGGGCAACCGCCGCCACCGGCCCACCCCCGGCAGATTGGTCCAGAAACAACATCTCCGCCGTCCCCCCCCGGTCCAGCGTCACCCCGTCAAACTGCACCGATTTCAACGTCACCCCCGGCACAATCGCTTCACCCACCAGATAACTCGCCTGCACCCCGTCCGCCCCCGCGATGATCGCCGATCCGCGCCCCGAAACCATGTCGACCCGCGTCCCCAGCAAGGTCAACGACAGCCCCGAAACCGCCGCCGCGTCGTCACTGCGCTGCCGAAAGAACGGGTCAAAACCGCCCAGAACCGCCAAATCCACCTTCGGCCGCGAATCGCCCGCCGGTGCCCAATCCCCAAACGGCGCCACCGGCGTCACCACCGTCCACCCCAATCGCGCGATCTGAAAGGCAAGCAGCGTCAAGACCAGCAATTCCAGCACCAAAAGCCAAAAATCAGGAGCCAGCGCCCCGGCAAAACCGCGCGCCCGTCGTTTCCACTGCACAGACATCGGCGTTTCGGTCATCTCCCGCCCCCGCCCTATACACCCCTCATGACTCTTCTGTGACACTTCGGCGTCATAGTGGGAAGCACCCTCGCCTTGACAATTCCGTGCTGCACTGCGATATCGCCCTCGGCTTCAGCGTGGGATACACCCGCTGCCAACACCGGGTGCGTGATCGAGCATTTTGCTCCAGACCCGGATGTTCAGAGGCCAGCCCCAAGGGCCACCCCATCACGCGGGTTGTCAAAACCCGCTCGTCCGGCCGCCTCCGAAGGCCTCCGGCGACCACGCGAATCCATCGCGTGCCCAATCGCAAAGACCAAATAATGACCTATTTCGCTGATTTCGGCCTCGCCGAACCCATTTCGCGCGCCTTGGCAGACAAGGGCTATACCGAGCCCACCCCCATCCAGGTGCAATCCATCCCCCCGGTCCTCGAAGGCCGGGACATTTGCGGCATCGCCCAGACCGGCACCGGCAAGACCGCGGCCTTCGCGCTGCCCATGCTGCACCGCCTCGCCGCCAACCCCAAGCACCGCCTGAAATACGCCACCCGCGCCTTGGTGCTCGCTCCCACCCGCGAACTCGTCTCGCAAATCGCCCAATCGTTCACTGACTATGGCAAGTACATGAAGCTCAGCGTGACGACCGTCTTCGGCGGCGTCCCCATCCCGCGCCAGGAACGCGCCATGTCGCATGGTGTCGACGTCGTCGTCGCCACCCCCGGCCGCCTGCTCGATCTCGTCGAGCGTGGCAGCCTCGATCTCAAGCATGTCGAAATCCTCGTCCTCGATGAAGCCGATCAGATGCTCGACTTGGGCTTCATCCACGATCTGCGCCGCATCGTCGGCCTGCTGCCGCGCCAGCGCCAGACGCTGTTCTTCTCGGCCACCATGCCGAAAGCCATCGAAGAACTCGCCTCGCGTTATCTCACCAACCCGGTCAAGGTCGCCGTCAAACCCGCCGCGACCACGGCTGAGCGCGTTGATCAGGCCGTCATCCACGTCAACCAGTCCGAAAAGCCTGCGCTGTTGCAGCTTGTCCTGCGCGACAAGGCCATCGATCGTGCCCTGGTGTTCAGCCGCACCAAGCACGGCGCCGATCGCATCGTTCGCCAACTCGGCAACGCCGGCATCGTCGCCGAAGCCATCCACGGCAACAAAAGCCAGCCGCAACGCGAACGCGCCCTTGCGGCGTTCAAGGCCGGCACCTGCCGCGTCCTCGTCGCGACCGACATCGCCGCCCGCGGCATCGATGTGACCGGCGTCAGCCACGTCATCAACTACGAACTCCCCAATGTCCCCGAATCCTACGTCCACCGCATCGGCCGCACCGCGCGCGCCGGCGCCGATGGGCAGGCGATTGCCTTCTGCGCCGAAGACGAACGCCCCTTCCTGCGCGACATCGAAAAACTGATCCGCCAGAAAATCACCGTCCTCGCGCTTCCGGCAGACTTCCGCGCCGCCGTGCTCGCCGCCCAAAAGGTCGAACGCGCCGCTCCACCAGCGCCGCGTGAAGAGGAACGCCGCGACCACGCCCGTCGACCGAGTGGTGGTGGAAGGCCGGGCCGCGACCCCCGCGCCCAGGTAACTCCCCACCGCGGCAGCGGTGGTGGCCGCCAGGGCCAGGGCCGCGCCGGCAGCGGCGGCGGTGGTGGCGGCTACCGCGGCCGCTAACCCGCCTCCCGCCACGTCTCTCCTCCTACCCTGCTCCCTCCTCCCCCGTGAGCGTAGCTAACGGAGAGTGGGGAGGGGCGTGGGGGCAGTGCCACACCCCTTGCCCCAACCCTATGGGCGAGGGCGGCACGCGCGAAGCCGACAAATCTTGACAAAAAGAACCAAATCGGTCAATTTATCCGCGTGTCGCGCTCTTTGAACCCGCTGGAAATCCCCATCGTCACCGGCCACAGCCATGCGTTCGGTGCAAAGGCTGCAAAGCCTCCGCAACCGTCGAAATGTGTGACCTTTGTCAACTTCCAAAGGTGCAGCCCCCGGGGACTAACCCCCGGGGATCACACTCAAACCGCCCGTGCGGTCACGATCTTGCCCGGCGTGCGCGGCGGCTCACCCTTGGGCAACGCGTCGACATGCTCCATCCCCGACGTCACTTCACCCCACACCGTATATTGCCGATCAAGGAACCCGGCATCATCGAAGCAGATGAAAAACTGGCTGTTGGCACTGTTCGGCGCCGAGGATCGCGCCATCGAGCACACCCCCCGCACATGCTTCGCCGCCGAAAATTCGGCTTTCAAATCAGGCTGTTTGGACCCGCCCATCCCCGTCCCCGTCGGGTCGCCGCCCTGGGCCATGAACCCCGGAATGACTCGGTGGAAAACCACCCCGTCATAGAATCCCTCATTCGCCAGCGCCGCAATCCGCGCCACATGCCCCGGCGCCAGGTCAGGCCGCAACTTGATGACCACGTCCCCCCCGGAATCGAGCGAAAGCGTCAACGTCGTCGGTGTGTCAGTCATGATGAATCTCCAATCGGTGGCGGCTTTACCCCGCCAGCGGAAAAGCCTCAAGCCGAACCCGCAAGTCCTGCGGCAACGCTGCCGGCCCATCGGGCCCGCGATACACCAGCACCGAATCGCACAATGCCACGCAAGCCCCGTCCTGGAACATCCCCATCAGGCACCGAAAGCTGCTTCGCCCAATATTTCCAACGGCATAGGTCATCGACACCGGAGCCGGGTACGACCCTTCATCCAGGAAATCCACCGCCACATGCGCCACCAGATACCGCGGCCGCACCGACCATTGGCCATCGGCAATCAGGCTCCAGTTGAACCGGATTCGGGCCTCCTCGAAAAACCGCGTGATGGCGACATTGTTCAGGTGGCGGTTGACGTCCATGTCTGAAAATCGCGTATCGAGCGTCACCGACCACGGATAATTGGCCGCCTCCCGCCGCCGCAAATCAGCCTTCATCGCATCACATATTTGACAGGCAAGGTCTTCAAACCAGACACAAAATTGGCAATCGAATTCTTCGGCTCGCCCGCCAGTTCAATGCTCTCCAGCCGCGGGATCAGCTCGGCAAACAACGCCCGCAACTCCATCCGCGCCAGATGCAGCCCCAGGCACAGGTGCACGCCATTGCCGAACGCCGTCTGCGGATTATGCGCCCGGTCGACCCGAAACGAATTGGCGTCATCAAACACCTTCTCATCCCGATTTCCCGACCAGTAAAACAACGCCAACCCATCCCCCGCCTTGATGGTTTTCCCACCAATTTCAACGTCTTCAGTTGCCGTTCGCATGAAATGCTTCACCGGTGTCACCCACCGGATCATCTCCTCGACGGCACTGGGAATCAACGACGGATCGGCCTGCAATTTGGCCATCTCCGCCGGGTTGCGGATCAACTGGAGCAAGCCCCCCGCCGCCGTCGAACTGGTCGTGTCATGCCCCGCCGTGGCGACGATAGCATAATAGCTGATGGCCTCCATCTGCCCGATCGGCGCGCCATCGATGACGCCGTTGGCGATAACGGTGGACAGGTCATCCCGCGGATTGGCCCGCCGATCCTCGGTCACTGCGCCGAAATAGGCAAAAAATTGTTGAACCAAGGCAAACAGATCAACCTGCGCATTGCCCGATCCCGGAATGGCAACGCCGGTATCGGTGGTCAGCAATTTCGATCGCGCCATCACATCCGGGTCCTGCGGACCAAAGATTTCCTGGCTCATCTGCAACATCTTGCCCTCGTCCTCGGGCGGCAACCCAAGGATGCGCATGATGACCCTGAGCGGATACCAAAGCGCCACCTCGTTGACGAAATCGCAAGCCCCCCCAAGCGACGCCATATGGTCGACATGGCGCTTGGCAATCGCCGCGATCTCCGGCTCCAGCTTTTTCAGATTGGCCGGCATGAACCAGGTGTTGGTCAACCGCCGCAACTTCATGTGCTGGGGATCGTCAATATCGACCAGGGTGCGAAACAAATGCGAATCCCCCGACGTCGCCAGCGTCCACTCCTCGGCCTCTATGGGGGTCAGATAAGTCCGGAACCTGTTGACAAACCTGTCATTTTGCTTGGCCACCGCCGTGATGTCGGCGTGCCGGGTAATGGCCCAAAACGGCCGAAAACCGGTCGGCTCGGCCCAATGCACCGGGTCGGTGGCACGCAATTCGGCATAGACATCATGGATGCTCTCATCGGCAGTGACCTCCGGATTGACCAGCCGGTTGTCGAGCGTCGTCCGGTCATAACCGGGGAAGGGGGTCGTCATGAGTGTGAAATTCCTATTGGCTGCGGCCACGGGCCTGCACGGCGGTGCGGGCAGCTTCGACGGCAGCTGGCGAGACCCTGGAATTTGCCTGCATCGAACGCTCGGCTTCAAGCGCCATGCCAGCAGAAAAAGTGGTGGCATAGCCATCGCCGATCAGGCGCTTATAGGCAGCGCTGAAGGCGGGATCGATGCTTGCCATGTCGGCAGCAAGCGCCCTGGCGACACCCATCAAGTCGGCGGCGGGGACGACGCGGTTGACCAAGCCCCAGCTGCAAGCCGTTGCGGCATCTAGGAAGTTGCCCGTCAGCGACAGCTCCCGCGCCCGATAGGGACCAATCAGCCGCGACAGCTTCTGCGACAGGCCCCAGCCCGGCATGATGCCAACGCGGGCGTGGGTATCAGCAAAGCGGGCGCGGTCACTGGCGATGAGGACATCGCAGGCCAGCGCCAGTTCGAATCCGCCCGTAATGGCAACCCCGTTGATGGCACCAATGCACGGCTTCGTGAGTTGCTCGATGGCCTTGACTGGGTTCTCATCCACGGTGTCGGCATTGGCAGCGCCGAGCCCGTCATGGCCCAGTTCTTTCAGGTCGAGGCCGGCAGTGAAGGCGCGATCGCCGGCGCCGGTGAGGATGACGACGCGAATGCTGTCATCAGCTTCCAAACGCCGTATCGCCGCAGCCAGTTCGCGACGGACGGCGGCTGACAGCGCGTTCATCGCGTCGGGACGATTGAGAGTAACGGTCGCAACCGGGCCGTCTATGGCAACAATTACAACGTCTTGGTGCATAAATTCATCCCATCGTGTAACACTTTAGACGATTAGGGACATGATTGCCCTGTCGTTGCAACTAGGGGCTATTGGACCCGGCGTCGCAGGATGAGATAAAAGGCGCCGGTGCCACCGTGGCGGGGGTGGGCGGTGCGGAGGGCGGCGATCTTGTGGCGCAAATTTGTGCTGTCGAGCCAATGACTTAGCTCGGCCTTGATGCGACCGGGGCGATCGTGACGACCCTTGCCGGTGACGATCAGGATGATACGGTCGCCATCGGCAGAATCAAGAGCATTTTCAAGGACATAATGAGCTGTTGCAAGGGTGTGGCCGTGCAGGTCGATGACGCGATCGGGGCGGATATCACCTTGGCGAAGGCGACGGTCCCAGCCGCCGTCCAGGGTGGCCGATGCGACCGGAATCGGACGCTGCGGCGGGGTAGTCGCGCGGGGGGGGCTTGGTTGGATCCTGGCGGGGGTCTTGACGAAGGTTGGTGGGGCTTTGGCCGATGGTTCAGGGGGGAGCGCCGGAATTGCAGTCTTTCCAGGCATAGGACGGACGGTCGCGGCGATCCGTGACCAAAGCGCGCGTTCTTGCGCTGACAGGCGCCGTGCCATGAATCAGTTGGCCTCAACGGCGAGCAGGCGATCGGCCGCCTGGCGGGGCAGCAGGATGACCACTCTGGCATCGGCGGCCTGGGCGCCAGCTTCGGCACGGGCGGCGGTGCCGGCTCCGCGGAACAGGTCGATGCGGTTAGGCCCCTTGATGGCGCCGCCGGTGTCCTGTGCCACCATCAGCGCGGTCAGGGCTTGTGTACCGAGGCGGGTTTCGACGAATAGCGGTGCGCCCAGTGGGATGAAGGCCGGATCTGCGGCAACCGATATTTGCGGTGTGATGGCGATACCCATTGCGCCAATCGGGCCTTCACCGGTGATTTCGCGAAAAAAGACGACGCTGGGATTTGCAGCGAGCAAGGCGGGTGCTTTTTCTGGATTGTCGCGCAGCCAGGCGAGGATCGAGTCCATGGTGACGCCGCCTCTGGGCAAATTGCCGTTGTCAAGTAGCACTTTGCCGATGGCGACATAGTCGCGACCATTTTGGCTGTCATAGCCGATGCGCATGATCTGGCCATCTGGTAGTTTGACACGGCCCGAGCCCTGGATTTCGAGAAAAAAGGCCTCGTAGGGGTCCGCGGCCCAGACGAGTTCTAGCCCTCTGCCAGAAAGTGCGCCTACCATGATGTCGGCGCGGCTGGGGTAGGGGACAAGGGTCTTGCCATCAAGCCGGCCGCGCAACTTGCGGCCCTGCAGGTCTTTCGCGAATGCGCCGAGGTCGACCTCCACCAGATCGGGCGGGCGACGATAGAGCGGGGTGGCGTAGCCGGGAGCTGGTGCCCGCGAGCCGAGGATTTCGGGTTCGTAATAGCCGGTGGAGAAGCCTCTGCCGCTGGCGACGGTAATGGCGGTGAAATGGGTCTGGAAGAAAGTTTGCGGATCAGCCGTTGTGGTTGCGGCGCAGGCGATGTCCCAATCACCAGCGCGGGTGAGGCCGCTTCGGTCTTCACGTTTTTTGAGCGAGGGGCAGCTTTTGCGGAAGGCAGTAAGGGCGGCACCGCTGCTGGTCGGCGAGTTGAATGGGACGGCGACGATAGGCAGGTCCGCAGCGCGCTTTGATGTAGAGACAGGTATCACCGTCAAGGACGGAGAAGCGGCAGGCGCCAAAAATGGTGGTGCAGGCTGTGAAACACACCCGGAAAGGCCGAGCAGCAGTGTGACGGGCAGAAGGGCATTTGCGTTCACGCGTAGATGCTGGCGCGTGGCGCGAGCCGGATCAGGCTTCGAGGTTGCCGTCGCCCGGCGTGTCGTCGTCGGTGGCGATGAGCAGCCAGTTGGGATCGCGGCTGCCAACATGGCGGCTGAAGGTCCAAACATCGTTGCTTGTGACATCTGCGCCGGAAATGTTGACGCGGGCGACGAAGCGCACGGTGACTTCGGCCATTTGTCCAATCATTTCGGCGTTGGTGATGGCGGCGCTGTCAACCGAAACGATACGGTTGTCGAGGCGCACACCATCGCGTTCTTCGATGGCGGTGGCGAAATTTTCCTGAACTTCGTCGGAAACCAAGCCTTCCATGGCGCCGGCATTGCCTGACCAAAAGGCCTCGAGAATCATGCAATAGGCCGATTTGGAACCCGTAACAAAGCGTTCCGGATTGAAATCACTGTCGGCATCGGCAACGGCCTGAAGCGCCGGGGCAAGATCGTTGTCGGTGCCAGCTGGCACTGCGACAAGCCCGCTGGGCTGGACATCAAGGGTGCGGCTGGTTGGTGTTGTCAGCTCGGGTGCGCCGGGACGAAAGCTATCCCCGACGGGGCGTTCATGGCCGGTGCGCTTGCCGAGTACGCTGACCAGACGCAGGCCGATAAAAGCCGCCAGCATTGCCAGCAGCACGATCTCGATCCACGAACTTCCGTCCGACATCAGCGTAACCTTATTCCCAACAGAGCGTTCATAGCAGGGAAAAGTGCCCCCGGTCCATAACCACCTTGATTGCTGCGACACTTGCCGCACTCGTGTTGCTGTCTTCGTGCAGCGTAGCATGGCTTTCAAGGCCCCCAGCACACATAACGGCCGAAATCTGGGAAGGATGCGTCAGGCTGCGTGTGGGTCAGACGAGCATGTTTGTGTCGGCATCAGCCCCGACCACGCTCGCGCAAGAGGGCTAGTCGCGCTTTCCCCAGAGTATGAGGAGTAGAATCCGTGGTGCGGACGGCGGGACTCGAACCCGCACTCCCATGGAGGGAAGCAGATTTTAAGTCTGCTGCGTCTACCGGTTTCGCCACGTCCGCATATCGGTGGCATAGCTATCACCCGGCTCGGCACAAGTGCGCCGAGTTGCCCGCTCAAAGAGGAGATAGGTTTAGTTGAGGCGCTCGCGGAGTTCTTTGCCGGGTTTGAAATAAGGGACGCGTTTGGCGTCCACCTTTACGGCGGTGCCGGTGCGCGGGTTACGACCGGTACGTGCCTCGCGACCCCTTGTTGAAAAGGCGCCGAAACCACGTAACTCCACACGACGGCCGGAAGCCAGCGCATTGGTTATTTCATCGAATATCGTTCCGACGATGCGCTCTACATCGCGCATCGTCAGATGCGGATTGCCTTCGGCAACGATGGTAACAAGTTCGGACCTGATCATTGGCTTGTCCTGTCCAGGCCCTACACCTTTAGAAGGAGTTGGGCCGCCCCCCCAGCAACTATTAACTCTATACCTGCCGCTTTCGCGGTCAAGCGGCAATGGGGCAAACGGGTAATGAATTTGCAATAAAAGCGATGCTTTGCCCCCGTTCCGGCTGGAACGGGGGCAAAACCGCGTTGGCTTTGGGCGGTGTAGCCCGAATCAGCCGCGAATCAGCCTTTGTCGGCGTCTTCCTTGGCCTTGTTGAAGGCAGCGCCGAGGATGTTGCCGAGCGTGGCGCCCGAATCGGACGTGCCATACTGGGCGACCGCAGCCTTTTCTTCGCTGATCTGCATCGCCTTGATGCTGAGCATGGGCTTGCGACCCTTTTCAAAGCCGATGATCATCGCATCGACCTTCTGGCCGGGCTGGAAACGCTCGGCCTTTTGCTCGTCGCGATCGCGGCTGAGATCGCCGCGCTTGATGAACACCACGGCGCCATCGTCACCGACCTGGACATCGATGCCGCCGTCGCGCGAAGCGATGACCGTCGTCGTGATAATGTCATTCTTCTTCAGGCTGTCTGTTGCAGCGGCGCCTTCGGTGCTGGCGATGACCCGCGGACCCTGGCTTTCGTCGAGCTGTTTGATGCCGAGGCTGATGCGTTCCTTTTCGACATCGACTTCAAGCACAACGGCGGTGACGCGCTCACCCTTGTGGTGACGGGCCAGCGCCTGTTCGCCGGTGAGGCCCCAGGCGATGTCCGACATATGGACCATGCCATCGACTTCGCCGTCGAGGCCGATGAACAGGCCGAACTCGGTGCTGTTCTTGACTTCGCCTTCGACCTTGGAACCAACGGCGTGTTCTTCGGCGAAAACTTCCCAAGGATTGCGCTGGGCCTGCTTGAGGCCAAGGCTGATTCGGCGCTTTTCCTCGTCGACTTCGAGGACGATGACTTCGACTTCCTGGGACGTGCTGACGATCTTGCCGGGGTGGACGTTCTTTTTGACCCACGACATTTCGGAAACGTGCACCAGGCCTTCGATGCCGGCTTCGAGTTCGACGAAGGCGCCATATTCGGTGATGTTGGTGACACGGCCCTTGTGCTTGGAATCGACCGCATATTTGGCAGCAGCGGTGGTCCAGGGATCGGCTTCCAACTGCTTCATGCCGAGCGAAATACGCTGGGTATCGCGATTGATGCGGACAATCTGGACGCGCAGAACGTCGCCGATGTTGAGCACTTCGGACGGATGGTTGACGCGTTTGTAGCTCATGTCGGTGACGTGCAACAGGCCATCGATGCCGCCCAGATCAACGAATGCACCATAGTCGGTGATATTCTTGACGGTGCCATCGACGATCTGGCCTTCAGCGAGCGACAGGATCAGGCCCGAACGCTGTTCGGCGCGCGATTCTTCGAGGATCGAGCGGCGCGAGACGACGATGTTGCCGCGCTTGCGGTCCATCTTCAGGATCTGGAAAGGCTGCGGCAGGTTCATCAACGGGGTGACATCGCGCACTGGACGGATATCGACCTGCGAACCCGGCAGAAAGGCAACGGCGCCGTTCAAGTCGACGGTGAAGCCGCCCTTGACGCGGCCGAAGATGACTCCTTCGACGCGTTCGCCGGCGGCGTATTGCGTTTCGAGGGCATCCCATGAAGCTTCACGGCGAGCGCGGTCACGCGACAACATTGCTTCGCCATTGGCATTTTCGACGCGATCGACGAAAACTTCGACTTCGTCGCCGATGGTCAGGCCATGCAAGCCATCGAGGCCAGCGAATTCGCGCAGCGGAATGCGGCCTTCGGACTTGAGGCCTACATCGATGACCGCGAGGTCGTTTTCGATGCCGGTCACGATGCCTTTTACGACACGTCCTTCGAAGCTCTGGTTCTTGCCGAGGCTGGATTCGAGCATTGCTGCGAAATCATCGCGAGTCGGCTGGGCTGCAGTTGCCATAAGTTACGTTCAACCTTGTGTATGAGATCGGCACGCGGGTTTTCGAGTCCGCTGTGAAACCTCTCAGCCGGCACCATTGCCAGCTGTTCGTCGTTGTCGCGCCGGCACCATGCCGACGCTCCAGATATTGACCGGCGAAAAGCCGAAAGTTGCAGGGAGTTTACCCCTCCAATACTTTCAGACCTGTTGCTGGCCGTCCCGCGTAATGGCTTGCTCTACAAGCGCGATGGCCCGCTGGACAGCTACGTCTATAGCCAATTCGCTGGTATCGAGCAAGGCGGCGTCCGGCGCGCGCGTCAGGGGAGCAGTGCTGCGACCGGAATCACGGGCGTCACGCGCCTGGATATCGGTGAGGACGGTCGTGAAATCGGAGATGAAGCCCTTTGCAATGAGTTCGCGATGGCGGCGGTCTGCGCGGACGTCGGGGGTGGCGGTGACGAACAGCTTTGCAACGGCATGGGGCGCGATGACGGTGCCGATGTCGCGGCCATCGAGAACGGCACCGCCGACCTGGGCGGCGAAGGCGCGCTGGGTTTCGAGAAGGGCGGCACGGACGCCGGGGTGAGCGGAGACGATGGAGGCAGCCTGGGCGTTTTCAGCGCTCATGAGGTCGGGATCATCGAGCAGCGCGGGGTCGAGCGTGAGAGCGGCGGCGATGGCAGCCGCGGCGTCATGAGGGTTGCCATCTGCCAGGCGGACGGCGAGGCCGGTGGCGCGATAGAGTTTGCCGGTGTCGAGGTGGGGCAGGCCATATTTGCGGGCGAGGGCGCGGGCAATGGTGCCCTTGCCGCTGGCGGCGGGGCCATCAACAGCGATGATCATTGGGGTGCCGGTGCAGAGGTCATGACTGGGCATAGTCTGTCGGGAGGGATTTCAACAAGAGCGCCTAGCGTGACAGCAGGCACGTTAAGGCGGCCTGTGAATATGGTTAACCATGCATAAACACCTATTGGTGCCGTTTCGGACCGAATATTTCTGTTGTGCAAATAGCAATAAAGTCCTGATAGCCACTTGCAGTCGATATGAACCTGAATTAGCCTTGTTTTATGACGATGGGGGCTTCGTCGGAGGGTGTTTTTCTGTTTGTGGCCGGTACTCGGCCTGAAGCAGTGAAACTTGCTCCGGTCATTCTACAGCTGCGGGCACGTGGGCGGGCGACATTTGTTGTTGCGACCGGACAGCACCGTGAATTGTTTCATGAAGCCCTGGCGGGTTTTGGGTTGGTTGCCGATGCCGATTTGGCGGTGATGCGGCCTGGACAGGCGCCGGCGGAGGTTGTCGGTGCGCTGGTGCCGGCCGTTGCGGCGGTGTGCGATGTGGTACGGCCGGCGGCGGTGATTGTGCAGGGTGATACGGCGACGGCGTTCGCGGGGGCGCAGGCGGCGGTTTATGCACGGCGGGCATTACTGCACGTGGAGGCTGGCTTGCGATCGGGGCAAGGCGAGCCGTTTCCCGAGGAGATGCATCGGCGGGCCATAGGACAGATGGCGGATGTACATTTTGCACCGACGGTAGCGGCACGTGATGCCTTGTTGCGTGAGGGGGTGGCCGCGGGCGCGGTGCATGTGACGGGCAACACCGGGATCGACGCACTGCGGCTGGTCGAGGCGCGGTTGGCGCGAGATGCGGGGGAGGTGATTGCGCGGCGGTTTGCGGCGATCGATTGGCAGCGGCCGGTGATTTTGGCGACGGTACACCGGCGGGAAAACCATGGAGTTCGGCTCGATTCGGTGCTGCGGGCGCTGGCGGCGCTTGCGGGGGAGGCGGAGATTGTGGTGCCGGTCCATCCGCATCCATCGGTGGTGGGGCCGGTGCGGGCTGTGCTGGGCGGGATGGCGGGGGTGCATCTGTTGCCACCGCTTGAATATCCGGCGTTCGTCTGGCTTTTGGGGCGCGCGACGTTGGTGTTGACAGATTCGGGCGGGGTGCAGGAGGAGGCACCGGCGCTGGGGGTGCCGGTGCTGGTATTGCGCGATGTGACCGAGCGGCGTGAGGGGCTGGACAGCGGCAATGCTCGGCTGGTGGGGACGCAGGCGCATGAGATCGTGGCGGCGGTGCGGGGCTTGCTGGGTGATGCGCGGGCGATGGGCCGAATGGGGCAGGCAGCTTTGCCCTATGGTGCCGGGGATGCCGCCAGGCGGATCGTGGATGTGATGGAGCGGGATTTTCCGTTGGTGGAGGCGTAGAGTTTGTTGCGAACGAGCGGGGCGTGGGCCGGCACCGCGGCCCCGGAGTGACTCAAACGCTAAACGGCGCCGAGGGACTGCATCATTGCGACGAAGCCAGGAAAGCTGGTTGCGATGGGGTGGGCGTCGTCGATGGTGACGGGCTGGCGGCTGTGGAGGCCGAGGACGGCGAAGCTCATGGCGATGCGGTGATCGAGGCGGGCGGCGACGGTGCTGTTGCCTGGGATGGGATCGCCGCCGGTGCCGGTGATGACGAGTCCGTCGGGGAGCTCGCGGGTGGGAACTCCGCAAGCGGTGAGGCCGGTGGCCATGGTGGTGATACGATCGGATTCCTTGACGCGGAGTTCGTCGAGCCCGCGCAGGGTGGTGGTGCCGGCGGCGAAGGCGGCGGCGACAAAGAGGATGGGGAATTCGTCGATCATGCTGGGGGCCAGGTCCGGGGGGACTTCGATGCCGGTCAACGGGCTGTGCCGGACGACGAGATCGGCGACGGGTTCGCCGCCGACGGCGCGCGGGTTGGTGATGGTGATGTTTGCGCCCATCGCCTGGAGGACGCCGACGAGGCCGGCGCGGGTGGGGTTCATGCCGACATTTTCGATGATGACGGCGGAGCCGGGGACGATGAGGGCGGCGACGAGCGGGAAGGCGGCGGATGAGGGGTCGCCGGGGACGGTGATGGCCTGGGGCTTGAGTTCGGATTCGCCGGTAAGGGTGATGATGCGACCTGTTGGCGAAGGTTCGACGGTGAGCTTGGCGCCGAAGCCGGCGAGCATGCGTTCTGAGTGGTCGCGGGTGGCGATAGGTTCGATGACGATCGTCTGGCCGGGGGTGTTGAGGCCGGCGAGGAGGATGGCGGATTTGACCTGGGCCGAAGCGACCGGGAGGGTGTAGCGCAGCGGAATGGCGGGGCAGAGGCCTTGCATCGTCAGGGGAAGACGGCCGCTGGGACTGGCGGTGAAAGTGGCGCCCATCAGCGACAGCGGATCGATGACGCGACCCATGGGGCGGCGAGAGAGCGAGGCGTCGCCGGTGAAGGTTGCGGTAATGGGGTGGCTGGCGATGAGGCCCATGAGGAGGCGGGTGCTGGTGCCGCTGTTGCCCATGTCGAGCGCGGTTTGCGGCTGGAGCAGCCCGCCGACGCCGACGCCGTGGACGTGCCATGTGGCACTGCGCTTTTCGATGTGTGCGCCCATTCTCTGCATGGCGGCGGCGGTGGCGAGGACGTCTTCCCCTTCGAGCAGGCCGGTGATGGTGGTTTCGCCGACGACCAGGGCGCCGAGCATCAGCGAGCGGTGGCTGATCGATTTGTCGCCGGGGACGGTGACGGTGCCGGTGAGTGGTCCGGCCGTGGAAAGCGTGAGCGGTTGGGGATTTTCGGCGGCAATCATGGGGCTGCGCTTTGACAGGGGGCGCGGCGTGTGGCAATGCGCCCGCCTTTCCGGGTGGCACATTTTGCCTGCACGCCCGGTCACGGAGATTCTTGTGGTCAAGGCTGAATGGGGCACCAAGCGTGCCTGCCCGAAGTGCAACACCCGTTTTTACGATCTGACGAAGGACGAGCCGGTCACGTGCATCGCCTGTGGCTATGCCTGGATCGCCGAGCCGATGCTCAAGTCGAAGCAGACGACGCCGTTCGAGCAGGCCAAGCCGATGGCTTCGGCGGATGGTTCGGATTCGGTTGACGCTGTCGATGAGGATCTGGACATCGATGCGGCCGAGGATGCCACGGCACCCGATGTCGAACTGGGTGATGACGACGACCTGGGTGCGGTTGTCACCAGTGGCGAAGACGAAGAGAGCTGAGGGCATCCTGCCGCGCCGGGCAAGGGCGGGGCAGAAAAGCACTTGCGTGGGCCGGTGCTTTGTCCTAATTCGCCGCTCCTTCACCCGACCCGCCGGGTGAGGATTTTGGTTCGGGGCGTTAGCTCAGCTGGGAGAGCGCTACGATGGCATTGTAGAGGTCAACGGTTCGATCCCGTTACGCTCCACCAAACCGAACAAAAGGGCGCTTCCGGAAACGGAGGCGCCTTTTTCGTTTGGAGAAAGCGGCGAATTTCGAATCGATACGGCAATGGGCATTAGAAGCCGCGTAACCGCCTGATTTTCTATGATAAAGTGGAAAATCAGCGCGGAAGTCGACACTAAGTCGACGCCAAGAACGCTGTCGTCTGGAGCCATCGTCCGAGCGCCGATGGCGATGCAGGGGTTTTATGATGTCAAAGAGCCGAGTCTATAGTAAATATCCTATTTGGTTATTTTAATCAAGGTTTCTCTGATCGGCAATCCGGATTCCATATTCGGCCTCGACAATGGTTGCGAGGGTTTCGCCGCGCGATGTCATCAAGCTGCGCATTTCGGCGATCTTCATGTCGACGAGGAAGCGGTACCAGCCGCCTTGCAGGCCGTGGAAGGCGAGGCCTTGCCAGCCATCGAGGACACCCAGCAACAAAATGTAGCGGTAGAGGAAATAGAACAGTGGGCGCAGGCCGAGGGGCAGGCGGGCGTAGACCGTGTCCTTGAGCCAGCGTTTGCGCCGGGCCTGGGGGCCGCTGTCGCCGCCTGCTTCGATGCCGGGGGCAGAGAGCTGCTGCACGGCTTCGAGGGTGGCGTAGTGGTTGTGCTTGGTAGTCCACCAGCCGAGGTTGTTGAGGTTGATATCGGCGATGTCGGTATCGAGATGGGTGACGGCACCATCTACGATGACGTGTTCGTCCATCCAGCGGTTTTCGATGCGGCCCTTGCCGGTGCGCCACAGTCGCAGCATCCGCACCGGATAAATACCGCCGTGGCGGATCCAGCGGCCAAGGAAGTGGATGCGGCGGTTGATGGTGGCAGCGGCTGCGGCTGGATTCGAGCCGATGAAAACGGCGATGGCGGGCGCATCGAGAACGATTTCATCGGCATCGAGGCGGAGCACCCAATCGGTGGTGATGGTGGTGGTATCCAGCGCCCAGTTGAATTGCGCTGCGTGGTTGATGAACGGATGTTCGAGGACTTCGGCCCCGGCAGTGCGGGCAAGCGCCTGGGTGGCGTCGGCGGACCCCGAATCGACGATGATGATGCGGGTGGCGAGGCCGCGCACGCTGTCGATGGCGCGGGTGATGTGGCGCGCCTCGTCGCGTGTGAGGATGATGACGGTGAGCGACACGACCTAGAGCATCCGCAGCAGGCGTGGCGGCGAGCCGGCGACGACGCTGTTGGCGGCGACGTCGCGGTGGACGGTGGAGCGCGCACCGACGACAGCGTTTTCGCCAATGGTGACGCCGGGGCCGATGAAGCAATCGACGGCGACCCAAGCGTTGGCGGCGATGTGGATGGGCGCGGAGATGACGGGTTTGCCGGGGCGATCGATATCGCGGCTGGCGGTGCAGAGATAGCTCAACTGGCTGACAGTGGCGTTAGGGCCGAGATGCACCAGACCGACATTGTAGCAGGTGACGCCATCGGCCAGCGAGCTGCCGGGCTCCATTACGAGGTTCCACGGGGCCCAGACTCGGGCGCCGGGATAGGGATGGGCGCCGGCGCCGATTTTGGCGCCGAACAGCCGCAGCAGCATCCGGCGCCAGCCATGGGCGAGGCGTGGAGAAGGGCGATAGAGCAGCAGCTCGACAAGGCCCCAGAGGCCGCGCGCCGCCTTGTCTGTGGTATCGACCCGGGCGTCGGTGAAGCGCGGTTTTTTAGGCATTTTTGAAATCCGGGACGAAATCCGGGCGGGTGCCGCCGTGGAGCAGCCATTGGTAATAGGCGCGGGTATCGCGGGCAATCGCGTCCCAGCCGAAGTCGCGGGCGGCGAGCGCATGGCCGCGGGTTCCCATGTCGCGGCGCTCTTGCGGGGTGAGCGACATGGCTTTTGTAAGGGCGGCGGCGAGGCTGGCGGGATCGGGAGCGACGTGCCAGCCGCATTGGTTGGCGACGAGGCATTCCCAGGGTGCACCGGTGGTGGCGATGACCGGGAGGCCATGGGCAAGCGCTTCGGCGGCGGCCACGCCGAAATTTTCGGTGAAGCTGGGCAGGATGAACAGATCGGCGGTTGCGAAGGCGGCGGCCTTTTCGACCTCGGCGATGGGACCTTCGATGGTGACGCGCGGCAGGGCGGCAGCGAGGGCCGTGATTTCGGCGCGGTGGTTGGCCTCGTCGGGGCCGGCGATGCGCAAGGTCCATTCGGCGAAATTCGGGTTGGCGGCGAGCTGGCCCCAGGCGGTGAGCAGGCCGGGGAGGTTTTTGACGGGGTGAAGGCGGGAGAGGAACAGCAGAGTGCGGGGCTGCGGTGCGTCGCGGTGGCGACGATCGGGCAGGACGGCGGGAACGGCGACACCATTGGGGATGACGGCAATCGGGCGGCCGGGGACTTTGGCGCGGATATGCGCTGCCTCCGCGGGTGCGGTTGCCATCAGGCCGACGGCGCCAGTGAGCAGGCGGCGTTGGTAGAGCGGCCAGGCAACGGCCTTGCGGTGGCGACGCCAGGCCAGCGCCCAGGGCGCGAGCATGCCATGCGGGCTGATGACCCAGGGGATGCCGGCGGTGCGGGCGGCGGTGGGGATGGCGAGGTTGAAGGGCGTCCACAGGCCATTGTCGTGGACGATGGTGTGCGGGCCGGCGAGGCGCGAGATGGTGGCGGTAAGATCTGGGCGGGGAAAGGGCAGCCGTGTCGTGCGGGGAACAAGGATGGTTTCGGCAAGCGCGGGATCGGGCCGGAGCAGACGGTCGGGGCCGCTGGGGTCGTTGCCGGCGATGCGGGTGACGCGGGCGCCGGCGCGACCCAGCGCCTCGCAAAGGTCGCGGATGGTGCGGGTGGGGCCGCCATGGCGTTCGGCGATGCTGTCGATGGTCTGGATGACGTGGAGAGGCGGCGTCATGCGGCGAGGACGCGCGCGGCAGGACGGGACGGATGGCGCGCAGGTTGGCGCGCAGCGATGAGGGCAGCGAGGGCGCCACCCATGGTCCAGGCTTCGCCGGCGACCTGGTTGGTGGCAAGGAAGACTGCGAGCGTCATCATCGCAATCGGGACGGCGGCGATCATTTGCGAATCGGCGATGGTGAAGGCGCGGACGCGGATGACCAGCCAGAGGTACCAGGCGAGGAAAAGTGCAAGGCCGATGAAACCGAGTTCGGAGACGATGCGCACGACGCTGGTCTTGCCGGTGAAGACCTGGCCTTCGGCATAGGCGGCGAACACCGGATCGAGATAGGGGGTGGCGTAGAGATGGGCGTTGCCGAGGCCGGTGCCGGTGAGTGCCGCGACGGGATGGGCGCGCAGGTAATCGGTGATGGCGAGATCAAAGTCTTCGACGGCGCCGTTGGAATCAATGCGATCGAGGGTACGTTCGGCGATGAGGTTGAGCACCGGGACGCCCGCTGCCTCTGCCGCGACGATGCCGAGACCGATGGGCAGGACAAGGACGAGCAGCCCGGCGACGATCGATGCGCTGGAGCGCTGAACCCGGATGCCGAACACCCACATGACCGGGAGCAATGATGCGGTGCCGATGACCCAGGTGAGCGCCGCGCTGGTCGAGAAGGTGGCGGCGGTCGAGGCGAGGAAAAATGCCCACAGGATGGCGAGACGCCAGGCGGGGATGGTACGGGTGGCAAGTGCGATGGCCTGGATGAACAGCATGCCGAGCACGAGCGCCGTGCCGAGGTTGCGGGGTTCGCCGGCGAAAGAGTTCATGCGGTAGATGTTGAGGGTATCGAACAGGAACTGCCCTTCGCGGATATAGGCATCAGTGCCGCCGAGCGCGATGCTGAGCGCGCCGACGGGGATTGGGTTGAAGCCGATGCCGTACCAGGAGGCGATTTGCAGCCAGCCGATGAGGGCGAGGACAATGAGCGAGACCATGTAGAGCCGCAGTGCCTGACGAAGTTGCGCATCGCCGCGCAGCAGCAGGGGGACGAGGATCGCCGGACTGAGGTTGAATACGAACAGCGCGACCTGGATGCTGGCGCGGGCCGTGGGGCCGCGCAGCGCGCTGTCGCCCACCTGGACGATGGGGATGAAGCCGATTTGCAGCAATGACCAGACCATGCCGTGGAGGATCATGGCGAGCAGCAGCCCGCCGGCGGCGATGCGCGGCGGCGTCCAGCCAGGCTGGGTGGTGCGGAGCAGGGTGACGAGGCAGAGCGGGGCGAGCGCCAGTTGAAAGGCGGTGATGCGCAGGCCGACATCGACATCCAGACCGCCCCAGGGGATGAGGAAGATGGCAGTGAGCAAGGCAGCGCGCGGGTTGATGGCCGAAAGCCACGCCATGATGGCGACGACAACGAAGATTGCGGCGAAGGCCATCGGGCGTCAGGGATTCAGCCGCGCGCGCAGGCCTTCGATGGTCGCGGCGGGATCTGCGAGGCGGCGGGCGAGGAGGCGCAGTGGGGCGATGAGCTTGTCGGCGGGAGTGGGGTTGCGGCCGAGCGCCTTGGCCTGGATGCGGGCGAGATCGAGGGCCATCTGCGTGGCGAGCCGCCCGCTGCCGGTGATGGTGTCACCATAGAGGCGGAAGGCGCCAAGACTTTCGGGGACATTGGCGAAGCGGGCGCCGTTTACGGCCATGTCGACAAGCAGTTCGGCATCCCAGCAGGTGCGGTTGGCGATGTTGAAGCCGGGGAAGACGCGGCGGCGGAAGAAATGCGCCTGTTGCACGAAGGTCATCGCGCCATGGCCGAAATCAGCCATGTTGACCGGGCTGGTACGGATGCTGCGGCGGGTGGCGCCATGTTCATCGATGAGGATGCCGTTGCCGTGGAGGGAATCCACGTCGGGCATGGCGGTAAAGTGGCGGGCGATGGTTTCGAGAGCGCCGGGGAGCAACAGGTCGTCGGCGTTTATGTAGCCCAAGATGTCACCGGTGGCAGCGGCAAAGCCGTTATTGAGGCCGTCGGCGGGGCCTTTGTCAGGGTCGAGCAGGACGGTGGCGCGGGTTTTGTAGCGATCGATGATGGCGCGGCTGGCGTCGGTCGAGCCGGGATCGACGATGATGTAATCAAGGTTGGGATAGGCTTGATCGAGGATCGAGGTGATGGCGGCTTCGAGGTATTTGGCCTGGTTGAAGGACAGCGTGACGATGCTGATGTGCGGCGAAGCCGCCAGGGGGGTGCGCGGCGAAGCCGCAGGTGTGATGCGCGTCGAAGCCGCGGGGGTGATACGCGGGGTCGTCATGCGGTTTTGCGCGGGATGACGAGGGCGAG
>JANPEP010000064.1:0-7475 GCA_031422995.1 Polymorphobacter sp. | reverse complement strand
GCCGGATCGACGAAATTGGTGACCGCGTCATAAGGAATGCGCAGTTTCGCCGGCACCTGGTTGAAGCTGAGCCCGATCTGGAAGCCTTCGTCGTCGATCAGCAGGTCCCAGTAACGGTTCTGGATGACGATGGTCATTTCCTCCGGGTAGCGCTCGAGGAGGTGCCTGGGGATGTCGACGCCGGGTGCCTTGGTGCGAAAGGCGATGTAGAAATGATGCGCGCCGGGCAGGCCGCCGTCGCGTTCGATGCGCTCCAAAACGCGGCGCACGACGGTGCGCAGAGCGTCCTGGACGATCTCGTCATAGGGTATCAGACTGTCGGCGGTCGTTTCGGTCACGTTCGCGCCCTAGGTTGCTGGATTGCGCCTAGGTGACGTGTGCGGGGCCTTGGGTCAAGGCGCCTTTGCTGGTTTGCGGTGCCAGCCCGCGCCCACGCCCGGCCACCCAAGGAATTATCCTGAAAGGGTGGCCGGGCGTGGGTGCGGGCTGGCACCCCAAGCCTTGACATAAAAGTGGGGAGCTTCTGTTGCTCGGTGCTCCCCGTACCGCCGGTTTCTGCTTCTGTTGCCCGGTGCAGTCCCTACCGCGCTTTCGGCCAGTGTAACTAAATCCCGGAGGATTTCATGTTACGCTGCGATTGCGAATGCCTCGTTATCGTTGGCATTTAGGTGTTTTGAACGGTTTAACGGCTCATTCAGGCCGGGCAAAAATATCGTCTTTGAACACACGTCGATCCTGGTTCGACCCCGCACGTCCCGCGATAACCGGGGGGAAATGGTGGAGTCGCCGGGTACTGCCCCCGGGTCCGCTGCATCTATTTCACGACACACTTTATCGCCATAGACGGGCCGAAGCCCGACAGGACCCATATAGGCGCACTCCGCGCAGACTTCAAACCCGCGCTGTTACAATCTCGTGATAGCGAGTGAGAACGGCATCATTGATGCTGTCCCAGTCATACAGCTCGGCGCGCTTCAGCCCTTCGGCGCCAGCGGCGGCGCGCGCGGCAGGGTCGGTCAGATATTGGGTCAACGCATCGGCAAAGGCAGCGATATCGCGCGCCGGGACCAGCCGGCCATTGACGCCATCATCGATCAGGCAATTGCTGCCGGTGGCGATGGCGGCAACGACGGGGATGCCGCTCGCCATGGCTTCAAGGTTGATGTTGCCAAAGGTTTCGGTGATCGACGGGTTGAGCAGCATGTCGATGCTGGCATAGGCGCGCGGCAACGTGTCGCCATCGAGGAAGCCCGTGAAGATCGCGCCCGGCACCTGCGATGCGAAGCGTTCACGCGCCGGGCCGTCGCCGACGATCAGCAATTTGTGCGGCACACCGCGCGCGCGCAGCTCCGTCGCCGCCGCCGCGACAATATCAAGGCCCTTTTCCAGCACCAGCCGCCCGACAAAACCGATGACCACCTCGTCATCGGCGATGCCGAGCCCGCGCCGCCAGGCCAGCGAGCGCTTCGACGGATTGAACCGCAGCTTGTCGACACCGCGGCTCCACACCGCCGAATGGTCGATCAGACGTTGTTCGCGCAGCACGTCGCCAAAGCCGGCCGACGTTACGAAAACCTCGTCGAGCCCGGCATAGAATCGCCGCAGCAGCACTTCGCCCGCCGGGCGCACCCAGCCAAGGCCATAATATTCGAAATAGGTTTCAAAACGGGTGTGGACCGAAGCCACCACCGGTACGCCCATCGCCTTGGCCAGTTTCTTTGCCGAATGGCCAAGCGGATCGGGTGCCGAAAGATGAACGATATCGGGGGCAAAAGCGCGAATATCGCGCTTCAGCGATTCGGGCAGGCCGCGCGCAACGCGATATTCGGCACGTCCGGGGATGCTGACCGATGGCACGGAGATCAAGGTGCCGGCGGGCGGGAACGCCGGGGTCTGGCTGGTTGGCGAATAAACGCGAACAACATGGCCCCGGGCCTCGAAATAAGCGACGAGGCGGTTGAGCGCCTGGTTGGCGCCATCGCGGACATAATTGTAATTGCCGGAAAACAGCGCAATGCGCAGCGGGCGTGCCTTTGGCCTGGGGGCGGGCAAATCGTCGTGCAGAGGCAGTCTGTAAGCAGTGGCCACTGGGTAATCCTCGAACATTCCGGATATCCCTAGCGAATCATTGTGACCGGCATGGGGCGAGGACGCGGCGGGCCAGCGGCAACAAAAAGCCCCGCCGGATTGCGCCGGCGGGGTCTTTTTTCGTGTCTGATGCCTGAATCAGGCGGCGACGGCGACGCTCCGCCGACGACGCAGGGCGGCACCGGTCAGGCCGAAACCGGCGATGAGCATGGCCCAGCTGGCAGGTTCGGGAACCGCGGTGCCGGATATGGTGTAGGTCAAATCGTCAATGCCATATTGGGCATCGGCGCCAGAGAACACCACATAGCTGATGCCCGGACCGCTGAGCGTGAGGGCACCAGTCGCGCTGGAGGTGTTGTTGGTGTTTACCAGCGACGCCAACAGGACATTCCCGGCATCAAAGGCCTGGGCGCTGACAGCCGAAAAACTGACGTTCACAAAGCTGATCGAGGATTGCAGCGATGCGAAGGTGACCGTCATGTTTCCGAACAGGTTCGGGCTGGAGCCGAACAAGCCGTTCGACGGGGCCGGGCATCCGCCGCCGCAACCGAAATATTGCCCATCGGTGAAAGTGGCGCCCGAAATCGCGCCGATGGCATTGCCATCGACACCGGATTCAAAGGTGAACGTTACGGCGTTGGCCGAAGTTGTCGCCATCAACAGCGACGCCGCGGCGATGATTGCAAGTTTCATATTCATGTACCCCCTTGATTTAGCAGTTTGCCCTTGAAAAGTCCCATGCAAGTATTGTGCCGCTTAGGATAAATCTCGTCAACACATTGTATTGAATGGTTTTTCTGGAACGCTCGCCAAAAACCAAAACGCATAGTGTAAAAACGACCGACAGTTTCGGGTCTTTTGACAGTGGCACATCGCCAACAAAAACCCCGCCGGATCGCTCCGGCGGGGCTTAATGGCGCTTCGGCGCAGCCCGATCAGGCTGCGACGGCAACGTTCCGACGGCGGCGCATCGCAGCACCGGTCAGGCCGAAGCCAGCGATCAGCAACGCCCAGCTGGCGGGTTCGGGAACGCCGCCGCCAGCGGTGATGCTGCCCAAGGTGATGTTGTCATAACCGACAAAGTTTGCACCGCCGGCAAAATCGATCGACTTGGCAATGCCCGAAAAGCCCACACCGATTGGCGCCCAGGCGCAATAGCCGCAACCCGGGACGAAATTGTTGACGAGGCTGAGCGTCGCCAGCACATTGCCGGTTCCACCAAGGCCATCATAGACGGTGATAGATGCGTTGGAGTTCGACGAATAGTTGAACGCGACACCAGTGCTGAAACCAGCCGCGTAGTCCAGCGTCACGGCGCCGCCCGACGTGAAGAACAGGATGCCCGGATTGGGTTCGCCGCTGCCATTATAGATGTTGATGGCCAGCGCATTCGGTGTGAATGCAACGCCAAAGTTGGTGCCGCTGGTGCCGTCGCTGCTGACGCCGCCGTTATAAAAGCCGCCAACCGAAGCAATATTGCTCGGGTTCGCGACACCGGTAAAGCTCAGCACCGTGACGGCAGCCGAAGCGGTGGTGGCACCGGCCATCATCAGACCGGCGGTAAAGAATGCTTTTGCAAAACTTGTCACTATTTTTCCCCAGATTGGCCGTTAAAGCGGCTGCAAACTAATATGCAAAATTCATGCCAAATGGTAAATTTTCATAAATATCCCGGGTTCGCGGGATTTTATCCTGGGACGCGAGTCCACCGTGCTAGCGAAGTGTAAAGCTATCCGACACTTTTCATGCCGGTTTCGAGAGCCAGCCACAGGCGACCCATGAAAAAGGCTCCGCCGGCAGGTGCCGACGGAGCCATTTTGCGGCTGAAATTGCAGCCTCAGCCTTCGGCGGGAACTTCCGCCGGAGCCGCAGCGATGGCCACGACTTCTTCTGCCTTGACCTTTGACGCCTGTGACGCCCGCAGCGCCGCATCGCGGCTGTTGGCCGCCACGCGCAACCGTGCCATGCCGGCGCCGGTGCCGGCGGGGATGAGCCGGCCGACGATGACGTTTTCCTTCAGGCCCTGGAGGGTGTCGATCTTGCCCTGAACGGCAGCTTCGGTCAGCACCCGTGTCGTTTCCTGGAACGATGCGGCCGAGATGAAGCTTTTCGTCTGGAGGCTCGCCTTGGTGATGCCCAGCAGGATCGGCTTGCCCTCGGCGGGCTCACCCTTCTTGTCGAGCTTGGCGTTGTCGGCGTCCATCTCCTCGCGATCGACCTGTTCGCCAACCAGCAGCGTCGTGTCGCCCGACTTGGTAATCTCCACCTTTTGCAGCATCTGGCGGACAATCACTTCGATGTGCTTGTCGTTGATGCGCACGCCCTGAAGGCGATAGACCTCCTGGACTTCGGTGCAGAGATATTCGGCGAGCGGCTCGATTCCCAGCACTTCGAGGATGTCGTGCGGGTTGGGATTGCCGTCGATGAGGTAATCGCCGCGGCGGACATAATCGCCTTCCTGCACCGAAACGTGGCGACCCTTGGGCACCAGATATTCGGCGAGGTCGCCGCCATCTTCGGGACGGATCGAAATGCGGCGCTTGGTCTTGTAGTCCTTGCCGAATTCGACGCGGCCATTAATGCGCGCGATGATGGCGTTGTCCTTGGGGATGCGCGCTTCGAACAGCTCCGCCACCCGCGGCAGACCGCCGGTGATGTCGCGGGTCTTGGCGGCTTCACGCGGGATGCGAGCAACCACGTCTCCGGCAAAGACATCCTGACCATCGTTGACCGACAAAATGGCATCGACAGCGAGCAGGTAACGCGCGGTTTCGCCCGAGCCTTCGTCAAGCAGGGTGATGCGCGGACGCAGGTCATCCTTCTTGTTGATGGCGCGCCAATCCTGCACGACCTTCTGGGCGATACCAGTGGCTTCGTCGACATTCTCCGACATGGAGACGCCTTCGATGAGGTCCTGATACTTAACCTTGCCCGATTTCTCGGTGATGACTGGCAGGGTGTACGGATCCCATTCTGCCAGGCGATCGCCCTTCAGCACCGCAGCGCCTTCGAGGTGCATGACCGTCGCACCATAAGGGATGCGGTGGATGGAGCGTTCACGGCCGTCGGCATCGCGCAGCACCAGTTCGCCGTTGCGGGCCATGGAGATGTTGCGACCGCGGCTGTCGGCAATCGTCGACAGGGCGCGGAATTCGATGGTGCCATCCACCGGCGCATCAAGCGTCGATTGCTCGCTGACCTGTGCGGCGCCGCCGATGTGGAAGGTGCGCATCGTCAGCTGGGTGCCCGGCTCCCCGATCGACTGGGCCGCGATGACGCCAACCGCTTCGCCGATGTTGACGGGCGTGCCGCGTGCCAGATCGCGACCATAGCAGGTGGCGCAAACGCCGCCCTTGGTCTCGCACAGCAGCGGCGAGCGGATCTTGACTTCGGGCACCGCGGCCTTTTCGATCCGCACAACATCGGCTTCGCTGAGCAACATGCCGGCGGGCGCCAGCACTTCGCCGGTCTTGGCATCGACGATGTCGTTGAGCACGGTGCGGCCGAGGATACGTTCCGACAGCGACACGATGGTGTTGCCGCCTTCGACGATGGCCTTCATCACCAGGCCGCGATCCATGCCGCAATCCTGTTCGATGACGACGCAATCCTGTGACACGTCAACCAGACGCCGCGTCAGATAGCCCGAGTTGGCGGTCTTGAGCGCGGTGTCCGCAAGGCCCTTGCGGGCGCCGTGGGTGGAGTTGAAGTATTCAAGGACGGTCAGGCCTTCCTTGAAGTTCGAGATGATCGGCGTTTCGATGATCTCGCCCGATGGCTTGGCCATCAGGCCGCGCATGCCGGCAAGCTGCTTCATCTGCGCCTGCGAACCACGGGCGCCCGAATGCGCCATCATGTAGATCGAGTTGATCTGCATGTCGCGGCCATTGGCATCGACCTTCTTGGCGCTGATTTCCTTCATCATTTCAGTAGCGACCTGGTCACCGCACTTGGCCCAGGCATCGACGACCTTGTTGTACTTTTCACCTTGGGTGATGAGGCCATCCTGATACTGTTGCTCGAAATCCTTCACCGCAGCCTTGGTGCCATCAACCAGCGGACCCTTGGCAGCCGGGATGACCATGTCGTCCTTGCCGAAGGAAATGCCGGCCTGGAAGGCGTGGCGGAAGCCCAGCGACATGATGGCATCGGCGAACAGCACCGTCTCCTTCTGGCCGGTGTGGCGGTAGACGGTATCGATGACGTCGGCGATTTCCTTCTTGGTGAGAAGGCGATTGATGGTCTCGTAAGGCACCTTCGACGATTTCGGCAGCGTCTCGCCAAGCAGCATCCGGCCCGGCGTGGTTTCGACGCGGCGCAGCACCATGTTGCCGGCTTCGTCGGTCGTTTCGACGCGAGCCCGGATCTTGGAGTGCAGCGTCACGACCTTGCCGTGCAGCGCCTGATGGACTTCGGCCATGTTGGCAAAGGCCATGCCCTGGCCGGGTTCGCCATTGGCTTCCATCGACAGGTAATACAGCCCCAGAATCATATCCTGTGACGGCACGATGATCGGCTTACCGTTGGCGGGGCTGAGGATGTTGTTGGTCGACATCATCAGCACGCGAGCTTCAAGCTGGGCTTCCAATGACAGCGGCACGTGGACGGCCATCTGATCGCCATCGAAATCGGCGTTGAAGGCCGAGCAGACCAGCGGGTGCAGCTGGATGGCCTTGCCCTCGATCAGCACGGGCTCGAACGCCTGGATGCCGAGACGGTGCAGCGTCGGCGCACGGTTCAGCAGCACAGGATGCTCGCGGATAACCTCGTCGAGGATGTCCCAGACTTCCTTGCGCTCCTTTTCAACCCACTTCTTCGCCTGCTTCAGTGTCATCGACAGACCCTTGGCATCAAGACGCGAATAGATGAACGGCTTGAACAGTTCGAGCGCCATCTTCTTGGGCAGGCCGCACTGGTGCAGCTTCAATTCCGGCCCCGTCACGATGACCGAGCGGCCGGAATAATCGACGCGCTTGCCGAGAAGGTTCTGGCGGAAACGGCCCTGCTTGCCCTTGAGCATGTCGGACAGCGATTTGAGTGGCCGCTTGTTGGCACCGGTGATCGTCCGGCCACGGCGGCCGTTGTCGAACAGCGCATCGACAGCTTCCTGGAGCATGCGCTTTTCGTTGCGGACGATGATGTCCGGCGCGCGCAGCTCGATCAGGCGCTTGAGACGGTTGTTGCGGTTGATGACGCGGCGATAGAGATCGTTGAGATCGGACGTCGCGAAACGGCCTCCATCGAGCGGCACCAGCGGGCGCAGTTCGGGCGGGATGACCGGAACGACGGTCATGATCATCCATTCGGGCTTGTTGCCCGATTCGATGAAGGACTCGACGACCTTCATGCGCTTGATGATCTTCTTGGGCTTCAGCTCGGACTTGGTG
>JANPEP010000063.1:0-4198 GCA_031422995.1 Polymorphobacter sp. | reverse complement strand
GGCGGCAGCGACCAATGGGGCAATATCGTCAACGGCACCGATTTGATCCGGCGGGTTGATGGCGGTGAGGCGTTCGGGTTGACGACGCCGCTGATCACGCGGTCGGATGGGGCGAAGATGGGCAAGACCGCGGCGGGGGCGAAGTGGTTGCACGAGGATTCACTCAGTAATTTTGAATATTGGCAATTCTGGCGAAATACTCATGATGCTGATGTGGGACGGTTTATGAGGATTTTCACCGATTTACCACTTTTGAAGATCGAAGAAATATTGGGCGGCAATATCAATGTTGCGAAGGTTTGGCTTGCGAACGAGGCTACGGCGCTTTGCCGTGGTCGAGAGGCGGCAGATGCAGTAGCAGCAACAGCAGAGACGACATTTGGGCCACTAGTTGGCGCGACGTCGATAACGTTCAGTGCCTCCGGAGTATTGACCGGTTCCGCGTTGCCAAGTTTTGGCGTCAGTGCACCGGTGACGATCCTGGAGGCGTTGGTGGGCCTGGGGTTTGCGGCGTCAAAGGGTGAGGCACGGCGGCTGGTGGCCGGCGGCGGGGCGCGGATTGATGGCGAGGCGGTAGCCGGGGATGCGGTGATGGTGGGGCCGGGGGCGAAGATTTCGGCGGGGAAGAAGCGCCATGGGGTGATTGTGGCGGGGTAGGAAGTTACCCCTTACCTGCTCGGCGAAGTTGCCGAGTCGACCTCTCCCGCAGGGGGAGAGGGGTTAGCGTGCCGGGAGGTCGATCGTTACTTTCAGGCCGGGGTTGTTGGCATCCAGGGTGAGGGTGCCGCCGTGGAGGCGGGCGATGGCGGCGGCGAGGGAGAGGCCAAGACCGGCGCCGCTGGCCGAGCGCGCAGCATCGAGGCGGCCGAAACGGCGCAGTGCATCGTCGCGGTTGGCGATGGCGATGCCGGGTCCGCGATCCGAAACGGTGAGCCTGGCGCCATCGGCGGTCGGGATGGCGTCGACTTCGATCATTTTGCCCGAGGCGCCATAGCGCAGGGCATTGTCGATGAGGTTCGAAAGGGCGCGGCCGAGCAGTTCGCGGTGGGCGAGGACCGGCACTGGCGTGGCGGCGTGTGCCGTCAGCCGCACGCCATTGTCCTCCGCCAGCGGTTCGTACATTTCGACCATGTCGGTGACGAGCGCGGCAAGGTCCATCGCGACGAAGCTGTCGCGGCCGATACCGGCTTCGGCGCGGCTGATTTCGAGGCTGTTGTCGAGCATGGCGAGCAAGGCGTCTGCTTCCACCCCAATAGCAGCGATTTCAGGGCCGCTGATGTCGCCGCCTCGTTGAATGCGGTCGATGCGAGCCTTCATGCGGGTGAGCGGTGAGCGCAGGTCGTGTGCCAGGCCATCGGTGACCGAGCGCAGTTCATCGAGCAGCGCCTCGATGCGCGCGAGCATGGTGTTGAGCGCGCCGCCAAGGCTGTCGAAGGCGTCGCGAGCATCGCCGTTCGGGACATCGACGCGCCGGCTGAGATCACCGGCGGCGACGGCGACGGCGACATCGGCAATGCCCTGAACACGCCGGGCGATAATGCGGGTGACAAGATAGCTGATGACCAGTGCCAGCCCGAGGGCGAGGCCTACGGCGGCGAGGAGGCTGGTGGTGAGGGTTGCGGTGAGGCGTTCCTCTTCCTCCAGGCTGCGGCCGACCATCAGGCGATGGCCGCCGGGCAGGGTGGTTGCGGTGGCTGAAAAGGGTTCGGGATCCGTGCGATCGCTGCGGATAAGATCGAGCCGATGGAAGCGGTTGTCGGGGGCGACATTGGCGGGCCAGCGATCGATATTGCCAGCGAGCATGGTGCCATCGGGCGCGTCGAGTCGGATTGCCAGCGGGCCGGGAATGCGCAGTTCGGCGTTGATGATGGCAGCGGCAGCGGCGGGGCCGTCACGCGCGAACATCTGGACGATGATGTCGCGTTCGGCACCAATCATGGTGCGGGCATCGGCATCGAGTTGGCCCTGGGTGACGCGGGCGATGAAGCCGAGGATAATTGCGGTGCAGCCGAGCAGCGCCAGGAAGACGATGAGCGAGATGAGCGTGGTGGTGGAGCGCGGCCAGCGCGATTTTGGCGGGAGCGGCGGTGGTTTGGGAACCACCGCCGACCGTGCACGGTTACGCAAGTTCAGGCCTCGCCGAGGCGATAGCCGGCGCCGCGGACGGTGTGGAGCAGCGGTTTGGCGCCACCTTCATCGAGTTTCTTGCGCAGGCGGCTGACATGGACATCAATGACGTTGGTGCCTGGATCGAAGTGATAATCCCACACGCCTTCGAGCAGCATGGTGCGGGTGACGACCTGGCCCTGGTGGCGGAGAAGGAATTCGAGCAGGCGGAATTCGCGCGGTTGCAGATCGATCTTGCGGCCGCTGCGGGTGACGCGGCGGGAAAGGAGATCGACCTCCAGATCGTCGAAGCCGAGTTTGGTGACCGGGGCATCGGTGCCGTTGGGCGCCGTGGCCCGGCGGCGGACGGCTTCGATGCGGGCGAGGAGTTCGGCGAAGGCGAAGGGCTTGCCGATATAGTCGTCGGAGCCGGCCCGGAGCCCCTTGACGCGTTCATCGATGCTGGCGAGGGCCGAGAGCATGACAACGGGTGTGGTGACATTGGCGGCGCGAAGTGCCGAGAGGACGGCGAGACCATCCATGCCGGGGAGCATCCGATCGAGCACGATCGCGTCGTAATTGGCGCCGGTGGCCTGGAAAAGCCCGTCACGGCCATCGCTGGCGATATCGACGGTGAAGCCGGCTTCGCCAAGGCCCTTGGCGATATAATCGGCTGTGGTGGGATCGTCTTCGACGCACAGGATTCTGGTCATGGGCGAAGTCTACTCCAATTCTGGTGGGCGCGTCTCGAATTCGACGGGCGAGGCGCGTTCAGAAACGCCTTGCGGCCGCGACGGGGGGTTCGTCGCGGCCGTTTGGGGCTGTTCGGGTTGCGTTATTTGGCGGCCGGCTTTGCGGCTTCGGCCTTGGGGGCCTTGGTCGTGTGGTGGCTGGGGGCCTTGGCCGGTTTCGCCGGGGGGGCGGCGATGGCGGCGCTGGCGCCCATCATCGCGATGATCGGAAGCAGCATCTGAATACGCATTTTGGCTTCAACTCCTGTGTCGGGCGGACCGTCCGTTCGACAAGGGAGGTTCTAGCGGCTGGAGCGTGGCGGATGGCTGGCCGGGGCGTGAAGATTTTGCAACGGAGGCGGGCGGCGCGTGCCGTCAGCGCAACTCTGACCCTAGGGTCAGGACCTATTAAATCCATGCCCCGTCATGGCCCTAGGCTGGCAAAGGGCAAGGAGAGCCGTCGCAGGCGGGGCGGCGCCCCGCCAAGGCGGTTCGACGCGGCCCTTTGCCAGCCTAGGGTCACCCGAAGGGCGGGTCAGGCAAGCCCGGTGCCGCGCTCGCTTCGCTTGGACGCGCCTGAAAGGCGCGCCACGGCGCTCACTCAATCGCACCGGGCTTGCCTGACCCGTGCCGAGGCATGGATTTAATAGGTCCTGACCCTAGTTGTCGTCACCCATGCGCAGTGCGGCGATGAAGGCTTCCTGGGGGATGTCGACGTTGCCGTATTGGCGCATGCGTTTCTTGCCCTCTTTCTGCTTGTCGAGAAGCTTGCGTTTGCGGCTGGCGTCGCCGCCATAACATTTTGCCGTCACGTCCTTGCGCATTGCAGCGATGGTTTCGCGGGCGATGACCTTGCCGCCGATGGCGGCTTGCACGGGGATTTTGAACAGATGGCGGGGGATGAGGTCCTTCATGCGCTCGCACATATGGCGGCCGCGCGCCTCGGCGGCGCCGCGGTGGACGATCATGGAGAGCGCGTCGACGGGCTCGGCGTTGACCATGATGCTCATTTTGACGAGGTCGCCTTCGCGATGGCCAACCTGGTGGTAATCGAAGCTGGCATAGCCGCGGCTGATGGATTTGAGGCGGTCGTAGAAATCGAAGACGACCTCGTTGAGCGGCAGTTCGTAAGTGACCTGGGCGCGGCCGCCCACATATGTCAGGTTTTTCTGGATGCCGCGGCGGTCCTGGCAGAGCTTGAGGATGCTTCCGAGATATTCGTCGGGGGTGAAGATGATCGCTTCGATCCAGGGTTCCTCGATGAGTTCGATGGTGCTGGGATCGGGCATGTCGGACGGGTTGTGGAGTTCGAGGATGCGGCCGTCACGCAGCAGCATCTTGTAGACCACCGAGGGTGCCGT
>JANPEP010000062.1:0-6419 GCA_031422995.1 Polymorphobacter sp. | reverse complement strand
TGGCCCCGATGGCGCGTTTGCGGCGATGACGCCCGGCACCCTGTTCATCGATCACACCACGGTTTCGGCCGAAATCGCCCGCGAACTGGCGCGCGAAGCCGAGGGCAGGGGGCTGCTCTGCCTCGACGCGCCCGTCTCCGGCGGCCAGGCCGGCGCCGAAAACGGCGCGCTCACCATCATGTGCGGCGGCACCCCCGCTGCCTTCGCTGCCGCCGAACCGATCATGGCTGCCTATGCCAAACGCGCCGGCCACATGGGCCCCGCCGGCAGCGGGCAATTGACGAAAATGGTCAACCAGCTCTGTATCGCCGGCGTGTTGCAGGGCCTTGCCGAAGGTCTCGCATTCGCCAAATCCGCCGGCCTCGATCTCGGCCAGGTCGTCGACGTCATTTCCAAAGGCGCCGCCCAAAGCTGGCAGATGGACAACCGCGCCGCCACCATGGCGCGCAGCGAATTTGATTTCGGCTTTGCAGTGGACTGGATGCGCAAGGACCTCGGCCTCACCCTCGACGAAGCCCGCCGCCTCGGCGTGCCCTTGCCGCTCGGCGCCCTTGTCGATCAATTCTACGCCGATGTGCAGGCCATGGGCGGCGGCCGCCAGGATACCAGCGCGTTGATCCGCCGCCTTTGAGGGCGATCAAGCCATCTTCGGTGGTTCGCGCATGGGCGGCGGCTTGCACACGCCAAAGGCATCACCGTCCCGTAGAGGCTGCCCAAATGGCAATCACAGGGGTGACGTCCGATGTCACCATGCTTTGGCTGGATGCTTGCCGCGGCGAGCCGCGCCGTTGCTCGGTTCGCTGCCATCAAGGTGACTTGTCAAGGCAAGGCACAGGTGATGGCGCAAGCGCGGCGCGCGACATAAGCGTATCGCGCGCCACAATGGCCGGAACCCATGCACCAACGTCCCCACGGCCGCGCCAAAAACCGCGCCGTCTTGCTCCCATCCCACACCCTGCTACCGTGTGGGCCATGAAACCCGCCCGCACCCTGGCTGCCCTGCTGCTTCTCACATCCGTCCCGGCGGTCGCCGATACGGCCTATGTCAACGCCAATGGCTACACCCTCGATGCCGGCGGCAAACTCGTCCGCTTCGCCACTCTTGTCGTCGATGATCGCGGGCGGGTCAGGGCAACCCTGCCCGCCGGAGCACCGCAACCAAGGGGCAAGCGCGTCGATGTCGCCGGCCGCACCCTCCTGCCCGGCCTCATCGACGCCCATGGCCATGTCATGGGCCTTGGCGAAACGGCGCTCGCCGTCGATCTGAACGGCACCACGTCGCTTGCCGCTGCCCAGGATGCCATCCGTGCCAATCCCGGAAACGGCGCCTGGATCAAGGGCAGCGGCTGGAACCAGGAACGCTGGAGCGACAATGGCAAGCCGCTGGGCCGCTTCCCCACTGCTGCCGAGCTTGACGCTGCCACCGGCAACCGCCCGGCCTTCCTCGAACGGGTCGATGGCCATGCCGGCTGGGCCAACACCCGCGCGCTGCAAATTGCCGGCGTCACTGCCGCCACCCCTGATCCTGTCGGCGGCCGCATCGAACGCGATGCCAATGGCGCCCCCACCGGCGTGCTCATCGATGCCGCGATGAAACTCGTCGAGGCCAAGATCCCGGCCCCCACCGCACGCGAAGCCGATGCCGCGCTCACCAAGGCGCTGGCCATCATGGCGTCGGTTGGCCTCACCGGCGCCCATGATGCCGGCATGGGCCGCCCCGCCTGGGATCGTTACCGCCGCTTTGCCCGCTCCGGCAAACTCACCGCCCGCATCTATGCCATGGCCTATGGCCCCGATAACCTCGCCGCCATCGCCCCCTCCGGCCCCGTCGGCTGGGAATATGATGACAGGCTGGCGATGATGGCGATGAAGCTTCAGGCCGATGGCGCGCTTGGGTCGCGCGGCGCCTGGATGAAGGCGGACTACAGCGATGCCCCCGGACAGCGCGGCATCCCGTTCTTCGAGGAAGGCAACCTCCGCCGCATCGTTCTCGATGCGTCGGCCAAGGGCTTCCAGGTCAACATCCACGCCATCGGTGATGCCGCCAATGGCGCGGCGCTTGGCGCCTTTGCCGCTGTGCCGGAACCGCAACGCCTGGCCCTGCGCCACCGCGATGAACACGCCCAGATTGTCTCGCCTGAGGACCTGCCGCGCTTTGCCCGCCTCGGCATCATCGCGTCCGTCCAACCCACCCACGCCACCAGCGACAAGGGCATGGCCGAGGCGCGCGTCGGCGAAAAACGCCTCGCCGGCGGCTATGCCTGGAAAACGCTTCTCGACAGCGGTGCCCGCATTGCCGGCGGCTCCGATTTCCCGGTCGAACCACCCAATCCCTTTTACGGCCTGCACGCCGCCGTCACCCGCCAGGATCGCTCCGGGCAACCGGCGGGCGGCTGGCGCATATCCGAAGCCCTGACGCTGGAACAGGCGTTTGCCGCCTTCACCACAGGCGCCGCCTGGGCCGGCCATGCGGAGGACAAGGTCGGCACCCTCACGCCGGGCAAATGGGCCGATTTCATCATCATCGACCGCGATCCGTTCGCCAGCGCCCCAACCGAGCTGTGGAAAACCCAGGTCGACGAAACCTGGCTGGCGGGCAAACGCGTCTTCAAACGCAAGGGCTGACGCGCCTCAGCCGACGATCACCTGTTCGCGGGTGAAAAAGATCGCCGATGCGGCAAAATCGATGAAGTTCGCTTCGTCGTGCAACAGCACAGCGCCCGCGGCCTGCCCGGCCTCGCTGGCCATCGCCGCCATCAATGCCGCCTCGCTCTGCCACCACAGTTCGGCAACCCCATCAAAGGCCGGCACCGCACACCCGCGCGATCCAGCGATGGCGGCATCAATCGCCGTGTCGATGCTGTGGCTTTGCACATATCGCACCACCGAAAGCGCGGCCGCCGCGGCCTCGACCAGTGGCGCATGGGTCGCCAACCAATATTGCTGGAACGCCTCGCGGCTGATCCCGTCCCGCCGCCGCAGCGCATAAACCAGCTTGATCACCGCGATCTCCCTATCCCAGCCCCGTCAACGCCCCCACCGTCAGGATCTGCGGCAACTCCGTCGCGCCGCCCTGGCCATCATAGAACACATACACCGGCACCCCCGCACGCCCCTGTTCCGCCAGCCACGCCGAAATCACCGGGTCCCCGCGCGTCCAATCACCCTCCAGAACCACGATGCCCTTGTCCCGGAAATGCGCCGCCACCGCCGCATCGGCCATCGCGCCCTTTTCATTCACCTTGCACGTCAGGCACCAATCCGCCGTCATGTACAAAAACACCGGCGTCCCCGCCCCGCGCAGCGCCGCCAGCTTTTCCGGCGAAAACCGCTGCGCCATCAACCCCGCCGGAGCCGAAGTCTGCACCTGCCCCGCCACCGCAGGGTCCGCCACCGGCAACAACATGATCGCCGCCACCGAAGCCAGCACCGCGCCCGCTGCCGGCAACCACCCCGTCGCGCCCTGATGCTGGCGACTGCCCAGCCACCACAGCAACAGCCCCAAAATCACCGCCCCGGCGACCCCCGCCGTCATCCCTTCCACCCCCGCCTGCCGCCCCAGTACCCAAGCCAGCGCCAGCGCCGTCAGGAACATCGGCACCGACAATATCGCCCGCAACCGCGCCATCCACGGGCCAGGCTTGGGCAACCGCCGCCGCAACGCCGGCACAAACCCCACCGCCAGAAACGGCAGCGCCAGCCCGAATCCCAACCCGGCAAACACCGCAATCGCTGCCACCGGCGGCAACACCAGCGCCGCGCCAAGGGCGCCCGCCATGAACGGCCCGGTGCACGGCGTCGCCACAAACGCCGCCAACGCACCCGTCGCAAAACTCCCCATCGCTCCGCCCTTGCGGATGGTCTCGTCCCCCAATGTTCCGGTCGACAACGTCACCTCGAACACCCCGGCCAAATTCAGCGCAATCGCCGTCACCAGCAGCAACAGCCCGGTAATCACGCGCGGGTCCTGCAACTGGAATGCCCATCCCACCTGGCTCCCCGCCGCGCGCAATAACAGCACCAGGCCCCCCAGAGCCATGCACACCAGCACCACCCCGGCGGTATAGGCCAACGCATCGCGCCGCGCCGCCGCCGGCGCCACATTGCCACTGGCCAGGCTCAACGCCTTCAAACTCAAAATCGGAAACACGCACGGCATGATGTTGAGGATGATCCCGCCCAGCACCGCCCCCAGCAAAATCATCGGCAACCCCGGCCCCGCCTCCGCGGCACGGGGCTTGCCCAGCGGCAACCCGCTCGCCGGCACATCCCCCGGCTGCGCCGTCAACATCAGGCCCAGCGGCTTGTCATCGCCCTCCATCTCGACCCTGAGCACGCCCGTCACCGCTTCCGGCGCGCCGCCCTCCGCTGCCTTGGTTTCGATCCGCAACCGGTCGCCGGCGATGCTCACCACCTGCGCCGCCACATAATCGATCACGCCATCCTGGTCGGGAAAGAAATACGCCTCCCGTACCTTGCCCGGATTGCCAAACGGCACCGCCAGCACGAACCGGCCATCCTTGACCCGCCAATTCGCCACTGCGCTCAATGGCTTGGGCAACGCCGCCCTCGCCAGCGCCATCGCAATCCCATTCTCCGGGTCCACCGCCCCGTCGCCAATCACCAAAGGCAGGGTCAACGTCGCGCTCTCCGGCACGCATTGTTCCAGGCTGCACACCAGCCAATCGACCTTCACCCCAATGTCAAACGCTGCGCCCTTTTTCAAATCGGCCGGCGGCACGATCGTCGTCACCAGCACATTGGGGTGCGAAAACACATAATTCATCAGGCCCGAAACCACCAACCGCTCGGGCACCGGATAGGCCAGCGCCGCCGGCTCCGCCGTGCCCGGCGGCAACGTCCAGGCCAAGCGCGTCGGCGCCCCCGCATCCCCCGGGTTCGACCAGTACGTGTGCCACCCATCCTTGGGAATCAGCTGGATCCCGATGCCCAACGGCTGCCCCGGCCTGGGCGTCCGGCTCTCGGCCATGATCTCCACCCGCGTATGCGGCTGCTCCGAAACGCTTTGCGCCGCGGCCGGCACGGACATCAGGGCAAGGAACATCAACAAAATGCGAATCATCGGATTGTTATGCCCGCCTTTCCGGCAAAAATCCCTACCCCACCGCCTCAACCTTGAAATCCACCATCATGTCCCCCGAAATCGCCTCCAGCGCCGCCTGCACATCGCCGTGGCTTACCCCCGCCGGCACCAGCAATTGCGCATCTGCCCGGAACATCGGGCTCCCGGACCAGGCACTGTCCTCGATCGCTGTCTCCAACGCCTCGATATTCACCCCCAGCCGGGCCAGCGCCGCACTCACCTCCCGCACGATCCCACGCCGGTCCTGCCCGACCAGCGAAAGCGCCAGCGGCGTGCCCTTCGGCGCTGCGTCACCGGCCACGACAATCGCCACCTTCAACCCGGCCGCATCGACATGCGCCGCCCGGTCACGCAACGTCTCAAGCTGGTCCGCCGGCAATTCCACCAGCACCGACCCGACATATTTCCCGCCCAGCCGCGACAAATGGCTCTCCAACCAATTGCCCTGCGCATCGAGCACCGTATTGGCCAGCGCCTCGGTCAACCCGGGCCGGTCGCTGCCGATGACGGAAAGGATGACTTTGGTGAGCATGGACGGACCTTCACGATGGGACAGCCCCCAACTGCCGCGTGAGGCAGCGATTGGCAACTCCCTCTCCCCTTGAGGGAGAGGGGTAGGCGGGTGGGGGTGGCGGACTTCTTCTCCCTCCCCCCACGTGAGCGAAGCGAACGTAGAGTGGGGAGGGTCGGGGCGGGGGCGGGCAAGTGGTGGATGAGCCAGTGGCTCCCATCAACACTGTCATCCCGGCGATGGCTGTGCCCCATGGACAAAGGCTTTGCCCGACTGTGGGCCGGCAGGTTTAGGTCACTGCCGAAACAATCAAGGCCAAGATCGCGACGATCAAAGCCGTGCGTGAAGTCCAATCCTGCCGTCGCCTACTTTCCATATGGGCGAGCAAGCCGAGGACACTCCGGGTATCTTCTGAGCGTATAAGTTCCAGAACGTCCTCGGTGTTGAGGCAACGAACAGTGCGCCAAGTCCTGTCTGGCATCGAAGTTAGATTAATTGAGCCGCGCTTCTCCAGATTTCGCCCCCACCATTCTTCAAATTGCATGGTCGCCTAACCTCGCATTATGTGCCGGAAGATTTGTCTTCGACCACCATATCAATGTCTTGAAAGGGTCAATAGCACATATTGCAGATTTCTGAGGCGGTTGTGAGGTCGGTCCAAGCGCGAGCAAAGCTCGCTCAACACAATGCGAGTGTTTGTGGCCGTCGCGCTTCATGACCAAGCACCGCCCACGGCCCCACGGAGAAAAGGCAAAAAAAGAGCGGGAGCAAAGCCCCCGCGTCGGACGGGTTCGACGGAGGAAC
>JANPEP010000061.1:0-13659 GCA_031422995.1 Polymorphobacter sp. | reverse complement strand
GGCCGCCTCGTCTGGCCACCACGCGGTGCCAATGGCTTCGGCTATGACCCGATGTTCCTGATGGACGGCAAGGACGCAACTTATGGCGAAATGCCGCGCGCCGAAAAGGAAGCCGACAACCACCGGGCACGGGCGTTTGCGCAGTTGCTCGCGCTGCTGCCACCAGCGTGAGCGGCGATGGCCTCGCGCTCTACGTCCACTGGCCGTTCTGTGTCACAAAATGCCCTTATTGCGACTTCAACTCCCACGTCCGCGCCGCCGTCGACGATGCCGCCTGGCGCACCGCGCTGCTCGCCGATCTTGCTCACGAGGCGACGCGCCTGCCCGGCCGCCGCCTCGCCAGCATCTTCTTCGGTGGCGGGACGCCGTCGCTGATGCCCCCGGTCACCGTGGCAGCCATTATTGATGCCGCCGCCGCCCATTGGCCCCCGGAGTCCGGCATCGAAATCACCCTCGAAGCCAACCCCTCATCTGTCGAAGCCGCGCGCTTCGCCGGCTTTGCCGCCGCTGGCGTCAACCGCCTCAGCCTCGGCCTGCAAGCCCTTAACGACGCTGACCTAAAGCTGCTCGGCCGTCCGCACGATCTCGCCCAGGGCCTCGCTGCCCTCGATGTCGCGCAGAAACACTTCGCCCGCGTCAGCTTCGATCTCATCTACGATCGCCCCGGCATGACCCCCGAAAGCTGGGCACCCGAACTCGCTCGCGCCATCGGCTTCGGCACCACGCATTTGTCGCTCTACCAGCTCACCCTGGAGCCCGGCACACGTTTCACCGCCCTCGCCGCCAAGGGGCTGCTCACCCTCCCCGACGCCGAAACCTCCGCCGACCTGTTCGACCTGACCCGGGCGATGACCGCAAAGGCCCGGCTGTTCGCCTATGAAGTCTCCAACCACGCTCGCCCCGGCGACGAGAGCCGCCACAACATGGCCTATTGGACCTATGGCGACTACGCTGGCATCGGGCCGGGGGCGCATGGTCGGCGCATGGGGGTGGCGACCGAACGGCTGAAAAAGCCCGAGGCATGGCTCGCCGGCGTCACCGATCACGGCCATGGCATGGCCAGCGAAGTCGCCCTGACTCCCGACGAGCGCGCCACCGAAGCGCTTGTGATGGGGTTGCGATTGGCACAAGGCATTGATACTAATAGATTTTTCTCTCGAAGCGGTCGATCCCTTGGAAGCGTCCTGCGCCCCGACCGCGTCGCGCGCATCGTTGCCCAAGGGCTACTCGAACACGATGCGCGGGGCTTGCGCTTGACGCCGGCAGGGCAGCCGTTCGTCGATGCGGTCCTCAAGGAGATAGCGGCTTAGGGTCGATCAGGGCGCAGACGGACAGGTTCTTGGCCGCACTTTCCTCACTTTCGGTGGGTACAAAGCAAGGAGCATGGGCAAAGCCTGTGCTGGCGTCAGACGGGTTCGGGCGGGTTTCCCGCCCGCCCCGCTGGCCGGTCTTGCGCCTGTCGGCGCGCTGCGCCTTAATTCGCAAAGCCCCGCGGCGCGGGCGAGACCGCCACAATCACGCCAGTGCCGATCTGCTGCACCTCGAGGTTGCGCTCGGCGATGTTTGACGGCGTGAACCGGAATGCGCCATCGATGCCGGCAAAACCTTCGCGGCTGGCCAGCGCCGCCTTGGGAAACGGCGCGCCCAGCGCCCAGTTGCCGGCAATGGCGTTGACCAGCAGCACCGAATCATAGCCAAAGCTCGCCAGCCTTGACGGGCTGCTGGCGAATTTGGCGCGATAGCGTTCGGCCAGCTTCCTGAACCGCTCATCGGGCACCGACGCGAACATCGCCCCGCGCAAGGACGGCGCCCGCGCCAACCCCGGTTCATTGTTCCACAATTCGGTGCCGAGCAGGATGACGCTGCCCGGAGGCGCACCGAACTTGGCCAGCGCCGGCAGGAATTGCCCCGCCGTGCTGCCCGAATCGGCAATCAGCAACGCCTGGAACGGCACCGGCACCGTTTTGCCAGCCACCTGCGCGACGCTGCCATCGGCACGGATCGCAGCCGTTCCGGCAGCACTCTTGGCCCGCGTGTCATACGCCGTGACCTTGCGCGCCGCTGCCGTCATCTGCGCCGGATCGCGGCTATAGCTGACCACTGCCGTCGATCGCCCGCCGGCAGCATCCACCGCCCGCACAAACGCCGTCTGCGCCCGCTGGCCATAGACGCCCGCCGGCACCAACGCCGCAAAGCGTTCAATGCCGCGGCTCCGCGCAAAGGCGATGGTCCGCGCAATCGACTGGCCGGGCTGGAACCCCAGCACATAGACATCGCCGCCCGCCAGGCTCGAATCATTGGAGAAGCTGATGACCGGAATGCCGCGCGGTGCCGCCACCGCCGCCACATCGCGCACATCGCCCGCCAGCAGCGGCCCCAGGAACAATGTCGCGCCATCGGCCAGCGCCTTGCGCGCCGCACCCGCCGCGCCGGGCGCCGTATCGTAAACCCGCAGGTTGACGCGTTTGTCGCCGACATCGAGCAGCGCCATGTTCGCGGCATTGGCAATCGACTGGCCGACCGGCGCGTTCGATCCCGTCAACGGCACCAGCAACGCCACCCGGTTCTGCTGCGCCTCGGGCAGCGGTGCCGGCTTGGCCACTTCGGCGGCGACCGGCGCCGCCGGCATCACCTTGGGCTTGTTGGCTGTCGTGCAAGCCGCCACAAGCAGCGAAACCGCGATGAGCAAGGGCGTGCCGATGCGTGGCGCTTGCCAGCCGCCCGTCGGACGCTTCAGGATACGCATGTGCAACCTCTTCAACCAGAAACAGACGATCCGCCGACACTCGCGCCCGCGCTTCCACCGGGCCTTTACATCGTTGCCACACCAATCGGCAATCTCGGCGACCTTTCTCCTCGCGCCGCTGCGATTCTGGCAGGCGCAGCCCTTATCGCAGCCGAAGACAGCCGCGTAACGGCAAAGCTGCTCCACCACATCGGCGCCCGCGTGCCGATGAAGGCCTATCATGACCATAGCGACGACAGCGTTCGGCGCGGACTCGTCGCCCGCGCCCTGCGCGAACCCGTGGCGCTGACGTCGGATGCCGGCACGCCGCTCATCTCCGATCCCGGTTACAAGCTGGTCCGTGATGCCCGCGCTGCCGGGGTCAACATCGTCACAATTCCCGGCCCCTGCGCCGCCATCGCCGCGCTCACCCTGTCGGGCCTGCCCACCGATCGCTTCCTGTTCGCTGGCTTCCTGCCATCAAAGGCCGGGGCCCGTACCACCGCCATCGCCGAGCTGGCCGCCATCCGGGCCACGCTGGTGCTGTATGAATCCGGGCCGCGTCTCGGCGCCAGCCTTGCCGCGCTCACCGCAGGTTTGGGCGACCGGCCCGCCGCTGTGGGACGCGAGCTGACCAAGCGTTTCGAAGAATGCGTCACCGGCAGCCTGTCCGAACTCGCTGCCCGCTATGCCGATGCACCGCCGCGCGGCGAGATTGTCATCACCATCGCGCCGCCAGCCGAACCACCGCCAGCCGATGCCGAAACGCTCGATGCGGCACTGGCAACGGCGTTGCAGGACGCCAGCGTCAAGTCGGCGGTTGCGCAAGTCTCCACGGCGCTCGGCCTGCCGCGCGCCATGGTCTATGCGCGGGCTTTGCAGTTGCGGGACGAACATGGCGCGGGCTGATGCCGATGCGCGACGTCGAAACGAATCGAAAGGCCGGCGCGCCGAATGGATCGCGGCGCTGTTCTTGCAAGCCAAAGGTTATCGAATCCTTGCGCGAAGGGCGCGAACCCGTGTCGGCGAAGTCGATATTGTGGCACGAAAAGGTGACACATTGGTTTTTGTCGAAGTTAAGGCCCGCGCGACACTCGACAGCGCGATATTTGCACTGCATCCTGCGGCCCGGCGGCGGATCGAGGCCGCGTCGCGTGTGCTTGCGCCCCATTATGCCGGACGCTGCACCACAACGCGCATCGATGCAGTGCTGGTGCGACCATGGGCACTGCCGGTGCACATGATCGCTGTGTGGCGGGAGCAGGAACGATGGAGTTGAACGAACTGGGCCTGCTTGACGATGGTGACATCGATCTTGTTGAAGCCGGCATTGCGCTGGCTCGCGCCGATCGGCCCGAGGCTGACCCTGCCCGCCTGCGTCGCCTGGTCTCCGGCTGGGCCATCGCCCTGCAACGCGACACAGCCCCGGTTTCAGGCAGCGGCAGGGCGCGGCGCCTTTCGGGCCTTATCGCTGCCGAAGCCGGCCTCACCGGCGCCACCGACGATTATGACAATCCCCTAAACGCCGACCTGATCGCCATTGTCGAACGCGGCCGCGGCCTCCCCGTTGCGCTGTCCATACTCTACGTCGCACTTGCCCGCCGTGTCGGCTGGCGCGCCGATGCGCTCAACCTGCCGGGCCATGTCATTGTCGAAGTGCGTGGTGGCGTCGATTCGGCGCTTATTGATCCGTTCGATCACGGCGTCGGCATCACCCGCGAACGCGCCCTGGAAATCGCCCGCCACGGCGGCGGCGAGCCGGTTCCGGCGCGCTTTGAACCCATGTCGAACCGGCAATTGCTGGTCCGCCTGATCACCAACCAGGCCAGCCGCGCCCGCAGCAGTGGCGATACCAAGCGCGCGCTGAAACTTTATGAGCGGATGACAAGCATCGCGCCGCGACTTTCCAGCCTGTGGTGGGAACGCGCCCGGCTCGAACAACTGCTCGGTCACAACAATGCCGCACGCGGCAGCTTGACGGCGATGCTCGAGACGACGCACGACAGCGGCATGGCGCGGCGCATCCAGGCCGCACTTGCGGCGCTGGCCCGCTCGGACAGCTAAAGTCGGAATTTCCCCATGTCCCTGCGTATCGCGGTCCAGATGGACCCGATCGAAGCCGTAAACATCGGCGGCGATTCGACCTTTGCCCTGATGCTGGAGGCGCAACGCCGCGGCCACAGCCTGCACCATTATCTTGCAACCGCGCTGTCAGCCGAACAGGGCCGCGTCCGCGCCCGCGCCCGGCCGCTCAGCGTGCAACCCGAACACGGCGCGCATTTCACCTGGGCCGGCGAACCCGCCACCATCGATCTTGGCCATGACAGTGACGTTGTGCTGATGCGCCAGGATCCGCCCTTCGACATGGGCTATATCACCGCCACCCATCTGCTCGAGATGGTCCAGCCCGAAACGCTGGTAGTCAACGACCCCGCCGAAGTCCGCAACGCCCCCGAAAAGCTGTTCGTGTTGCGCTTTCCCGACTTGATGCCGCCCACCCTCGTCACTCGCTCGCTCGATGAAGCCATGGACTTCCGCACCCGCCATGGCGCCGTTGTCGTCAAACCACTTTATGGCAATGCCGGCACTGCGGTCTTCCTCATCGACAAGACCGACGGCAACCTGCCAGCGCTCGTCGAACTGTTCGGCACTGTCTGGAACGAACCCTTCATGGTCCAGGCCTTCCTGCCGCAGGTGAGCGAGGGCGACAAGCGCATCGTCCTTGTCGACGGCGAACCCACCGGCGCCATCAACCGCCTGCCCAAATCCGGTGAAATCCGCTCCAATCTCGCAGCCGGCGGCCAGGCAAAGCCCACCGAGCTGACAGCACGCGAAGCCGAAATCTGCGCCCGCATCGGCCCTGAGCTCAAGGCGCGCGGGCTGGTCTTTGTCGGCATCGATGTCATCGCCGGCTGCCTGACGGAGATCAACGTCACCTCCCCCACCGGAATCGTCGCCATCGATCGCTTCAACGGCACCAACACTCCGGCGCGCATATGGGACGCCATCGAAGCACGCCACGCGGCACGCTGATTTCAACGTCCCTGCGGGCGCCCGCTCACCGGGGGCGCGTCGGCAACGCGCTCCCACCCGCCCAGTACGCATGCGCCGTAACCGATGCGGCTGAACGGGTCGAAGACCTCGACAAGATCGCCACTGCATTGCCGGTCATTGTTGCCACGCGTGACCAGCGCCCGGTCCTTGGCAAACGCCGGACAGACGGCGCCGGTGTTGCGCCACCAGCCTTGCCGGGTCTGGGCAAAATAACCGTCCCCGGCCGACAGGCGTTTGGCGCGAATATCACGATTGGCGAGGCAATCACGGCTTGTTGCGGGGGTTTCAGCGGCCATGACGGGAAGGCCAAGGCCCAACATCAACAAGGCAGGCAGGATGATGCGCATGATTTCGACTCCTATGCCCCCAATGCCACTTTAACAGCCGCCGCGATGTGTGTCAGTGCTTTCGCAAGGCCGTGGAGCGACCGAGCGCCGCAACTATGGCATCAACATGGGTCAGGTGCAGCCAACGCCCACCGTCCGCGGCCGATTCAAGCGTGACACCCGGCAGAACCTCCCGCCAGAAATCATCGGCATCGGCAGCACGATACAGCGGATCATTGGCCCCTGTCAGCACCACCCAGGCCTTGCCGCTGGCCAGCGCCGGTGGCCGTGCCCCGGCGCCATGCACCTGCATTTCAGACAGGAAACCTTTCATCCCCAGCGCCGCCTGACGGGAAGCACGGACGATATCGGCCAGGCTTTCGGGGTCATCGAGCGCTGCTTCGTCGATGGCGCTGCCTGCCACGCTCTGGCGCTGCATCCGGGCGATCTGCGCCGAACTGGTGCGCCGCGACAGGATGCGTGCGAATGCCGTCGCCAACGCCGCATTGCCAAAGAACAGCGCCTTGCCACGCCCCATCATGCCGACAAAACGCGTGTCGAGATCGGCCGGCGGTTCAGGGCCGACAAGAATACCGCCAAGCACGCGTTTGCCCAGAACCGCCGCCGTCGTCAGCGCCGCCGTGCTGCCACCGCGCGCCAGGATGGTGACACGATCGATGCCCAGCGCATCGAGGATATCGACGGCATCGGCTGCGCCCATCGCAAACGGGTCGCCGGCAATCATGTCGGTCAGGCCATAGCCGGGCCGATCGAAGCTGATCGGTCGCCAACCCGCCGCCTGCAACGCCGCCACAAAACGCCGCGGCTGGTGCCGGCCCCCCACGGCAGTGTGGAACATCAGCAAAGGTCGCCCGCGCGCCGGGCCATGATCGGTAACAGCGATGCGCCCGGCGGCGCGGCGGCGGCCAATCAAACGCAAAGGTTCGGCGCCCGCACCGTCCATGCCGCCACGCGGCTCGATCTCCACACTGCACGCCGTCGCCAGCCCGGCCAGCGCATCGACTTCGGCGGCAATACGCGCCAGATCAACGGCATTGGCCACCCCGCACGCCTGGAACACCAGCTTGAGATCAGCCTTGGCGCGCTGGCTCGAGGCGCCCAGCGCCGCCGCTGCCGTATCGCGGGTGGCACCATGCGCCAGCGCCTGCGCCAGTTCGGCCTGGCGCATGGAAAGCCCGAACAAATCGGCAAACAACCGCGTCGAGCCTTCGGGCGTGCGCAAATTGCCGGCAGCGGCAGACAGGATGCGGCGGATGAGATCGGTCTGCCGGGCGGCGCCGGTCTTGCGCATCGCGCTGCCCACCAGCTTGCGCGCGGTTTCATAGGCGACGCCGGTATCCTGTGCCGCAAGCTGCAAATCCCCCCGCTTGGCAATGGCGGCGGCAAGCCGGCTTTCCTGCGGGCTGAGGCCATAGGCACGCGTGGCATGATCCCAGGCCGTCACATCAGGGCGAAAGGCGACGATGGCAAATTCGGCACGACCAGCATCAAGCGCGGCGCGGACATCGGCGGCCAGCGGCCAGCGCCGCGCCATGGCCAATGTGGCGGCGGCAACCGCAACAGGACGCCCGGTGCGATCATCGGTCAGCGCCGAAACACTGGGCCGGTCAAGCCCGACGCCGCGCACGACCGCCGCCAGCGGATCAAGCCCACCAAGCCATTCACGGAACCGCGCATCGGCAACAACGACATTTCCGGCACGATCGCACGCCGCCGAAGCAAAGCTGTCGGGCAACAGATCGGCCGGCGGCCCTGCGGCGACAACCGCGGCATCGGCGGCAGCAAGCAGTTCAGCGGGGGCCAGTTCCATCGCCGCGGCCAGCCCGTCAAAATCATCGACGAGCACGTGAAGCAGCGCATCGTCGCGATCGGCGCGGCGAAAACGCTCGAGAAAGGCGGCGGCACGAGCTTTCACTGCAACGGGTTATGAACTTTAAATATTTTGCAGAATACCCCCAAATGGGGCTGCGACGGTGATTCACGCGTCGGTAAGGAATGACACGGGCAAAATTGCAGGGGCAGACATGACCATCAAATTTCTGGGCGCAGCAATCGCAGCGCTGGCAATCGTTTCACCTGCCGCCGCCGGTATCACGCTGACTTTTGATGAAATGCCGAATTACGACCGGCCCTATAATTTTTACGCTGGCGGCTCCAGCATCGATGCCGGCACCGAACAGGCAACCGGCCGCATCGGTCCCAACCTTGGCGTATCGATCACTGATGCCGCTATCGTCTTCCAGGCGTTTGACCAATGCCCCGGTGGCGGCTGCAATGGCGTCTTCCCGACGGCGCCCTCGGGCAATCGCGCCATGTACAATTTCGCCGCGCGCACCAATCTGCCGGCGTTGACCACTTTCAACCTCGCCGCTGGCTTCACGGGCGAGGCCAGCGTCTGGCACTATGGCGGCGCATCTTCGATGACCGTCTATCGCGGCCTCGGCGGCCGTGACGGCGACGGCGGCTTTCCAACCGTCCTGGGCTTTGCTGCCATGCCGTTGACCACCGGTTGTGTCGTCAATCCCAACACGCTGACTGTGACCGGCTGCGGCTGGACCAAATACACCGTCGCCTTCACCGGTACGGCGCAATCGCTCGTCCTCGCCGGCCGCGCCAGCTATTTCGACAATGTCACCTTCGGCGCCAGCGGACCCTCGGTCGGCGGCGTCCCCGAACCCGCCAGCTGGGCCATGCTCATCGCCGGCTTCGGCCTGACCGGCGCCGCCATGCGCCGCCGCCGCATGGCCGTTGTCGCAGCCTGATCCCATTTCCTCAAGGATACAAACATGACGATCAAGTTCGCACTTGCGGCCGCAGCCGTGCTCTGCGCCGCGACTCCGGCCGCCGCCAACCTCCTGAGCAACGGCGGTTTCGAGGCAACGCCGACCACCGGTTATCAATATGATGCCACTGCGCCCGGTGGCCATGTCCAAAGTTTCAGCGGTGGTCCGCTCATCACGACCCAATATCTCCCCGGTTGGACCATCGCCAAGCCGTTCGAATCCGACATGCACCGCGCGCCTTCGGGCTATGGTGGCTATCCCGCCGCCGCCGCCGAGGGGCAACAATATCTGGCACTCAATTGGTCGCCAGCCGTCTACACCCTGACCAACAGCATCCGCCAGACCTTCACCCTTGGCGCAGGCGCCACCGGAATCACGATGTCGTTGTTCATGGCCTCCGAGGTCGGTTACAATCTGTCACCGTTGACCGCCAGCATCTACACGCTGGGCGGTACAAGCCTTGCCTCCAGCGGTGCCTTTTACAACACTGCCGGCAATCGCAACTGGGACGCCAAAACGTGGAGCACCGCGTTGGGCGCCGGCACCTATACGTTCGAACTCTATGGCGTCGGCACCGGCAATGCCTGGGACGTGCTCGTCGATGATGTTGTGCTGAACCAGGTCGGTGGCGGCACCGGCGGCGTCCCCGAACCCGCCAGCTGGGCCATGCTCATCGCCGGCTTCGGCCTGACCGGCGCCGCCATGCGCCGCCGCAGCATGGCCGTCGTTGCCGCCTAACCCTTGAACCCGTCCTTCGCCGCCCGCCTTGCCGCAAATTCGGCAACGCTGGCGGCGCGGGTGAATGGGTTGGTCGCGCGTTCATCGGCGATGGTGAACGGCACCGTCGGCAGGCCCTGCGCCCGGCGCGCGTCGATGTCCGCCACACGCGCCATCAGCGCCGGATTCCCTGGCTCGACCGTCACCGCAAAGCGCGCATTCGATTGCGTATATTCATGCGCGCAGTACACATTAGTGTCGTCAGGCAACGCCATCAACTTGGCCAGCGCCGCGTGCATCTGCGCCGGCGTGCCTTCGAACAACCGGCCACAGCCCAGCGCGAACAGCGTATCGCCGGGAAACAGCACGCCATCATCGTCAAACATATAGGCGATGTGACCGGCGGTATGCGCCCCCACATCGAACACCCGCGCCACAGCACCGCCCACCGAAACCGTATCGCCCTCGGCCACCGCCCGGCCGATATGCGGAATCCGCTCGGCCTCGGCCCGCGGTCCCGTCACCTTCGCACCCGTCGCCGCAACGATCGCCGCATTGCCGCCGACATGATCCGGATGCCAGTGCGTGTTCAAGATCTGGGTGATCGTCCACCCCCGCGCCGCTGCCGCCGCCAGCACCGGCTCCGCTACCGCCGGGTCGATCACCGCAGTCTCGTCGCCCGAATGCGCCAGATAGACGTAATTGTCAGACAGCACCGGGACCTGGACAACCTCCAGCATCACCAGCTCCCGACATTCGGCATCGACACCCAGGGCTCCGCCGGCGCCAACCGCTCTCCGGCCTGCAACAACTCCACCGAAATCCCGTCGGGCGAGCGCACGAACGCCATATGCCCGTCACGCGGCGGCCGATTGATCGTCACCCCGCCGTCCATCAAGCGCTGGCATGACGCGTAAATATCATCCACCGCATAGGCCAGATGGCCAAAGTTGCGGCCGCCGGCATAACCGCTTTCATCCCAATTATGCGTCAACTCGACCTGCGCACTCTCATCCCCGGGCGCCGCCAGGAAGATGAGACTGAACCGCCCCGCCTCACTGTCGAACCGCCGCAGTTCCTTCAGTCCCAGCAGTTCAAAAAATGCCAGCGTCGCCGGCACATCGGACACGCGGATCATGGTGTGGAGATATTTCATATGCTGTCCTTCAGGCTGCGGCCTTCATAGGCTTCGAATTTGGCAATAATCGCTTCCGGCAACGGCGCAGGCCGGCCGCGCACTTCGGCGACATGGACATGGACCTCCTCGCCCGTGGCACGCAGATCCTCGCCGCCTTCATCCTTGGCGCCGCCGTGAAGCTCAAAATCAAACGTCATCGAGCTGGTCCCGATCCGCCTGCAGCGGACACAAATCGCCACAACCTCATCCAACGCGATGGCATTTTTGTATTCCACCAACGCCCGCGCGACGTGAAATTCCGGGCCCCCGACCAGTCCCATCGTCTCGTACATCCCCACCGCCCGCCAATATTCCACCAGCCCAATGTCGAAATATTCGAGATAGCGGGCGTTGAACACCACCGCCTGCGCGTCAATCTCGGCAAAGCGCACACGCTTGGGAAAGGAAAATCGGAAATCGGATCTGGCCATGCCCATGGGCTTAGCAGGCCGGCGACGATTCGCGCGGGGTTTTCAATCCCCTTGCAGCGCCTTGTTCGCGGCAATCCCTGCCGCTGAATCCGGGTCTGCCCGCGCTGCCGCCAGCCAAGCCGTCCGCGCCAACTGGTCATTGCCCTGCGCCGCCGCAATATTGCCAGCTTCAAACTGCACATCGGCGCTGTCGGGCTCACGCTGCGCTGCCTCCAGGATGGCTGCCTCCGCGGTTTTGAAATCACCCATCCGCCGCGCCAGCGTTGCCTTCAACAGCCAGCCAAATTGCACATCGCCCGCCAACTTTGTCGCCTTGTCGAGATCGGCCGCGGCATCGGCATTGCGTTTGACATCGACCAGCGCGCGGGCGCGATCGACGCGAAGTTGCGCTTCGGCACGCGGGCTCAAGCTGATGCCGCCGGCGCCGGCAATCGCGCTGGACAAATACCGGACAGCCGCTTCGGGTTGGCCGGCCTGCATTGCGGCATCGGCCGCCTGGCCCCATAGCGCCACGGCCTGGCCATCGCGCGCCACCTCCGACGCTTGTGCCGCACCTTCAAAACTTTTCAGCGCGGCGGCATAATCCTTGCGCTCCATCTGCGCCAGCGCCAGGCAATGCCGTGCCGGCACCCCGCCGTTTTCGATCCGCCAGGCCTGCGCACTTTCAATGGCACGGGCCGGATCCGCCTGTACCATGGCAAGGCAGGCATCATAACGACTGCGGTCCCCGGCCATCGGCGCCGCCAGCGCCGGAGCGCCCGACGCCAGAAGGCCAAGCGCCAAAAGCATCATTGTTGGCATGGTGCGGGCAATCGTCATGGCAAGCTCTCGTCAATCAATCGGGCAATCGTCGCCAGCAACAGGTCGATATCCTGTGGTCGCGACAGACGATGGTCGCCGTCCTTCACCAAAGTCACCTGAACATCATCCGAACGCAGTCGTTCGGCGATATCCAGCGCCAGCCGCCACGGCACCGCATCGTCGTTCTGGCCATGCAGCAGCCGCACCGGCGCGCCCATGGCAATGGCGCCACCCAAAAGCCGCTGATGCGGCGCATCGTCGAGCAAGGCCCGGGAATAGCGATAACCAACCGCGTCATACGCGCTGGGCCGCGAAAAACAGCCTCCCGCCACCAGCGCCGCGCGATCGGCATCGGTCAACGCCAGCCCCCAATCGGTGAAATCCGGAGCCGCGGCAATGCCGACCAGCGCCGCAAGCTGGTCGCCCAGCAACAGACCCAGGCGCAGCGCAATCCAGCCGCCCATCGAGGAACCGATCAACACCACTGCGGCGCCAGGCGCGACATGATCAATTACCGCACGCGCATCATCCACCCAGCGCCCGATGCTGCCATCGAGGAAATCGCCGCCACTGGCGCCGCAGCCCGAATAATCAAGTCGCAGGAATGCCCGGCCCGATGCCGCCGCCCAGGCATCGATCGCCTCCGCCTTCGATCCGGTCATGTCGGACATGTATCCGGGTAAAAAAACGCACAATGGCCCTGCCCCGGCGCGATGGCGAAACGCCAGCTCGGCACCGCAATGGGAAAGAAACTGCACGTCGCTCATGCTGCCGCGATAGCGCATCGCAACGCCCATTGCACCCGACAGGCATCGGCCTATGATTCCTGTTCTCTGACCGATGTGTCCGCTTGCCTTCCAATGGAGACTGCGATGGACCTGACCATGTCACCCCAGGCTGCGGCGGCCGCCCGCCCGCTTACCAACGCCGATCTTCGCTGGGCGCTTTCCCAAGGTTGGGAGGATTTCAAGGCCAAGCGCGGCGACCTTATCCTGCTACCCTTCATCTATCCGCTGGTCGGCGTCCTCGCCTCGGTCTTTGCCTTCAATTCCAATCTGCTGCCCCTCATATTTCCGCTCGCCGGCGGTTTCGCACTCGTCGGTCCGGTCGCTGCAGCCGGCTTTTACGAACTGGCACGGCGGCGCGAGGCGGGGATTGATGCCAGCTGGTGGCATTTCCTCGATCCATTGAAGGGTCGCTCCCGGGTGCCGATTGCCATGCTGACGCTGATGCTCGCGGCGATCTTCCTCGCCTGGATGGGCGTTGCCCAGGCAATCTACAATGCCACGCTGGGCACGCTGGCCCCCGCCAGCCCGGCTGCCTTTGTGCAGGACCTGTTCGGCACGTCGCAAGGCTGGACGATGATCATTGTCGGCAACATCGTCGGCGCGCTGTTCGCGGTCGTCACCGTGGCTTTGAGCGCTTTCAGCTTCCCGATGGTCGTCGACAAGAGCACCGACCCGAGCGCCGCGGTGGCCACTTCGGTTCGAGTCTTTCAGCGCAATCCCGCCGTGATGATCGGTTGGGGCGTGCGCGTCGCGCTCATCCTCGCACTTGGGGCGTTGCCGCTGTTCATCGGCCTGATGGTGGCACTTCCGGTGCTGGGTTACGCCACCTGGCACCT
>JANPEP010000060.1:0-1560 GCA_031422995.1 Polymorphobacter sp. | reverse complement strand
CCCAGACCCCTTTTGTTTGGTTTTCGCCCGCGCATTGCGGGCATTGGCCTTCGCCCCCGCCGTCGCCAATGGGTCGACCATCGCCGCATAACGCGTGAACAGATGCTCCACCCTGTCGCGGTCGCCGGATTGTCCCACAGCGAACGGCTCGGCGCGATACAGCCGGTCAACCGCGCGATCGAGCGCCGTGTGCGCCGCGCGCAAATCAGCGGGCATGGTCAACGGGTCGTAAAGCTGGGCAAGGCTGGCGGTCGGATGGTTGGCCCGCGAAGCGAGCACCGCTTCGGCGAGCGCCGCGACCTTCGCCTGGTGTGCGTCCGTGGCGCTGGGCCATGGGAAGGTATTGTAGACCACGCCAACCGAATACATGTAATCCGACTTCATTCGGCCGCTGACAGTACGCATCCACGCCATGTGCATGGCACTGGTTAGGATGCCGAACTCCCAAGGGGAGGCGTCTAGCAACACTCGCAACTTCTGATTGGGGATCACTCCGGCGCCGATCCAGCCGATTGGAATATATTCTCGGCGTTCTGAGGATACGTTCGGAATGGCCAAAAACTCCCGTTGCGGGAAAACGGTCACGTGAAATCGAGAGGGATCATTTGCGATGCTTCTTGTGCCAGCACTATTACTACTCGCTCGATAATCGCGGACACGTTTAATGCGCTCCATTACGGCAGGCATCGCTTGCAGCCGTTCCGGTGGAGCGTTGGCGGTAACCATCAGCCACCGCGAGAAGCCATTGATGTATTCGTCGCCACCCTGATATTCGCGCATCAGATCGGCGGCCTTGGGCTCAACGGCAAGAAACGACTGCTTTTCAGTTTGAGTAAAGACAAAATGGTTGCCGTCGAGCGGTTTTGATCCGGTAAGCAGGCGGCGGGCGCCGTTTATTGGATTGCCTTCATTGGCGATCACATGATGCCGAACCGCCAGTGTCCGCGCCTCGAACAAATACGCCGTGAACGCCCCATGCCGCGTTTCCGTGGCCTCTCCCTTGCCGCCGTCATAGCTGAACAGCCGCTTTTCCTTCGGCTCATTGTCGCCATGCGCCAGCCCGACGATCACCACATGGACATGCGCCTTGCCGCGCGCTTCGCTGTCCCAGACGAAACTCCGATGGGCAAAGGCGATTTCCCATCCGGCCTTGAAGATCGACGGCCACAGTTGCGCCACCTGCTCGCCCTGGCAAATCGAATTGGTGGCAACGAACGCCACGCGGGTTTGTGACCGGCCGGCATAGGCCACCGCCTTCAAAAACCACGCCGCAACATAATCCAGCGTGCCGCCGCTGCCACCCAACCCGGCGATACGCCGCACCTGCGCCCGCTGCGCCTCGCTCTGGAACTTCGCTCCCACAAACGGCGGATTGCCCATCACATAACTGCACTTCGCCGCCGGCAACACATCGTTCCAGTCGACCTCCAGCGCGTCGCCATGCCGAATGTTCGCCGATTGCTTCAACGGGATGCGAGCGAAATTGGTCGAAAATGTCGCCGCCAGCGCATTGTTGGCGATATGGTCCGCCATCCACATCGCCACTTCGGCAATCCGCGC
>JANPEP010000059.1:0-47179 GCA_031422995.1 Polymorphobacter sp. | reverse complement strand
GTCGCCTGGGTCGGCCCGGTAAAGCTCGAATCGGCGATACCGCGAATGAACAGCTTGTTCCTGCCAGCGCCAAGGTGCGTGGAGGCGACACTGGCCAGCCGGGACAATATCGCATCGGTGCCGCGTTCGCCGCCAAAGGCGAGGTCGGTGCCGGACAGGATCGTCGCTGCCCCCTGGAACGCCCCGAGCGGCACGTCGCGCTTGCTGGCGGTGACGATGATCGGGGCGTCCTCGATCGGGGCTTGCTCGATGGCAGCGACAGGCCTCGCCGCCATGCTCGGTCCAGGCGGAATCGGCGCGTTTCGGACGCGCCACGAACGTCCATCCAACGCAACGATCTGCACATTTGGCCCCAGCATCCGGCGAAGAACCGTGCCGACGGACATCTCGCCCTTTATCGCCGGGACGCGGCGTTGCCATAATGCGGCATCGGCGACGCTGATGCTGACATCGGCCTGGATGCCGAGCACCGCCACGGCTTCGGCAAGCGAGCCGCGCGGCACATCGATCTGCGCGGCGGCAGCCGGACAGGCGATGAGGGCGGCGATTGCTGCGAAGTGCGGCCTCACGGCGACTCTGCGGCGAGCCGCCAGTTGTCACCATCGGGCACAACGCGGACGCCGAGTAGCGGGCCGAGGCCGGTCGGCGGCGCATTGTGTTCACCGGCAAGGCTGATGACGCCGCGGAACGGGCGGTCAGCGATGGCGGGATCGGCAATGATGGTGAGGCCCAGGTTGCGCGACAGATCGGCCGCCACATCAGACAGCGGCGCGTCATCGTAGAACAGGCGGCGCTTGCGCCAGCTGCCGATGGCCGCGGTGGGGGTGTTGGTAACGGTGAGGGCGCCGACGCCATCTATCGCGCGCAGCGACCGCCCGGCGGGCAGGCGTACGGCCTCGCGATCGGGGTTATAAACGACGGCGCCTTCTGAGACGGCGACAGTGGTGAGGGGGCCGGCGCGGGCGACATTGAACACGGTGCCGACATCGAGCAGCGTGGCCATGCCGACGTTGACTCGGAAGGGGCGGCGATCATCATGGACGACGGTAAAGACGACTTCGCCGTGGGTGAGCACGGCCTGGCGGGGTTTGCGCCGATCGAGCAGCAGGCGGGTGCCGCCATTGAGATCGAGTCGCGTGCCATCGGCGAGGATGAACGAGCGCGGCACGCCGGCGGGGGTCTCGATGACATAGGGGGCCGAGCGTGACGGGAGCAGGGCGAAGCCGGCGATGACGGCGAGGGACGCGGCGATGGCGCCGCCGAACCAGCGGCGGGAGGGCAGTGACTTGGGGACGATTTTTGGCGCCGGGCGCGGGATGGCGGCGATTTTTGGTGCGATATCGGCGTCGGCGATGGCGATGGACTGATAGGCGTCGGCATGCGCCGGATCGGCGGCCAGCCATGATTCAAACGCCTCCCAGCCGTCAAAGCCGGGGTCCCGCAGGCGGATCACCCAATCGAGTGCCGCGTCGTTGATCATCTCTGGTGTCATGGCATCCTCGACATCAAGACGGAGTCGATGCGTTCAAACCTCATCGAAGCGCCTTTGCAGGTCGATCATGGCGCGATAGGCGCGGCGCAAATCGCTTTCAACCGTGCTCAGGCTGATGCCCAGCTCTGCGGCGATGTCGCGCTGGCTGATGCCATCGAGCCGGTGGCGGCGGAAGATCGTGGCGGCGCGGTCACCGAGTGCGGCGAGTTCAGCGGTGACTGCGACAAGTTGTTCGCGAGCGATGAGCCCGCGTTCGCCGGGGGGAGCCTGGGCGACGCCAGGGGCTGGTGCGTCGCCTGCCTCTACCCAATCCTGATCACGCTGCTGGGCCTGACGCTGGCTGCGATGGCGGTCGAGCATGAGGTTGTTGGCGGCGCGGTAGAGGTAGGACAGCGGCTGGGCGATGGGGCCGGTGTGGGTACGGGAAAGCTTGAGCCAGAGTTCGTGCAGTAGATCTTCGGCAGCGTCGCCGGCGCCGTGCGCCTGGAGGAAGCGGAGGAGGCGCGGGCGGTTGGCAAGCAGCACCGCCTCGAGTCCATCGGCTTCCAACAACACTACTCCCGCCAGCACAAACGCAACACCGCCGACGAGCGCACCTAGGCGCTGAACATGGTCTTGTGCAACCTTCCGACAGAGTCGGTCGGTGCCGGGGCGCTGAAACGCACTCCCAAATTCGCCATACCCGACTTTGCCGAACAATGGCTTGTGCCGGCGGGGTAGGGGACACTGATATTGCGAATTCACAAACCCGACGACACAAGCGCGAGATTGCTGTTCAACCTGAACGAGTCGGGCTGGACACACCCTCCCGCCCGATGATTCTATCCAGCTTTTATGACCGTTGAGGCCATCGCGGCCTGCATGGCCTGGCGAATGCAGCGGGCCTCGGTGGCTTTTGCGCTGTGATGGCTCCACGCTTCGCTGCACACTGATCGCGCTGCTTTCAGCAGGCGGTTGGGGTTCGTTCTCGCTGCACAGGGAACAGACCTTACGAATCTTTCTGCAACTGCGGCGTGGGGCGGCGCAGGCTTGGCCTTAGCGGTAGCAATCAGCGGCGCCCTTTGGGTTCGTAACATCGTGCCCGATCGCAAGACACAGAAATCCTGAAAACATAGAATACGTTAAATAATATCAATGCGTTATTCGATTTTCGATGGCATAATTGCAAGGCCGAAGCCACCACAATTGGCTAAAGTAGGCTCGTCATCAAAGTCGCGTGCTTTTACGTTTGCGGCAAATTCAACAGTTCGCTGACAAGTTGCTGACAACGCCCAGCGCATAGATACGTGAGCCTGTTACGCTCACCGGCTCATACGAGCCCCAGCAACCATTTGGCGAGTGGCGCCGGGTGGATCGTGGCGCCGGGCATGTGACTGTTCAATTCGCTGCGGTTGGCCATGATCCAGGTGAGGCATTCGGCGCGGCTTTCAAAAAGCTCGAACTGCGCAAGCGACGGAGCCTTTTTGTCGCCGTCGACAAGGAAGCGGGCATGGGCGCGGCAGCCGGGCGCTGCGCACCAGTCGCGCGTTGGCGCTTCGACAGCGGCGACCCAGTGTGGCTGGCGCGGGTCAAGCCCGTCGACCTCTTTGCGATGCATCGGACATCCTCCTGCTCGCCCGGGCGGCGTTGAGTGCCTCGGCACCCGACGCCGCTGGTGTCGTCCCCTATTTTACTGTCGCCGGCTCCGCGATACCGACAGGTTCGACGCTGTCAGGGTTCTGCGGCAAGTCGAAGCGGTCGGCATTCATCACCTTGGTCCACGCCTTGATGAAGTCGCCGACGAACTTTTGCTCATTACCCTTTTCGGCATAGACCTCGGCAACCGCGCGCAACTGGCTGTTGGAACCGAAGATCAGATCGGTACGGGTCGCGCGCCACTTTTCGGTGCGGCCGCCGCGGTCACACCCGATGAACGTTTCATCGGCACTTTCGTCGACGACCTCCCAGAATGTTCCGTTGTCGAGAAGATTGACGAAGAAGTCGTTGGTCAGTTGACCTTTGCGATCGGTGAAGACGCCATCCGGCGCATCCTTGTGATTGGCCCCGAGTACCCTCAGGCCGCCGACGAGGACGGTCATTTCGGGCACCGAGAGGCCGAGCAGCGACGCCCGATCGAGCAGCAATTCTTCGGTCTTCACAGAATGTTTTGTCTTGAGGTAATTGCGGAAGCCGTCCGCCAGCGGCTCCATGACGGCAAAACTGTCGGCATCGGTCCAACCCTGCGAAGCGTCACCGCGGCCGCCGGTGAACGGCACTGAAACGTCGAAGCCCGCATCCCGGGCCGCTTTTTCGACCGCCGCCGTGCCTGCAAGCACGATCGCATCGGCGATGGACAGAGTCCCTCGCAGCGCCTCGATCGCAGCAAGAACTTTGCCGAGTTCATCGGGTTCGTTGACCGCCCACTGCTTCTGCGGCTCGAGGCGAAGCCGGGCGCCATTGGCGCCGCCACGATGATCCGACCGGCGATAGCTCGATGCCGAAGCCCATGCCGTCTTCACAAGCTGTCCGATGCTCAGGCCCGACGCGAGGATCTTCACCTTGAAGGCGCTGACCTCGGCGTCGAAAGGCACCGCGCCGGCGGGTACCGGGTCCTGCCAGATCAGATCCTCCTCGGGCACTTCCGGCCCCAGGTAGCGAACCCTTGGCCCCATATCGCGATGCGTCAGCTTGAACCAGGCGCGCGCAAAGGCGTCCTTGAACGCTTCATGGTCGTGACGGAACTTTTCGGAAATCACCCGGAATTCCGGGTCGACCTTCAACGCCATGTCGGCCGTCGTCATCATCGTCGGCACGCGCTTCGACGGGTCGTGTGCGTCTGGCGCCATGTCCTCCTCGCGTTGGTTCACCGGCTGCCATTGCTTGGCACCTGCTGGGCTGTGAACCAGTTCATAGTCATAATCGAGCAGCAGGCGGAAATAATTCTCTGACCATTCGGTCGGGGTATTCACCCAAGACCCCTCGATGCCGCTGGTGATCGCATGGGCACCGATACCGGTTTCATGGGCATTCACCCAGCCCAGGCCCTGCAGCGCGATGTCGGCCGACTCCGGTGCAACCCCGACAAGGCCCGCATCACCCGCGCCATGTGCCTTGCCGAACGTGTGGCCGCCGGCGGTCAGTGCCACGGTCTCCTCATGGTTCATCGCCATCCGCTCGAACGTCAACTTGATGTCGCGCGCCGATTGCAGCGCATCGGGAACGCCGCCGGGGCCTTCCGGGTTGACGTAGATGAGGCCCATCTGGATTGCCGCCAGCGGATTCTCTAGCTCAAGCTGCTCTTCGGGCAGGATGCGCGTCTTGTTGTCGGGATGGCCGACGAATTGCGCTTCGGTGCCCCAGTAGATGTCGCGCTCGGGCTCGAACACGTCGCGGCGGCCGCCGCCGAAACCGAAGACGGGTCCGCCCATCGATTCGATCGCTACATTGCCCGCCAGGATGAACAGATCTGCCCAGCTGATGCTCTTGCCGTATTTGCGTTTGATCGGCCAAAGCAGGCGCCGCGCCTTGTCGAGGTTGCCATTGTCGGGCCAGCTGTTGAGCGGCGCAAATCGCTGCTGGCCGCTATTGGCGCCGCCGCGTCCGTCGGCGGTGCGATAGGTGCCGGCGGCGTGCCAGGCCATGCGGATGAACAGGCCACCGTAGTTGCCGTAATCGGCCGGCCACCAGGGCTGGCTATCGGTCATCAAAGCCGTGAGATCGGCCTTCAGCGCTGCATAGTCGAGCGCGTTGAACGCGGCGGCGTAGTCGAAATCATCACCCATCGGGTCGGCCGAAAGTCCGCCCTGGTTGAGAACGTCGAGCGGAAGCGCCTCCGGCCACCAGTCCCGATTGGTGCGGCCGAGCAGGGAGCGAGCTTTCGACGGGCGGTCGACTGGGCAACCCCCACCAGTATCGCCAATTCTCGCGTCCATGACTCATCTCCTTGATCAACGTGCCAGATCCTAGAAGGAGCGACAGGCTGGCAGAAATGAGTTTACTGCATCACGAGGGCGAAGAAAATCGATGATCCGCAAGTGCGAAGTGTCGAACGCCAGCACCTCGATGACCTGGAGAACCGTCCCGCGATTGGCGGTGCCGATCTCGATGCGGGTGGTGATCAGCGCTGGCGGGCTTGGCGACGGCGGAAATCTACCCGCCGAGCGTGAGGGCACGGTTCAGAGTGGCAATCCTGCGAACTGGTTGCATCGCCTTGTCCTTTCATGGGGAGTGTCCGGGCGTTCAGGATGCCAGAACCGTCGCAAGGGGATTATGCCGCCGGCGGCGCAGCAAGCCGCCGACGGCGCCAAAGCCGGCGATCATCAGCGCCCAGCTGGCGGGCTCGGGCACTCCGGGCGGTGGCGGAAGGGGTCCGGGAAAGCTGATGATGCGCCTGTTCACTCCCTGCATCGCGAGCTGGTCACTGAACACGATCGTGTCGCCATCGAACAAATCGTAGTTGTAGATATCGCGGTCCTTGCAGCAGTCGGTCCGCGTGTTGAACACAAGGGTCTGGATATAGTATCGCCCACCAAGCGTGATTGTCAGCTTTTCACCGCCGCCCGGGGTAGCAGAAACATAGAGGTCGGTGATGGAACCATTGTTGACACGATCGGGCGTGTAGTCGGGGCCCAGCGAGCTGGTTGCCGTGGCAAGGCCACCATGGGCCGGAAGGGCCCTGTTGACGCCCGCATTGTCGAGCATGCTGATCTCGGTGAATTGGATATAGTTGGGGAACGCGCTGCGGATTTCCAGCCGCGTCATATACGTAGCGTGCGCGGGGCCCGCCGCCATGGCCAGCGCGAGGCCCAGCAGAGCGGCGGTACCGCGGAGCGTCAATCTTGGGTCAATCATGTTTCTTCTCCTTGGTCAGTCTGGTTTCTGGGCAATGAACATCTGTCAGAACCGCAGCACGAGGCGTGCCTGTGCGCCGTGCCATGTCTCGCGAGAGGATAGCCGGCCGTCATATTGCAGCCGCGCTTCGAACCGCTCGCCCGACAGGAATCGCAGGCCAGCGGTCAAGCGGGCGACGGTGTTGTCAGTCTCGAAGCTGGTGGTGAAGTTGCCTGACACGGCGGCGGAACCGACGAAGCGGGCGGTTGCTTCCAGATTGTTTCCGGACAGGAAGCTGACCCCGGCACCGGCAAAAAGGTCGAATTCGCGGCCTTTCCCGAGCTGAATTCGGGTGCCGACGCGGGTGCCCGGCGTGATGCTGGCCACCCAGTTGCTGCCGTCGCTGACCTCAAGGTTGAAGGTGCCGGCACCCGTTTCGGTGTAATTGCCGGCATCGAGATAGACGAGGTCAAAGTCGACGGCGGGTTCGAGATAGACGCGCTCGCTGCCGAAGCGCCAGGCGGCGCGACCGTGCAGTCCCCAGTTGAACAGGTTCGCACTGGCCCTGGCCTCAAGATCAGCCACGGGGATGGTGCGGCGGCTGTCGAACCAGGCATATCCGATGCCGGTTGCAACGGTCAGGCTGAGCGGACCGGACTGATGCTTGACCGAGAGAGCAGCCGAAACCCCATCCGACGAGATCGACGCCAGGTCGCCGTTCTCCGTCAGCTTGCCCGTTTGATAGCCGAACGAGCCGCCGACGAACCAGCCGTCGGCAACCTGGCGCTGGCCGCCGATCCCAAGGCTGCCACTGTTCCAATCATAGCCCGCATAGTCGCTACCGGCGTCGCGCGTCGCCCAGCTGCCTTCGACCCGCAGCCAGAGGCAATCATTCTCCCGGATCAGTGTCGATTCATCGGCAAAAGTCGGGCAGCTGTAGAGCGCGCGGGCATTCGCAATGGCGGTTTCGTGGCGGATGGCCGAGATGGCGACCAGCGACTGGCCGGCGACGGCTGCGAGGTTGGCGCTGTTCGACTGACGCGTGGCCCCGTCGCTCAGCAGCGCCAGCGCCGGCGCCATGGCGGCGTCATTTTGGGCGAAACCCTGGTTGAGATAGGTGGCGACGCTGGACTTGGTGTCCGACAGGGCGGCTGGCGCCGCGGCAAAATCCGAACCGATCCTGAAGGCATATTGTGTGGTGCCGAGCAGCACGGGCGTTGCCGTCACCACCGCGCTGTCGGTGGCTCCGCTGGCGGTGCCGGTGAAGCCGCCATTTGCGGTGACGATCGCCGGTGTTTGCCCGGCCGCCAGCTTTGATGCGTTGGTCAGCTTGAACGCGCCCAACCCGATCTGGCCCGTTGTCGTCAAGGTGCCGAGTGCGCCATGGTCAGTGGCGAACAGCTGCACGACACCGGTCGGGCTGATCAGCAGCCTGCCGTCGATGCTGGTGTTGGCGACTGCCGGTGTGCCGATGATCATCGTGCCCGCCAGCGCCAGCGTGCCACCCTTGAGCGACAGGCTTGCGGAGCTCAGCGTGCCCCCGGTGACGTTGACGGCGAGCGGGTTTGTGTCCGACATGATGTCACCCTGGAAGGTGCCGGAGGTGGTGACGGCCGAGCCGTTGCCTTGGCCGATGTCCACCGAACCGGTCCAGACACCCTGGTTGACGATGTTGCCGGAACCGAATGTTGACAGGTTGCCGGCGTAGGTACCGCTATTGTTAAACGACGAATTCTGCATATAGACGTTACCGGAAATGGTGCCGCCGTTGACGATCGTGGACGGCGAGAACAGAGTGATGTCCCCGGTTATCTTTCCATTGCTGCTGTTGTTCAGTGCCGTCGGCCCGTAGCTCAGAAGCGCCTGTCCGGGCCTTGCGCCGTTGGTGGCTGTGATGGTGCCGAAGTTGTTTACGACGCTGTTGCCCGGACTGTTGATGCTGATCGTGCTGGCGAGCATGTCGGTGCCATCGGTGAACGTCTGTGGCCCGCCTTGCACACTGCTGCCGGTACCGATGACCAGCAGGACTGAGGTTTGGCTGGATCCGGTGTCATTGGCCGACACCAGAATTGCGGGCGCGTTGTTGCCTGTTGCCTTGATCTTCGAACTGTCGAGGATCTGGAGCCGGATCGTACCGGCCGTCCCGCCGCCGCCGGCGCTGCCGATATCGAGGATGTTGTCCTGGTCGGCCAGAATGCCGCCGCCGCCCGCGACCGACTGGAGCAGGATTGCCGGGGCGAAATCGCCCGTCGTGGTGATCGAGGCCGCTGCAACATTGACGAGGATATCGCCGCCATTTCCGGTGCCGGCGGCGATGACGCTGCCAAACAGGCCCGAGTCGGAGGCCTTGACGCTGGACAGGTCGCCGGCGAGGCCGCCGCCGCCGCCGATCGATTGGGCAAGGATGCCATAGGCGCCGTCGCCGGTGGTGCTGATTGTCGATCCGGCGTTGAGGTTCAGCGTGATCGTGCCGCCGTTGCCATTGTTGGTGTTGGCGTCGGGCTCGCCATTGGTGAGGCCGCCGAGCAACTGGCCGCCGATGGTCGTGCCGCCGCCGCCGCCAATCGACTGCGCCAGGATGCCATGGGCGTTGCGCAGCGCGGTGGTGATGCTGCCGCTGTTGGTTATGGCAACGGCGCCGCCATCGCCCTGCGAACTGCTGCCACCGCTCAACGTCACCTTATAGCTGTGAATGTCGGGCAGGCCGCCTTGCGGGTTGTTCGCCGGATTGGTCGGATCAAAGGCCATGTCGGTCGTCATGGTCTTGACGATGCCGCCGCCGCCGCCAACCGACTGGGCAAAGATGCCGATGCCGTTCTGGCCGCCGGTGCCGATGCTGCCCGCGTTGCTGATCGTAACGGCGCCGCCTTCACCCTGCGCGCCGTCGCCTTTGTTGAAGGCGATTGCCAGGCTGTTCAGCGCGCCATTGACATCCTGCGCCTGGGCGCCGGCACCGCCGCCGCCGCCGATCGATTGGCCAAAGATGCCGAACGCCAGCGGGCTGCGCGTCACGATGCTGCCCGCCGCCAGATTGTCGACGCTCACCGCGCCGCCATTGCCGGCCGATCCGCCGCTGCCCGCGACGCCGATGCCGACTTTGTTGCGTGTGCTGGTTGCATCGGAACCGGTGGAACTGGCGGTCCCGCCCTTGCCGCCGCCACCGCCCACGGATTGGGCCCAGATGCCATCCGATTGCGCGCCATAGGTCGATATTTCGCCGCTGTTTTGCAAGTTGATGTCGCCGCCGATGCCAGCCGCGCCACCCTGGCCGCCGATCGACAGTTCGAAGTCGAGATTCTTGCTTATCAGCGACTTGAGGATCTTCGATGGCGGCTGCATCAGAATTTCGGCGGTGTTTGCAATGCCTCGGGCCGCCTCGATGTAGCCGGTGATCGTGAATACGCCGTCGACGGACTTCTGGGCGCTGGCGCCGATATTCAGGCCGCCGGCGATCGTATCGAACAGCGTCTGGGATTTGCCGCTGATGGTGACGCCGCCGGCTGACGCGCCGCCCTTGCCGGCCTCGCCGCCGCCGCCGCCGATCGATTGGGCGAACATGCCCATGGCATCGACGCCGCGGGTCACGATTGTGCCACTGTTGGTGGCGGTCACCAGGCCGCCATCGCCGCCGGCACCACCCGATCCGCCGACACCGACGGCGACGGTCAACTGGTTGCCGCCGGCGTTGGCGACGCCGCCACCTGCAACCCCGCCGCCGCCACCGATGGATTGCACCCAAAAGCCATCGGCGCCGTCGCCGGTCGTGATCACACTGCCCGAATTGGCGAGCGAGGCGGCGCCGCCACTGCCGGCAGTCCCCCCCGTGCCGCCCACGGAGACGCTGACGCCCAGGCTGTTGTTGTCGTCGGGGTCGTTGGCGACCGCCGAACTGTCGCCCGCACCGGACGCGCCGCCACCGCCGCCGACCGATTGCGCCATCAGCGCCATGGCATCGTTACCAAGCGTCAACACCAGACCCGAATTGGTAAGGCTGGCGAGCCCGCCGAGCGCGCCGCTGCCACCCGAGGCGCCAACCGCAATACTTGCCGAAATGGCCGGAAGGCCGCCTTCATTGAAGCCGCCGGCATAGGAGAGCGCGGTCGCATCACCGCCGATGCCGCCGCCGCCGCCAACCGATTGCGCGACCATGCCGAAGGCCATTTCGCCCGAGGTGGCAATAAACCCCTGATTGGTGGCGACCGCCTTGCCGGCGGTGTTGCCGGTGCCGCCGCTGCCGCCAAGGGCGACGGCAACCGAAATCGCCGGAATATCGGGATCGAGCGTCAACGACACCGCGCGCGATGTGGCGATGCCGCCAGTGCCGCCGCCGCCGCCGATGGATTGCACGAGCACGCCTGAGGCATTGGAGCCATAGGTAGTGACCTGGCCATTGGCGGTGTTGTTGACGATGACATCGCCGCCGGTGCCGCCGCTGCCGCCGCGGCCGCCGAGCGAAACCGCTGCGGTCGGCACGATGCCGATGATGTTCGAAATGGCGGCGCCACCGTCACCGCCGCCGCCGCCGACCGATTGTCCCTGGATCCCGGTGCCCATCGATCCATAGGTCGTGACAATGCCGTCGTTCTGGACCGTGACGGCGCCGGCGGCGGCGCCAGCGCCCGAATCGCCGCCGATGGTCAATACGAAAATTCCGGTGCCGGTCGAGGTTGCCGAGCCGCCGGCACCACCGGCCCCGCCGATCGATTGCGCCAGAATACCGAAGTCGCCTTCCCCGTCGAGCGAGGCGACGATGGCGCCCTTGCTCACATTGACGTTGACCGTGCCGCCGATGCCGCCATAGCCACCATTGCCGCCGATGGCGCGCTGAACGCCGATGTTGACGCCTTTTTCGTCGCCGCCGATGCCGCCGCCACCGCCGATCGACTGGGCGATCAATGCCGATGATCCTGATCCGTTGGCAAGCAGCGTGCCGCTGACGATGTTGGCCGTCGCGGTGCTGCCATTGCCGCCGGCGGCACCGCTGCCCCCAAGGGTGTTGATAACGCCGCGGCCGCCGCCGCCGCCGCCGCCGCCGACCGATTGGACAACCGCGGTATTGGTATTGAACGCCGCCGTTGTCGCGGCCGCAGCGGTCGTGGCATTGCCGAAATTCAACATGGCCAGACCGGCATTGCCCGCCAGGCCGCCCCCACCGGCCGATCCCGAAATCGCCGAGGCATCGCCGCCGGCTCCGCCGATGCCGCCGCCGGAATAGGCCTGGATGGCGTAATCCGGATTGTCACCCGAAATGCCGCCATAAGTTATCGTGCCAAGGACGGTCGCCACGGCATTGCCACCGTTGCCGCCATTGCCACCGGTGCCGGCAAAGGCATTGATCCCCGAGTCGGCAGAGGCGCCATTGCCGCCGTCGCCGCCGTTCGACACCGCCGTTACCGCGCCTGTCCAGGGGAAAGCGCCCGCGTTGAGGCCCGACCGATCGATGATGATCGTCGCGCCTGCGCCCAGCAATGCTGTGCCGGTTGTGCCAGCGCCGCCGTTGGCGCCATCACCGCCCCTGGCACCCGCAACTTTGCCGCCTGTCGTCCCGACGGCGCCGCCATCACCACCGCGTCCGCCCGCGGACGCAGCCACGATCCCGGCCGTGCGCCCTGTCAGTGTGCCGGCGTTATAGGCAATCGCCGCGGTGCCGGCATCGCCCGCCGCAGCGCCATCGCCGCCGCGAATGTTCTTGAACAGGTAGCTGACGATCGACTCGCCACCCGCGCCACCGGCGCCGCCGGTCGATTCGACGACACCACCGGCCACCGACGCCAGGATATTGCCCGAGAATATGCCCGATGCCGAACCGCCGTCACGGCCGATTCCACCAGCGCCACCGAAGGTGCCGGCATCGCCCTGGCCGCCGGTGCCACCGCCGGCATTGCCGGCGCCGCCGACCGAATTGACGAAGAAGCCGATTCCCGGTTCGGGTCGGCTCGAAAGGTCGATCGAACCCGTCATGATGAAGGTGATTGCCCCCGCCGCGCCGCCCGGGCCGCCGACGCTGCCGGAAACTTCCCGGGTCAGGCCGCTGCCGCTGAAGCCGCCAACCCCGCCGCTGCCGCCGATCGCCGACAGGTTGATGCCGATTGCCAGCGGCGTTGGCGGCACCAGCAGGCTCGCTCCGATAACGGTGACGTTGTTCAGGGTGGCGCTGATACTGCCGGCATCGCCACCGCCGCTGGGAAGGCTGCCGTCGGTGTCATCCATCCCTTCGATACCGTCACAGCCCGCAACACCGTCGGTGACGATCGAAATCGGCGTGTTCGCACCATAGGTTCCAGCGGGCACTATGGTGGTTACCGGCGCCGTCGGGCCAGGGGCGGCGGGCGTGCCGGTGCTGCAGGTGGCGGCCAGTACGCCGCTCAGCGGGACCATCGCCCCCAACAGCGCGACACTCGCCAGCAGGGCCCGACGCTGCAAATGCCGCCGCTTTCGCATCGATATGCTGCCCGAAATGGTCATGGCTGCTCCCGAAGCGGAGGCTGTCGAAAGGCGTGATCGGAAATCACCCCGCGATCAAAACGATAACGATCGTTATCGTTTTATGCAAGTCATTCCGCTTGCGAACAATCCCGCGCGGCGACTTGGTTCAGGACATCAGCGCGGCGAACGCCATCCGGAAAAACATCTGGCGTCGCGCCTCGGTGTCAATCGGATACAAATAGGCCGACGCGCTGATCAGGCCCTGGAGGACGTTGGTAAGCATGAAGCGGGCATCGGCAAGCGATAGCTCGGGGCGCGCCATCATCAGGATTCGCACATTCTCTTCGCGGATTTCACGCTGCTGCTGCCGAAAGATTTCGAAGTAGGGCGCTGGCACATGATTGGCTTCGCGTACGGATACAACCATGCCGTCACGATCCATCTCGGCATATTTGATATAAACATGGATTCGCTGCTTCAACGCCTCAACCGGCCCCAGGCGGTCGACATCGACAGCAGAAAGCATCTCGCGTGCCGTGGCGACGCCGCGCGTCAGGATCGCGGCAAGGATCGCGGCCTTGCTATCGAAATATTTGTAGATCGCCGGTCCTGTAATCTTGGCTGCGGCGCCAATTTCGTCGATGCTTACCCCGCCATATCCCTTTTCGCGCATCAGACGCGCCGCGACCGTGATGATCTCGTCCTTGCGGCGTTGTATTTTCTGTATTCGTAGCCCTGGCGGGCGGCTGGTTGGGACGCCGAAGGGAGCTGGCTCAGGCAGGTGGACATCACCTTGTCCAACCCGGTTATTTTCGAGATGTACCAAGTCAGCACTCTTTGTCTGGAACTCAGGCGCAAAGACCACGCTGCAACCATTCTCCCAACCGCCGTGGAACGCAATGCGCATGGCCCTGACGTTGCTACAACGTTAACACAGCGTGCTTCGCCCTACACGCGCAGTTCGCTGACGACAATGGGTAGTTTTCCGACAGAACGAGGCGTCTGCTGGAATGACTCAAGCTGTCGTCGAGCAAATTGTTCGACTGAATCGCACCGGGTTTGCCGGAGGTCCAACGCCTGAGAAAGCTGAGGCACTATGCGCAAGACAACGAAAAACTATGCAGCCAAGGTGCACGAGCGCGCGGCACGGATGGTGCTGGTCTGCATTTCGCGCTTCACATTGGCCGTCATCCCCGCGACACAGGCCTGAAGATAAATTCGAGGAATTGCCCCAATGGACACGACCAACCTGTTCCGTCTCGACGGGCGCATCGCCCTGGTCACTGGCGGCAGCCGCGGCATCGGCAAAATGATCGCCGCCGGCTTCATCGCGCAAGGCGCCAAGGTCTATATCTCGTCGCGCAAGGCCGCCGCCTGCGCCGAAGCCGCAGCAGAGCTCGGCCCGAACTGCATCGCGCTGCCACAGGATGTCGCAACCGTCGCCGGCTGCCAGGCGCTCGCCGCGCAACTGGCCGCCCACGAGACGCGACTCGACATCCTCGTCAACAATGCCGGCGCCGCCTGGGGTGCGCCTTTTGAGGAGTTTCCGGAAAGCGGTTGGGACAAGGTCATGGACCTCAACGTCAAATCGCCATTCTTCCTGACCAAGGCGCTGCATGGCTTGCTGAAGGCGTCCGGCCGCCGCGAGCAACCGGCCAAGGTCATCAACATCACTTCGATCGACGGAATGCGGCTCAATCCACAAGAGACCTACAGCTACCACGCCTCCAAATCGGCACTGATCTACCTCACCAAACGTATGGCAGCCCGGCTGGTAAAGGATGCGATCAATGTCACCTCGATTGCGCCGGGCGCTTTCGCCAGCGAGATGAACCGCGTCGCCCGCGATCATGGCGAAGCGGTCGCCAGGGCGATCCCGGCAAAGCGCATCGGCGTCGACGAGGATATGGCCGGCGCCGCAATCTATCTTGCCAGCCGCGCCGGTGACTATGTGGTTGGTGACACGATCACCGTGGATGGCGGGGTGGCGCACGCCAGTCTGGGCATGAGCTTCGATGATTAGGTCGTGAACTTATAAAACGCTTCTCCGGGCGACCGCGCAGCGGCGACGGCGCTTTTGCCGTCTGGCTGCGTAGTGTCGTCGATTGCGATGCGCCAAGTCCCTCTGGGGCATCGCGGGCTCCTAACGTCTTGCCAGACAACAAAATCACCATCGTCACGACCCTGGCCATTTATGAGTTCACGACCTAAGGCTTTGGCGCCGCTTTTTTGGTGTGGCGCTGGTTCATGATTTCAGCAGTGTGGCGGTGCGGGGTTCGCTGCGCTGGTCGCTGAAAACCGGCTTGTGCGCCGCCACTGGCGATTAAGAGACAGCCCCTTTATCTTTGGCCGCCATTCCCGCAATCTGCGCTGCGTTGCTGGCTGGGGATTCACAATTGACGCAGGCGAACACCCCAGGTGCAACCACATCCCCCGGCGCGCCGCCGCCGCCACGCGTGCGACTGTCGCTGGGCGTGACCGGACACCGGGAAACCAACGCTGCCTTTGCCGCCAACCGTGCCCGCATCGCGGCGACTCTGGCGGCGATATTTGCCGCAATCGACACAGTTGTTGCATCCGAACCGCAACTGCTCGGCCCGGGCTCCGTCGCGCCGACACGGCTGCATTCCTTGCTTGTGGATGGCCTGGACCAGATGGCGGCGACCCAGGCGTTGGAGCGGGGTTGGGATCTGGTGGCACCATTGCCCTTTGGCCGCGTGCTCAACACTGCAATCAACGCCCATCCCCAAAGCGCTGCCGAAATGCGATTTCTGCTGACAGGTGAGGGCAGTTGCAGCGACACCACCCGCGCCCATGCTGCCGCCATCAACAGGCTTGAAGATCGCGCCCTGCGGTTTGAACTGGCTGATGCCGATGCCGCCATTGCCGCGCTGTTCCTTGCCAAGACAGCGGCACCGCACGATGTCCGCCAGGCCCAGGCCTATGCCGCCCACGCTTCCGAACGCGTGGCACTGGCAACACAAGTGTTGATTGAACAATCGGATTTCATCGTCGCGGTCTGGGATGCCGCGACCACAAGCTATATCGGCGGCACCGGCCATACGATTGCGCTGGCCTTGGACAAGGGCGCGCCAGTCGTGTGGATCGATGCACGCGCCCCCGAAAAATGGCGCATCCTTTATGCGCCGGAATCACTCGCTGGAATCATGGCCGGCGTTACGGTCCATGCGGATCGCAACGAAGCACTGGCAAAGCTGGTCCGTGATGCCTTGCAGCCATTGCCCGGCAAGAAACACCATGGCGCGGCGCCCCCGACAAACCTGTTGCACTCGCTCGATACCGAACGCTGGCGGCCGCGCAGCAATCCGTTCTGGCACGCCTATCGCCGGGTGGAGGCGCTGTTCGGTGCCGATGACATGAAGGGCCGATTCCGCAACCTCACCCAGACCTATGAATCGCCCGATGCCATTTCCGCCGGCAGCGCCGCCAGCCAGATGGCCGCCGCACGCGCCCTCGATGGCCAGGACCCCGAATATGCGACGCGGATCGAAACCGATGTGCTGCGGCGTTTCGCCTGGGCCGATGGCATTTCGGCGCGATTGTCCGATGTTTATCGCGGCGGCATGACGTTGAATTTCATGCTGTCGGCTTTGGCGATCGTCGGCGGCATCGTCTATTTGCCCTTTGGTGCCGACAAACGGCCGTTTGCGGTGTTCGAACTTACCCTGCTGACGGCGATTGTGGTGATCATCCTCATCGGCCAGCGGCGGCGCTGGCACGAACGCTGGTTTGAAACGCGGCGGGTTGCCGAATATCTGCGCCATGCGCCGATCCTCCAGTTGCTGGGGGTGTCGCGGCCGGCCGGGCGCTGGCCGCGCGGATCGGAAACGTCGTGGCCCGAATGGTATGCCCGACATGCCTTGCGCGATGTCGGCCTGCCGCGGATTGCCATCTCACCGGCCTATCTGCGCGGCGCGCTTGAAAATCTGCTGCGCGACCATGTCGTCCGCCAGCGTGAATATCACCGGGCCAAGGCGCGGCGGTTGTCGCAGGCACACCACCGGCTCGACCGGCTTTCGCAAGTGATGTTCGTGCTGGCGCTGACTGCGGTGGCCAGTTACCTCGTTCTCATCTTTGTCAGCCCGGTTTTCGCGGCCAGGTCGTCAAAGGTCTTTACGGTGCTGGGCGTCATGCTCCCAACACTGGCCGGTGCCATAGCAGGCGTCCGCTTTTTTGGTGATTTTGAACGGTTTTCGGCGATTTCCGAAGTCACGGCTGAAAAACTCGATGCGGTTGCCGGGCGCATCGACCTGTTGCTGTCTGCCCCCGCCTCAGCCATCGATTATGCCCGTGTTTCCGAACTCGCCCATGCCGCCGATGAAATCGTCGTCAGCGAGATCGAAAACTGGCAATCGGTGTTCGGTGGCAAGCATATTGCCGTGCCGGTCTGAAATCAGGCAACTGCCAACACCGTCTTGCCCATCGCCTGTCCGCCAAGCCCGGCCTCTAGCGCCGCACCGAAATCGGCCCAGGCGAACACCGTGCCTACCGCCGGCGCTATGCGGCCATCGCCAAGCCAGCCGACCAGCGTATCGAGATGCGCCGCCGCGCATTCGCGTTCGAACAGCTGGAACTGGCGGACATCGACGCCGATGAGGCCGGCGCCTTTCATCAAGGTCAGGTTGCTCGGCAATGCCGGGATCGGCCCGCCGACAAAGCCGACGACAAGGTGCCGTCCGCCCCAGCCCAGTGAACGGAACGCCGCTTCGAACAACGGCCCGCACACCGGATCGAGGATGATATCGAGCTTTGCGCCGCCAAGCGCTGCCTTCAACCGGTCCCGCCAGCCGTCCACCTGCGTATCGATGGTCGCATCGGCTCCCAGCGCCACAGCAAAATCACGTTTCTCTGCTGTCGATGCCACGGCAATGACCCGCGCCCCCAGCGTCTTGCCGACCTGGATGGCGGCACTGCCAACGCCGCCGGCCGCGCCAAAAACCAGCAAGGTCTCACCGGATTGCAGTGCGCCACGATCCACCAGGCCATGCAATGCCGTCAGGTAATTCAGGGGCATCGCCGCGCCTTGCGCAAAGCTGATGCCGGCCGGCAGGCGCCGGCACGCCGCCGCGGGCGCCAATGCCGCCTGCGCAAAGCCATGCATCGTCATCACCAGCACCCGGTCGCCGATGGCCCAGCCAGTAACGCCCTGGCCAAGTGCATCGATGGTCCCGGCGATTTCAGTGCCGGGAATATGCGGCACCGGCGGCTTCACCTGATACCGCCCCAGCGCCACCAGCGCATCTACATAGCCGATGCCGACGGCATGGACCTTGATGCGGACTTGCCCGGCGCCTGTCTCCGGCAGCGACAGATCGACTTCGGCATAATCGGCGAGACTGTCGATGCGGGCGGCGGAGATCGCCTTCATGCGAAATTATATTCGGCCGGGGTGAATTTCGACGTCATCTGCCAATAATCCACCAATCGATACGGCAGCACCGCGAACACCCGGCCATTGGGATTGCGATACCAATTGTCGACTCCCTTGTGCGACCACACCATGCCGTCGTGCAACCTGTCGACTTCGGCAACATAGGCATCATGGACGGCAGGTTTGACATCCAGGCTGTGATGGCCGCCCTCGATCACCTCGCGCAGCGCCATCATCACATAGCGGACCTGGCATTCGGACATGAAGATGACATTGCCGCCGTGCGCCAGCCCGGTGTTGGGGCCCATCAGCATGAAGAAATTGGGAAAACCCGGGACGGTGGTGCCCAGATAGGCGGTGGCGTCATCGGGTTTCCACACATCATGAATTTCCACGCCGCCGCTGCCGGTAATGCGCATCGGGGCGAGCATTTTTGACGCCTGGAACCCTGTGGCAAAGATGATGGCATCGGCGGGCCAGACGGTGCCATCGGCGGTGACGACGCCTTCGGGAACGATGCGGTCGATCTTGTCGGTGACGAGGTCGACGTTGGGGCGCTTCAGCATCTTGAACCAGTCATTGTCGATCAGGATGCGCTTTCCATAGGGCGGGTAATCCGGAATGACCTTGGCCAACAGCGGCGAATCCGGCCCCAGCTCGCGCCGCATATGGCGTTCCATGAAGATGCGGTGGCGGTGGTTCTGCTCGTTGATCGAATGTGCCGGATCTTGCCATTCGGGGTCGACCTTCAAGGCCGAATGCAGCCCGTCGGCAAAGGCCCAGAACAGCTGAAACCGATACCAGCGCGCATAATAGGGCACATGGGCAAGCACCCATTTCTTGCCATCGGCGACTTCAGCAAAATAGCTGGGGTTCGGCACCACCCAGTGCGGCGAGCGCTGGAACACCATCAGCCGTTCAACATCGGGCGCGATCATCGGCCCGACCTGGTGTCCTGATGCGCCAGTGCCGATCATGGCGATGCGCTTGTCCCGCCAGTCGAATGTCTTGTCCCAATGGCCGGTGTGGACCGCGGGGCCGGCAAAGCTGTCGCGGCCCGGAATATCGGGCAGTTTGGGCCGATTGAGAATGCCGACTGCCGACATGATGGCATTGGCCGTCAACGTGAACGTCGTGCCGTCGGCCCGCCGCGCCGTCACCGTCCATGTCTGGCTGGCATCGTTAAAACGACACTGCGTGACTTCGGTGTTGAAATGGCTGCGGCGGCGCAAGTCATGCTTGTCGGCAACATCCTCGAAATACTGCCAAAGCTCCTCGCGCTTGGCGAAAAAATGCGACCAATTATGATTGGGCTCGAATGAGTAGGAATAGAAATGGTTGGGCGTATCGACACCGCAACCGGGATAGGAGTTTTCAAACCAGGTGCCGCTGACGGTTTCGTTTTTCTCGATGATGGTGAACGGAATTCCGGCCTGTTGCAGGCGGATGGCAGCGCACATCCCCGAAACCCCGGCGCCGATGACGATGACGTGAAAGGCGTCCAGCACGGCCTGTTCGGGTTTTTGCTGCCACACCATGCCGCGCGGGTCGATGTCCGCAGGCTTCAAATCCTCACGCATCATCGCGACATAATCTTCGGGCACTGGCGCCCCGGCGGCGGTGCTCAACATGTCGACGAGCAATTGCCCTTCGGGAATCGGCGGCAACGGGCGCGGATTGCGCGCCAGGTCGATCAACACGTCGAACAAGGCGGCACGGATTTCGGCGCGCAGGGAGTCCGGCATCGCTTCCTGATAGCAGGATGGCCCGGCAATGAACGGTCGCGCCCGGTCCAACCAGCCATGATCGCCGGTCAAGGTCACCAACACCAGCATCAGCGTCGCCACATCGGCCTCCGCCAGCGCCGAACGCAATTGTTCCGGGTCAGCAGCCATCAGGCCGAGGGTGTCGTCGGGCTTGGTCACAGCGTGGGTCCAGCGGTTTGCAGCATCAGGCAAAGGCCGGACGCAGGTGAAAGCCTTTGGCATCGGCGGCAATGCGCACGGCGTGATCGCCTGCAAAATGTGCCGGAACGAGAATTGCCTCCTCGGCAACGGCGCGCGCCAGAACATGGTTGCGGGCTGCGCGGGCCTGGGTGGCATCCTCGCAGAAAATGCTGTTCCAATCCGGATTAAGCACTTGCAGCGGATGGTGGAGCACATCGCCAACAAACATGGCACACGCGCCGGCGCTGACCAGCGTCAGGGTTTGGCAGCCCGGCGTATGACCGGGGTTTGGATCGAGGCGAACACCGGCGGCGATTTCAAGGCTGCCACTGACGATCTGGGCAAGCCCGCGGTCAAGAATGGGTCGGACGCTGTCGTCGAAGAAACCGGCGTTGACAGCCTCGCCGATCATGTCAGGGAATCGGGCGCGATTGGCCGGATCCCAATATTCAACATCGGGAGCAGGAAAAATGTAGCGTGCGTTCCCGAAGGTTGGCCGCCATTCGCCGTCCACAAGCATGGTGTTCCAGCCAACATGATCGACGTGCAGGTGGGAGCAGACGACTAGGTCGATATCGTCGGGAGCAAAACCGGCGGCGGCAAGGCGGGCGAGGAAATCGGTATCGAGATGATCGAACACCGGGATACCCGGGCGCGCCTTGTGGTTGCCGCAACCTGTATCAAACAGGATATTGCGGCCATCGACTTCAATGACCCAGCTTTGGATGCGCGCCTGGATGGCATCGGTCTGATGATCGAGATAGGCAGGCGCGATCGACTCGCGGGTTTCTTGATAGCGTGCAGAGTCAAAGCCGCTGAACAGCAGTTCGGGAGTGAGGAAGGCGCCGCGCCATTCCTCGATCCGGTGGACGCGGGCATCACCGACACTGAAATTGTCCATTGCGCGCCTCCCGTTGGCAGATAGTGCTGACTGCAAAGCTATAAAATCTACTTTTGAGTAGTTACCGTCAAAGGTCAATGCTTCAATGCTGTCGCGTATCGCAGCTGTCTGAATGCGAGCCATGCGACGTGTGCGCTGCGTTGCAGCGTGATTTTTACCGGCGGCTCTGGCAAAATTGTCACAATCGGACACCAAATCGCGTGATACGGATTGTGTATTGCTTCTGCCTCATAATCACGCATATTTACGCAGTGGTAGATAAAACGTCGTCGACGTTCAGCCAAAAATGATTCGGCGTTCAACCGATTGCGATAGTGGGGGTACGACATGCGCACACATCTGGCATTGGCATCGGCTACAAATCGGCGTTCGGCCTTGCGTGGCTTTACCTCGGCAGCCGCGTTGCTGGCGGGCGCCATGCTGCTCACGGCAACGCCGGCTCTGTCGCAAACCGCCGCAAGCACCAACGAAGGCGAGGTGCTCGAAGACATCATCGTCACCGCCACCCGCAGCTCGCAATCCCTGTCAAAGATCGGCGCCTCCGTTACCGCCATCTCGGCCGATGCACTGGGCGCCGGCGGCATCACCGAAATCCGCTCGCTTGCCGCTGCCGTGCCCAACCTCTCGATTGGCGATCAGTTCGGCGTCAACCGCGCCTTCATTCGCGGCATCGGCCTGACCAGCATCGATCTCGGTGCAGATGGCGCCGTTGCCTTCCTCCAGGATGGCGCCACCATCGCCCGGCCCGCAGCACAATTGTCCGGATTCTACGATATCGACCGCGTTGAAGTGCTGCGCGGGCCACAGGGCACGCTTTATGGCCGCGGCGCCACCGCCGGCGCAATCAACCTCATCACCAAACGCCCGACCGCAGAGCTTGAGGGCTATGGCCGCGCCACCTATGGCAACTACAACGCCGTGATGCTGGAGGGCGCCGTCAGCGGACCCGTCGCCGGCGACAAGATCATGGTCCGCGTTGCCGGCAAATATGATCGCCGCGATGGCTATGGCGTCAACCAGTTCACCGGCAACGACATCGACAACCGCGATGCCTGGGCCATCCGCGGCAGCGTGCTGTTCGCCCCATCGAGCGATCTCGATGTTCTCGTATCCGGCGAATATTTCAAGGAAGACGACAACAATTACGCCTTCCACTATTTCGGCCCGACGGTGGCGCCGGAAAATCAGCTTGGCAGCATTCTCGGCGGCGAAACCATCGTCACCCGCTCGCAACGCCTGGGCGTCAAAACCAATTTCCGCGATATCGTGTCGGATCAGGAACCGCTCAACCAGCGGGACGGCTATGCCATCACCGGCACACTCAACTGGCGGCCGGGCGATCTCGATCTGAAATCGATCACTGCCTATCGCGATTTCACCCGCTTCAATCGCACCGATCTCGATGCCTCCAACGTCTGGATGTTCGGGCAGAACAACTATGACGAGCAGAGCACGACCTTCAGCCAGGAATTCATCGGTACCTGGAAAAGCGACAAGCTCGACCTGCTGTTTGGCGCCACCTATTTCAACGAAAAGCTGTTCGGCAGCGTCCGGGTGCCGCTGGTCAACCTCGGCATCCTGTTCGGCCTGCCCGCCAACACCTTTGACAACCAGAATTACGAACAACGCGGCAACGTCTTCATCGATGCCTATGGCGTCTATGGCCAGGGCAGCTATGCCGTCACCGACAAGCTCAAGCTGACCGCCGGCATCCGCTACAGCTATGAAAAGCGCAAGGGCGTCGGCACCTTCAATTTCCTGGGTGTGGTCTCCACCGACAAGGAAAAGGGCTGGGGCGCCTGGACGCCAACCTTCGGCGTCAATTATCAGGCGAGCGACAATACGCTGCTCTATGCAACCATCACCCGCGGCTTCAAATCGGGCGTCATCAACGTCGGCTCGCAGAACGACGTCATCAACCCCGAATATGTCTGGGGCTATGAAGCCGGCGTCAAAACCACCGCACTCGACAACACGCTTTCGGCCAGCCTCGCCGGTTTCTATATGGACTATACCGATTTGCAGGTCGGCTTTGTCGGCGCCAACAGCGTCGTCACCACGGTCAATGCCGCCGCCGCGCGCAACTATGGCGTCGAAATCGAGCTGCGCGCCCGGCCGACAACTGGCCTGACCTTCGAAATTTTCGGCACCTATCTCAATGCCAAATACACCGAATTCGTCTCGGGTGATTATCGCCAGGGCTTCAAGCAGGTCGACCTGTCAGGTAACCGCCTGTCGAACGCCCCGGAATTCTCCGTCCGCGTCGCCGGTGATTACGACATCCCGGTGGGCGATGCCGGCAAGGTCAACATCCGTGCCGACCTTAACTTCCAGGACACCGTCTATTTCACCGAATTCAACAATGCCGACGCAGTGCAGCCGGCTGCCGTGACGATCAACGCCGGGGTGCGCTTCACCAGCGCCGATGATCGCTGGTCGCTCGATGTCTGGGGCCGCAACCTGACCAATGAATTCATCATCTCCAACAACATCATCACCGCGCCCTTGTTCAATAGCGTTCGGGTGGGTTCGCTGGCACCGCCGCGGACCTATGGCGCGACGTTGGGGTTCAACTTCTAAAAAAGCACCTCCGGCGGCTGGGGCCGGAGGCCCTTAAAGCCGCTCCCGCTTCAACTTGATTCCCACCTTGTCGCGGTCCCATGTGTCGTCAGTTACGCCCGCCACTCGCAGATCGGCCTTTTGCACCTTGGACGAAGCCGTCTTGGGCAGTTCATCCAGGATGCGGATATAGCGCGGGATCATGAAATAGCTCATGCGCGGCTCGAGAAAGCCGATGAGCTCGGCGCAATTGACCGTTGCGCCAGGAACGCAGGCGATGACGGCCATGACATCGTCCTCCGAAAACTCCGATGGCACGCCGATGACGGCCGCCTCGCGCACCGCCGGATGGGCGATGATCTCGCTTTCGACTTCAAAGCTGCTGATATTCTCGCCGCGACGGCGGATGGCGTCTTTCACCCTGTCGACGAAGTAGAAATGCCCTTCCGCATCGCGGCGAAAGGCGTCACCGGTGTGGAACCAGCCGTTGCGCCAGGCGGTGGCAGTGGCGTCGGGGTTCTTGTGATAGCCGCTGTTCATCGCGAATGGCCGGTCGGTGCGGACCAGCATTTCGCCGATGGCCCCCACGGGCACTTCGCAGTCATTGGCATCGACAAGCCGGACTTCAACGCCGGGTCTGACCTTGCCGCAGGTACCGGGCTTCACCGGATTGGCTTCGGAAACGATGGGTGAGGAAATCTCGGTCATGTTGAAGATGGTGCGGATATCGATGCCGAAGCGCGCATGAAATGGCCCGGCAATCTCGGTCAACGGCACCATGAAGGCCGTTCGGATCTTGTGCTCGCGGTCCCGGGCTGAGGGCGGCGCCTTCATCAGGAACGTCGCCATGACCCCTAGCAGGAACATCGCCGTGCAATCGGTGGCGCGCACGAAATCCCAGAAGCGATCCGTCGAAAACGTCTCCATCAGCGCGATCGAGCCGCCGCGCGCCAGCATCACGAACGGGATGCCGCTGCCGCCGATATGATAGATCGGCATGTTGACCAGAAACCGGTCCTCGCCGGTAATGAAGGGCCAGCTGTCCGGCCCGGCGTTGGTGTAAAGGTGCAGGTATGACGACAGCACGCCTTTCGATGGCCCGGTGGTGCCCGAGGTATAGATGATCGACTGGTTGTCCCACGGCTCGATCGGGCGGGGCAGGGGGGCGAGATCGGCCTCGTCGCCACCCAGGCTGGCAAAGGGCAGGGCGGCAAAACCCGCCGGAGCCATGCCGTCGCCAACAAGGATGACAGTGGTGATGGCAGCAGCGTCGACACCCTCCAGCCGGTCGATCAAGCCGGCATGCGCGATCAGCAAATTCGCATCGGAATTCTTCAGCACATGGGCAAGCAGACTGCCGCGATAGGCGGTGTTGAACGACACGAAGACGCCGCCCAGATAGTTGATGGCAAAAAACGCCAACAGGCCTTCACGCCCGCCGGGCAACCACACGGCCACATGGCCGCCTTGCTTGACCCCAAGTTTCTGCAGCCCCGCGGCTACTGCGAGGACTCGCTGGCGGAGCTGCGAAAAGCTCCAGGATTCGCCGTCTTCGAACACCACATAGGTCTGGTCCGGGCGCTTCTCTGCCCAATCGTCGATCAAATAGCGCAACACGCAGGTGCGGCGATCGGGAACCCTGGCATCATGATGGCCGGTATCTGCGCTGCTCGCCATCGACTTCCCAACGCTTGCGTAGAATATTCTACCTATCGCTGAATAATCTACTTCGACCAGCGGCCGAGAGCAATGCTCAAGCCCGCTTCGCCACGATTTTCATGACCACGCTGATCGCATCCATCACCACTTCGGTCGCGGACCAACGGCCGCCCTCGTGATACCAATTGGCGATCCAGCTCAGCACGCCTCCGACCCAGATCGCCGTGCGCGATGCGTCGTCGAATGCGAACTCGCCATGCTCCTTGCCCTTGATCAGCAATGCCGCCACCTGGCTGTCAAACTGGTGCCGCAAATCCCGGATCCGCCGCGCATCATCGGGATCCAGGCTCTTTTCCTCGCGCAGATAGACGCTGATGTAGCGCTGGTTCTCGATGATGATCCGCGCCACCCGGTCAACCACCATCTTCAACTGTTCGGTCGCCGTGCCGTCCACCGCCAGCGCCTCGTCCAGCGCCGTCAACGACAGCTGGATGCCGGTCTGGCAGATCTCGGACAACAGCTCGGACTTGTTGCGATAATAGGAATAAATGAACGGCTTGGTGACGTGCAATTGCTCTGCCACGGCATCCAGGGTCGTTGCCTCATAGCCATTGGCGAAAAACAAATGGCTCGCTTCCTCGATAATCCGGCGGCGCTTATAGGCGGCGACTTCGGACTTCAGCTGGGTTGGCTTGCGCGTCACGGACTGGCGTTCAGGCACCGGCCTCTTTCTCTCTTGCCCCTGTTGCCCCGGCATAGGGGCATCCGCCCTGCCTAGACAAGCGCCGTTCGCAATATGGTCATCACATCCTCGGCCGTCCTGATCGGCCGCGGGTTGGTCCGGCCCCAGAAATCCTCCAGCGTATAGTCCGCAATCAACGGCAACTGGTTTTCGGAAACCCCGACTTCGCCCAGCGAGCGCGGCATCCCCAGCCCGCGAATGAGCCGATCGAGCAGCACCGATGCCGGCGCCCCGGCATCCCCCAGGCACGCGCTGATCCGCACCTGCCGATGCGCATTCACGCTGGCATTCCACGCCTGTACAAATGGCGACATCACGCACGACGTATGCCCATGCGGCACGTCGCACGTCCCGCCCAATACATGGCCGATGGCATGGCTTGCTCCCATCGGCACCCCGGCAATAATCGGGATCATCGATTGCCAGGCGCCGATCTGGCACTTCAACCGCGCCTCCAGGTCGGCGGGGTCGGCTTTCACCCGCGGCAAACCCTCGGCCAGCAGTCGCAGCGCCGAATCGGCAATACCGTCACAAAAATCATTGGATTGCAGCGAGCCAAGCGTCTCGGTGGCGTGATCGACCGCCCGCACCCCGGTGGACAGCCACAGCCATTCCGGCGTGTGCACCGTGATCGCCGGATCGAGCACCACACACACCGGCACCATCAACCGCGTTTCATAGCCTTGTTTCAGCTTGATGCGCTCGTCGGTCGCCCCCGACAAAGGATTGAACTCGCCCCCCGAAAGCGTCGTCGGCACACAAATTGTCCGCACATCCGGGCCATCGAACACCGGCGACACCACCGTGCCATCCGCCTCGACATAGGTGCGGAACGCATCAAAGCCCTCGATCGTCGTGACTCCATGTTTCAGGCACATCGTCACGATCTTGCCGGCATCGGTCACCGATCCGCCGCCGACGGTCACCACCAGGTCCGCCCCCGCCGCTCGCGCCACCGCCGCCGCCGCCAGCACATCACTGCGCGGCGCATTGGGCCGGATGCCGTGGTGGGTGGCGGCATGGCGATCGCCCAGCGCCGCTTCGATGCGCCGGATTTCATCGGTGCTCTCGGCGAGGTGCCGGCTGGACAGGATGAACACCCGGCGCGCGCCCAACCGCTCCGCCTCTGCCGCAACCGCGTCTGCGGCCGGTGTCGCCAGCGTAACGCGCTCGGTTGCGGTCAACACCACTTGCGATGCCTGGATCACCATTCTCTCCCCTCGAACCACCGATCATGCTGCTTTTCGCAGGTCTATCTACCCGACAGTAGCAAATATCACCAATGGGTCAAACACTACCGGACATTGCGTGGAATTAACGCGGTTGTCGCCACCGGCGCTTTGCCGCTAACAGGGTTATGAATGTTACGGTTTCGCATATCGAAACAACGTGACGCTCACCATTCGGCAACTTCAGCGCGGGGAGGCGTGTTTTGGAGACCATGAACCGTTTCCGGCTGGTGATGTTCGGCTTTCCGCGGCTGTTCGATGCCAATGGTGTCCAGGTGCCGCTCGGCACCCGCGCCGCCGCCTTGCTGGCAATCCTCGCCGCTGAACCGCTGCCGCTGTCGCGCGCTCGTCTGGCGAATCTGCTCTGGTCCGATCGTGCGCCGGTCCAGGCCCGTGCCAGCCTGCGCCAATGCCTCCACGAAGTGCGCCGGGCCTTCGCCTCCGATGGTGGAGTCATGCCGATCGATGGCGATTCCCGCACCCTGCACCTTGTTGATGCCGCGATCGATATCGATCTTGCCGCGCTCCAGGCGGCCTGTGCCGCTGCTGATCCGCTGGCGCTTGCGGCCGTGCTGGCGGCCGCGCCGCCGCGCCCGCTGCTTGATGAGATCGATCTGCCTGGCGCCTTTGGCGAATGGCGCGCCGAATTCCGCAATCGCGTCGAAACCGACCTGCGCCTCGCGCTCGCACCCATGCTGGCCGCCGCAGTTCCTGCTGTCGCGGAATCGCTGGCCCGCGCCCGCCTGCGCCATGTCGCCAACTGCCCACTGGCAACCAAAGTCCTCGGAACGGTACCCACACTGTCCACCCCCGCCAATACCACCCGTGCCGTGATGGTCCAGGCACCGCTCGCCGCCGATGCACCGCCCGCCGTCGTGGTGCAGCAGATCGAAAGCATTGATGGCGAGGACGCCGTCTCCGCCAGCCTGATGCGCGGCATCCGCGAAGAAGTCGTCTCCGGCCTCGCGCGCTTTCGGGAACTGCGCGTCGTCGTCATCCCCGATGGTCCTTTGGTCATCGATCCGTCGCGCCTGCCGCAATCGGGCTATGCGCTGTTCATGACCTTGCGCGGTAGCCGCGGCGGCCGCACCGTCTCGGCGCGACTGACATCGCTGGACAGCGGCGAACTGCTCTGGGGTGATCGCTTCATCGTCCTCGATGATGGCGTCCAGGAAACCATCGAGATGATCATCAGCCGCATCGTCGGCGCCATCACCCCGGTCGTTGAAACCCATCTTGCCAATGCCGGTGGTGATCGCCCCGCCGGTGCGCTCTACGCCCGCTATCTCGCCGCCAAGATGCGCGCCCACAAGCCCGCCGATTTCGCCACGGCGCGGCTCCTTGCCGATGAATTTGAATCCATCCTGGCGCAATCGCCGCGCTTTGCCGCCGCGCATTTGCCGCTCGCCCGGCTCTACAACACCGATTACGCTTGGACCCGGGCGATGAGCAGCACGCCCGAATCGCGCGCCCGCGCCCTCTCGCTGGCCAGCAATGCCGTCGCCATCGATCGCGGCTCGGCGCATGGCCATTCGCTGCTCGGCTGGTGCCACCTGCGCCGCCACGAATGGGAGGCGGCGCGGCGTTTCTTCGATGAAGCCGTGCGGCTCAATCCCTTCCACGCCGTCCGCCTGATGGAAGTCGCCTATGGCCTGCTCCACCTCGGCGATCTCGATGCCTCCGAGGCGCTGTTGCGTCGCTGCCTCGCCATCAATCCAGTAGCAGACGACGGCTTTCACTTCGATCTCGGCATGCTGTCGCTCGTCGGCGGTGATGCCATCCGCGCCTGTGATCACCTCACCATGATTGCCGCCCCTGATCCCTGGGGCCGCATCGCCATCGCCATCGCCGCCGTCCAGGCCGGGCGGCCCTATGACCGGCAACGCACCGCCGCCCGCGATGTCGTCGCCGCAATGTGGCCCGATGGCCGGCTGCCGGCCTTTGGCGCTGTCCAGGACTGGATCGCGACGCGCCACCCGTTCCGCCTGCGCGAACACCGCGAACGCTTCGCCGAAGGACTGCCCCAAATTTTCGGTTAAAGTCTGATGCCGTTCAAAACCGCAAGACCCTGAAAATACCGCGTTCGCGGCGGCACCAGGCGCACCGGCAGCTGCACCGGTCGCAACGCCGCGGCCAGGCACAGCTCCGCATCCCGCGCCTTCAACCGCACCCGCCCCTTGGGCAACCATGCCGTCAGCCGCGCGCCGCCCTCGCCATCCAGCGCTGCCGCAATCGCCAGTAACGCCGGCCATTCGCGCTCCCGCCAGAATGTTGCCCGCGCCGCATCGCGCAGCGCCCGCGCCAGCCCAACTTGTATCACCCGCGCCGCCGCCGCCGCCGCCAGCGTTGCGCGAATGTCGACAAGCGCCTCGGTCAAGGCGCGATGCCCCAGCGCGGCGGGCGCATGCAGCACGGCCACTTCATCATCGGCGGTGATGCGCCCGCTGGCATAGCCGGCGAACACAGCGCCCACACCTTCCATGCCGAACCGATGCAGTTCGGCGGCGCGCAACGCCCCCATGCTGGCACCGCCGATAACGCGAAAGCCGCGCGCCAGCAGCGCCAGGATTTCCTTGTGCTGCACCGCCGGCTGGCCATCGAAAACGCCGTCGATCAACACCAGTGCCCGCGGTGCCCCCGCCGCAAACGCCAACAGATCGCCCGCCGCAGCAGGTGGCCGCAGCACAAACCCTGGCGCCGGTCGCAACAGGCTGGGCCCGGCAAACACTACCGGCGCCATCATGGCGCCCGGCTCGCCCGCGATTCAAACCCCATCCCCGGCACAAACGCCTTAACCGTCACCGCAGCAGATCCCGGCGGCGAAACAACCATCCGCCCAACCTGCCGCCGTCCCGATCGGATCAGCGCCGCCACCAGGCCGTCCAGATCCGTGATGGCACCGGCGACGGGCAGGGGGTGCCCCGCCCAATCGCCATTGTCCGGCAGGCCAAACCCCTGCGCCCGGCCGCCCGCCTGCTCGGCGTGTTCTGCATGACGGATCGGAATCGTGTCACGTGCCCCGGCGATCTGGCTGCACCGCGTCTGCAACGCCTCCAGCATCGCCGCCCGCACCGCCGCCCGCCAATCCAGCGCTGCTGCCGATCCCCAGACATGGCGGTGCTCGGCCCGGTCGGCACCGGCGGCGTGCAGCTCGGCAACCACCACCGGCACCACCGCATCGATGGCATACAGCCGCACCGCAATGCCGCGCCGCGCACACCGCTCGGCCCAATCCCCGACCAACGGGCAATCCACGCCGGCAACGGCAACCGCCGTCCCGCTGCGCACCACCGGCGACGCCCGTCGCCAGCTGCCAACGGCATCGCGCTCGATCAATTCGAGCAGCGCCGAAAGCGTCGCGGCCTCCACATCGAAATGTGCCGCCAGGCCGTTGCTGTCGATCGAAACACCACCGGTTTCCACAATCGTGCAATCCAGCCCCACCGCCAGCACCGGCACCACGAACCCGGTGCTTTCCCCCAACGGCGCCACCATGGTCCAGTCCATCGGTGTGTCCCCCGCCACCAGGCCGCGCACCACCGCAAAGTCATCGGCCGCCCCCGGCCGCACCGCAGCGTCCAGCATCAACCAGGCCCGGCCCGTCATCACCATCGCCGCATCGGGCCGCCATTGCTCGGCATGGTGCGATTCCACCGCCTCCATCACCGCGCCGCGCCTGGCAACCGCGACGCTCGCCCCCTTGCCCTGATGCACACTCAACGCGCGTGACCAGGGCCGCACCGCCTGCCAGACCGGCACACCGATGCAATCCAGTCCGGTGACATCGGCCAATCGCGAGACACCAGCCTCCACCGCCACCGCGTCAAGATTGCCGGTCCGCGAAACTGCCTCCAGGGCGCCAGTCTGCGCCAAGATCAGCCGGTCGATTGGTCCGTCGCCATCAACTTGCTGGCACCAGGTTCGCGCACCGCCACCACCACATCGCCGTTCATGATCGCGGCCTCCATGCGCTCACGCACGGCGGTGATGCCGGACTGGTCGGTCGCCATGGGGGAGTATTGCACCATCGCCAGCGGTATCCAGTAGTCCGCACCATCACGGATGATGAACGCCGGCTGCGAAACCCCCGGCCTGCCACCGGCTGGAACCGCCGTGCCGGGTTTGATCGGCATCACATACACATCAGACTTCGCCATACTCACCTCCACATCACCAGGTCGTTCAGTTTTCTTAACCGAAACATAATAGGCATGGGCGAAAACGCCTGTCGACTGCCCGCTAGCGCCGAAACGTTAAATGAGCGTCAAAACCGCATCAGCCGCTTTCCCGCCGCCCGGTCCCGCCGCTTATCTCGCAGCACTGCGGAGGAGGAAACCGCGGTGCCGGGCGGCGGCCTTGGGGCTCCTCGGATATTGGCAACACGTATGGAGGGCGCTGCATGATCGACGTTCTTTCCAACCCTGACCAGGCTGCGGCAACGGGCACCGCCGCACCTGATATGGTGATGGGCGTCTCACGCGGCGGTGTTGTGCTCGATATCTGTGCAAGGGCGCTTGGCGATCCTGATGCGGAACAGCAGCTGATGGGCAGCGGCCGTTTCCGTCGGGGTCGCCCCGACCGCTCCGCCCGCCGGTTGTTCGCCAGTTTCGACGATGATGATCACGAACCGGGGTTCATGACCACCGTCCTCGGCTGGCGCCCCGATTTGCGTTCACAGGCCGAAATGCTCGCCATCGCCCGCGCCGTTGGTGACGATCTTGGCCGTAACCGTTTCCGCAGTGCCGATGCGCTGCACTATTTCGAACTCATTCGCCGGTCCTGAACCACATCAGCACCGCACCCTTCGCATCCGCGCCCTGGTCTTCAGCGCTTTCCTGTCCGATCCCTCCCTTTGGCAGGCCAGCGTTCAAGGCGCGGATGCGATACCGGCATCGGCGGGACGGCCGCCAACGCGGCGCCGCACCCGACCTGCCTACATTGCCTTGAAAACCGCTATTGCCCGTTCTTGGTCGCCCCGCTGGATCATGTGCAGCGGGGCGACCCAAAGCTTTGTCGTGCGCCATCAACCCCGGATGGTTTGCCCAGCGCCGGCCTTCGCCTGCCTCCGCATGACAGCGCCCACCAGACCAAAGCCGGCGATGAGCATCATCCAGGTGTCCGGTTCAGGCACGGCCAGATCATAACCCATCGTGTCGAATGCGATCAGGTCGTATTTGGATATTCTCATGAACGGCCGGCTGCCACCGGGGCCGCTGGCGGTCGGGTCCATGATGCCGATTGGCGGGAAGATGTTCAGCAGCGTGTCGTCCTTCCAATGGCTCGCCTGACGGCCGTCGCCATTCAAGCGGCCGGTGGACAAAGGGGCGAGGCAGTTGCGGCCACCATTGATGGAAAAGCACGGGACGCCGCCGATCGACCAATCGAGAACAGTGTCCCCACCGAACTGGCCATAGCGGTTGAGATCGTTCACGGTCCCCCAGGCAAGGCCGTTGAGCCCGCGGCGACCCGGCAACGCGACGCCGGGCAAGGCATTGCCATCGGCAAGGTCGACACCCGAGCGGAACCCGAGCGCATGGCCGATTTCATGAGCGGCGACGCCGACGAAATCGATTGTCCCCGGCGTGATGCCATCGGTCGGATCGAAATCCCAGTTGAACAAGGTGCTGAACGACACCGAACCATCGCGGCCGTTGGGATTGTTCGCGGCATAAATCGGTGCCAGCCCCAGCGCCTTCACCTGTGCGGTGTTGATCTGGATGTTCAGATTGTCGACCGTGCCATTGTTGTCGAGAAAGCGCGTCGCGGAATTGATCGCGCCGCCCGCAGGTGGTTCGTTGGTCACGAATGACAAGGCATTGCCGCCTTGCAGGGCACCCACCGACGAACGATCGAAGAAGGTCTTGGCATCGTTCGAAAGCAGCGTCTTGAGCCCGGCGTAACCAACGGAATTCGTCGTCGATCCCGTGGAGCCCAGGATGTTGGGACCCAATGCGGAAAACTGCACATCGAGCCGAATGGTGGCCGAGTCCTTCAGGACACGCGACCACATCGCCGCTGCGGCTTCGAAGCCGCGCCGTGCATCGGTTCCGATGCCGACCCCGCCAAGGTCGTTGAGGACGAAGGTCAGGCCACCACCTGCCGCCAGGCTTGCCGCCATCGGTGTGCCGAGCCGGGAATTTTGCAACGTCAGTTGCCCTTGGTCCTCACTCCATTGGTGGCTGCACGATGCATCATGGACATGGCCGACCATGCCCTGCGCCATGGCCGGAACCGAAACCGACAACAGCATGATCGAAACGAGCTTGTTTATCATTATTACCCCTTGTTAATGTTTGTTTAAACTATTGTGCCCAAACACTTTTTGCCATGACCTCGCCTTCCTGCCAACCCCGTGCAGTGCGCAATCGTTAAATATGTTGGCCGTGCCGCCGTACTGCGACACCACGCCTCATTCGTGGAATTCGGCCATTTCCGGAATGCGGGTGAACGCGATGCGCGGGCCCGATGATCGGCTGGCGCCGGCCGTGTCATGGCCCAGTGTCACGGCATCTCGACCCCAGCGATTGTTGACCTTGTCCATGGCGCGCGAAAGCGCCAGCCGCCGCGTCTCAGCCGCTGCATCTAATGCCGCAGCGCCATCGAACAGGTGCAATTGCACCGCATCCGCCGCGCCCAATTCCCCCAACGTCACCGCCACCTGCAAAAACCGCCGCGCCGCAAATTCCATCAGCATCCGCGCCCAAAGCCCGTCGAGCGCCGCCAGCAACGTCACCGTGTCCATCACTTGCGGCAACCGCACACTCGCCGCCCATTTTGCGCCCTTCGCCCCGCCGCTGCTTTCGGCCCTGACCGCCAGCACCAGCAGCCCGGTGCGGCGGTCCGCCCGCCGCAACCGTGTCGCCGCCTTGGCCAGCAACCGCCGCGCCACCAACCGCGCCCGGTCCGGGCTGCGCTTTTCCGGCCCCAGCACATGGCTGTGCCCGATGCTGCGCGTTTCGGTCGCCAGCTCGGGCAGATCGGTGCCTTGCAACAGCCAGAACATGCGCTCGCCCCACACGCTCCCCCACACAAATCGCGCCTCGCGCTCATCCAGCGCCAGCAGCCGCGCCATGTCGACAATCCCAGCCGCGGCCAGCCGCCGTTCCATGTTGCGGCCCACTCCGGGAATATCCGACAGTTTCAGCGTCGAAAGCCGCGCCCGCAATGTCGCGCTCTCCAGGATCGTCAATCCATCGGGCTTCTGCATGTCCGCGGCGATTTTCGCCAACAGCCGGTTTGGCGCCACCCCGATCGACGATGTCAGGCATTCCCCGACATTCGCCCGTATCCCCGCCTTGATCCGCGCCGCCAGCGCCGTCACCTCGGCAACGCCATTCTCATTGTCCATCAACCGGCACGCCACCTCGTCGATCGAACACACCGCCGTCACCGGCACATGATTGCCAACTTCGGCGATGATGCGGTGGTGAAACCGCACATATTTCTCATGCCGCCCCGGCACGATCACCAGGTCGCGGCACATCGCCTTTGCATCATAGATTTTTGTCCCGGTCCGAATGCCAAATGCCTTGGCCTCATAACTTGCGGCAATGGCGCTGGTGGCATCGCTATCCACCGGCGCCACCACCACCGGACGGCCGCGTATCGCCGGATCAAGCTGTTGCTCGACACTGGCGAAATAGCTGTTGAGGTCGAGATACAGCCAACGCAAAGGCACCGACTCGGGCATGGCCCAAGCCTAGCATGACCGGAACAAAATGGGAACGCTTTACCCCGGCATACGATGCAGCGCACACACCTTGTTGCCGGCCGGATCACGCAGATACGCCAGATACAGCGACCCGAGACCGCCGCTGCGCACCCCCGGCGGATCCTCGCACGTCGTGCCACCGGCGGCCAGGCCCGCGGCGTGCCAGGCATCGGCCTCGGCGGGTGATTTGGCGGCAAATCCGATGGTGCCACCATTGGCCCCCGATGCCGCCGCGCCGTTGATCGGCTTCGTCACTCCCAGCACGCCCGATGGCGTCATCCAGAACGCCCGCCCCTTGTCATCCATCGTCCCCGGCGCAAAGCCCAGAGCGCCCAGGGTCGCGTCGTAAAATGCCTTTGACGCGGCAACATCGTCGGCGCCGATCATGACGTGACTGAACATCCTGTTTCTCCCATGGCTGCTACTGCGCCTGAATGCCCCAGACCGGCGGCGCTGTCCATTTCCGCCTTTCCCGCGGCGCACCACGCGCTAATGTCGGCACATGGACCTCTCCGAAACCACCGAACCCGCCGGCATCATTGCCGTCGATGCTGCCTCCCTCGCCGGCCGGCAATTGCGCTATTACGACTTCGCCATGGCGGCGTTCGCGGTCATCCTCATCTGCTCGAATCTCATCGGCGCCGGCAAACCCGCGCAACTCGCCGTCCCCCTCCTCGGCACCGTCACCTTTGGCGCCGGCATCCTGTTCTTCCCGCTGGGCTATGTGCTCGGCGACGTGATGACGGAGGTTTATGGCTTCGCCCGCGCCCGCCGCGTCGTCTGGGTCGGCTTTGCCGCCTCCATCTTCGCTGCCGCCATGGCGTTCGTCGTCGTCGCCCTGCCGCCATCCCCCGATTGGCAGGGGCAGACGGCGCTCGCCGAAGTCTTCGGCCAGGTGCCGCGCATCTTCCTCGCCTCCATCCTCGCCTTCTGGGCCGGCGAAATGGCCAATGCCTTCGTCCTCGCCCGCATGAAGGTCATGACCGGCGGCAAGCATCTGTGGACCCGCACCATCGGCTCGACGGTGGTGGGGCAGGGGGTGGACAGCCTGATCTTCTACCCGCTGGCCTTCCTCGGCGTGTGGGAAACCCGCCTCGTGCTCACCGTGCTGGTCACCAACTATCTGCTCAAGGTCGCTTGGGAAATCGTCCTCACCCCCGTCACCTACAAGGTCGTGGCCTATTTCAAACGCGCCGAAGGCCTTGACGTGTTCGACACCAAAACCGATTTCACGCCGTTCAAGACCGGCGTCTGATGCCCGGTCTTCAAGACGCCAAGGTGCTGGCGATGTCCCTCACCAATCTCGCCAAGGACGCGCTCCACGTCCATGTCGGGCTGTTCGTGTTCTTCGCCGCCGCGCTGCTCTTCCGCTGGTCGCTGCGCAGCTGGCGCCCCTGGCTGGCGGTCCTGTTCGTCGCACTGGCAGGCGAAGCCTGGGACATCGCCGACACCTGGGGCATCGGCGGCCCCCTGCGCCTCTCCGACAATTGGCACGACATCTGGAACACCATGCTCTGGCCCACCGTCATCCTGCTGCTGGCGCGCTGGACGCCGGTGCTGCAGCGGCGTTAGCCCAGCGCCATCGAAAGCGCCTCGAACATCCGCCGCCCGTCGACGCCGCCCTGCTCGGCCTCGATCAACCGTTCCGGATGCGGCATCAGCCCCAGCACATTGCCCTGTGCATTCACAATACCGGCAATCCCCCGCGCCGATCCATTCACGTCCTCGGCATAGCGAAACACCACCCGGCCTTCGCCCTCCAGCCGGTCGAGCGTCGCGCTATCCGCAAAATAATTGCCGTCATGATGCGCCACCGGAATGCGAATGGTCTCGCCGGCGTCATAGCGGCTGGTGAACATCGTCTGCGAATTTTCCACCACCAGCGAAACATCGCGGCACACAAAGTCCAACCCCGCATTGCGCATCAGCGCGCCGGGCAACAACCCCGCCTCGGTCAACACCTGGAACCCGTTGCACACCCCCAGCACGGCACGGCCCTCGCCAGCCGCCGCCACAACGGCCTGCATCACCGGCGACCGCGCACTCATCGCGCCCGATCGCAGGTAATCGCCATAGGAAAACCCCCCCGGCAGCGCGATCAGGTCCAGCCCCTCGGGCAATTCCGCATCACGGTGCCACACCATCACCGGCGCCGTCCCGGTGATCGTCTCGATCGCCACGGCGAGATCCCGGTCGCAATTTGATCCCGGAAAAACGACCACCGCCGCCTTCACAGGATTTCCACCCGATAATTCTCGATCACGGTATTGGCCAGCAACTTGCGGCACATCTCGTCGATCGCCGCTTCGCTGGTGCCATCGGCAAGGTCCAACTCGATGACCTTGCCCTGCCGCACCCCCGCCACACCGCCAAATCCCAGCCCTCCCAGCGCATTCTGGATGGCACGTCCCTGCGGATCGAGCACGCCGGGTTTCAGGGTGATGGTGACACGAGCTTTCATGCCGCCGCGTTTAAGCGGCGATGCGGCGGCGGTCTACCCCTCTCCCGCCAAAAGGGAGAGGGGCAGCCCCATCAGAAGGATTTGCGCGCCACCACACCAAACGTCCGCGGCTGGTTCGTCGCATACCCAATCCGCGCCCGGCCACCGCGTTCCCGGTCCAGCGACAACAGCGCATTCTCGTCGAACAAGTTCGTCACATAGGCGGTGAACGACAGGCCATGCTCCAGTTCCAGCCCGGCGCTGATGTTGACCAGCTGGTACGCCGGCAGCTTCAACGTGATGTCGCGGACTTCCGCACCCGTGGCCCCGCCGAACGGCAATCGCGATGTGAAGAACGCCGCCGAAGGCTCCTGGTCGCTCGGCTGCGTATAACGATCGCCAATATGCTGGAACGAGGCATTCAGCACGACATTGCTCGTCTCGCTAACCGGGAAGCTGTAGTTGGCGTTTGCCGAAATCTGGAAATTCGGCACTGTCGGCAGGCGGTTGCCTTCGCGGATGCCGCCAATCACATTGCCATTGCCGTCAACCACCGTCGAATCGAACTTGGCCTCCAGCCAGCTTCCCGAAAGCGCCAGCGCCAGGCCCTCCATCGGCTTGGCCGAAAGCTCGAATTCCACGCCAACGCTGTGCGCCTTGGGCACGTTGAACACGATCCGCGACGAACACGAGCCCGCATCCAGCGTCGTCTGCAAATTCTTGATGTCGGTATAGAAAACCGCGGCGTTAAAGGTGATGCCCCCGGCCTTGGCCTTCACACCGCCTTCGTAATTCCACAGCGTTTCATCGTCATAATCCTGAAACCCGCCAAAGATGGCACGATCCGCCGGCGTGCACAGATTCGCATTGAGCGGATCATTCACGCCGCCCAGCCGGAAACCCTTGGCTGCCTGCGCATTGATCGTCACATCATCGGTCACGGCATAGCTGGCGAGGAAGCGCGGGTTGAAGCCATCCGAGCTGGTGCGATCCAGCTTGCCATTGTCGCCATTGGCGAACAGGCCGCCGCTGGTGATCGTCCGGCTCTCCTGGAAATCATACCAGCGCAAGCCGGCCGTGATCGTCAGCTTGTCGAAAAACCGGTAACTGACTTCGCCAAAGCCCGACAGTTGTTCCAGCTTGTAGGGCAGGACCGAATTGAACGGCGAATCAGCCGGAAAGCCATTGGCCACCGCCGCCGAGGTGCCGGCGCCAAGCACCGCATCGGTGAACACGTCATAGCCCGGGGTCGGCAGGAACTGGGCATAATCGCGGTCGATGTTGGCATAGAATACGCCAACCACCCATTGGAACGGGCTGTTGCCGGTCGAACCCAGCCGCACTTCCTGTGTAAAGCTTTTCACCTTGGTCGTGTCGAGCAGGTTGGACGGCAACGTCACGGCGGCCTTCGGATACCCCAGATCGACCGATACCGAGCCGGTGAGGGCGCTGGCATCGCGTGACACCAGAATGTCGCGATCGGTATAGGTCGAAACCGAAGTCACATTGACGCCGTCCAGATCAACTTCGATCGTCGCATCGGCAATCAGCGTCTTGTCGCGGAATTCCTCATTCAGCAGCAGATATTGCTGGCGATCGTCGAACGTCACCTTGGGACGTGTCGTCGTGAACGGGTTGGCGAACAGGTTGAAGGTCTCCTGCCGGTTGAACCCATCGGTGTGGATTTCCTGGTACAGGATGCGCGGCGTGATCTTCACACCCTCGGCCGGCTGCAACAGCAACGCCACGCGGCCGCCGTAACGCTCGCCCGAATTGACATTCTCATCGACACCGCCGCCTTCGCGCAGCGCATCGATGAAGCCGCCGTAACGGGTATAGTAACCCACCGCGCGCACGGCGATATTGTCACCCATCGGCAGGTTGACCGCGGCCTTCAGGCTGCCCCCCACATCACCGCCATCGATGATGTTGATGTCGCCTTCCACCGTGCCTTCAATCTTCTCGGTCGTCGGCTTGTTGGTGATGTAACGGATGGTGCCGCCCACCGATCCCGATCCGAACAAGGTGCCCTGCGGGCCGCGCAGCGTCTCGACGCGGTTGAGATCGAACAAGTCGATGTCGGGCGTAAACAACGACAGCGAGATCACCGATTCGTCGAGATAAAATCCAACCTGTTCCTTCACGCCCGGCTGGTCACGCACAATCTGCCCGGCCGAAACGCCGCGGATCGAAACCTGGCTCTGGCCGGGGCCAAGGTTCTGGATGGTCAGGCCGGCGACACTGCGCGACAGGCCCTCGATATTGGTGGCACCCGAGCGCTGGATATCGGCCTCGGTCTGGGCATTGATCGAAAACGGCACGTCCTGCAGGTCGCTGGCGCGCTTCGTCGCGGTCACCACAATGGTGTCGTCGTCGGTCACCGCAGCGGCTGTCTGCCCGGTCGTCTGCGCGGCAGCAGGCTGCACCAGCAGCGCCGCCATCGAAGCCCCTGCCAGCAACATCACTGCGCGGCGGCCATGGTTCAATCCACAGGAAATCATGTCGTTCACTCCCCAAATTTCTTCTTGCTGCGGCTTTTGCCAGCCCGCTTGAGTCCGCGTCAACGCGGCACTGTCGCAAAACTGTTACATTCTTGCACACCGTTGCAATTTTACAATATTTGGGGGCGATTTGTTGACTTCTCGCTAACCTCTGCCAGTCTTTCGGCATGGCATCCCGCGCAATTCCCGCCACCGTCCGCGACGGTCCTTCTTTCGCATTGGTGGTCATGGTCGGGCTGGCCATCATGCTCAACTATATCGATCGCGGCGCCGTTTCGATTGCTGCACCACTGATCAAGGATGAAATGGGGCTGTCGGCCACCGGCTATGGCCTCGTCGTCTCGGCGTTCTTCTGGACCTATGTGCCGGTGCTGCTGCTCGCCGGCTGGCTGGCGGACAAGATGTCGGTGCATCGCCTGATGGCTATCGGCGTCGCGGTTTGGGCCTTGGCAACCCTGCTGATGGGCTTTGCCGGTGGCCTTGTCTCGCTCGTTGTCCTGCGCCTGTGCATGGGCATCGGCGAAGGCGTCGCCTTCCCCTCCGGCTCCAAATTGATGGCGCGCGCGCCTGAGGCCAAACGCGGCACCGCCAATATCGCGCTCTCCGGCGGCCTCGCCATGGGTCCGCTCGTCGGCACACTGGCCGGCGGCGTCATCCTCGCGGCCTGGGGCTGGCGGCCGATGTTCCTCGTCTTCGGCGCCGTCACCCTGCTCTGGCTCCTGCCCTGGGCGCGGCTCCGCGCCGAAGTCGATGCCCCGCCTGAATCCGGCGCGGCGCCCGCCGTCGCCTATCCGCGCCTGCTCTCCACCCGTGCGCTCTGGGCCATGTCGGTCTTTCACTTCTCCGGCACCTATGCGCTCTACTTCATCATCGCCTGGCTGCCGCTCTACCTCGTCAAGGTGCGGGGGTATGACATCACTGACATGGCGTTGCTCACGGCGCTGTTCTACGCCGGGCAAACCGTGGGCGCCGCGCTGTCGGGCCACCTTGCAGATCGCGTCATCGCCAGCGGCCAACCCGGCTCGCGTGTCCGCCGCATCGTCGGTGTCACCTGTTCCGCCATCTCGGCCATCGGCGTGCTTGCCATCGGACGGTCCGATACCACGGCGGCGTTGATGTTCTGGCTGATCCTCACCAGCCTGTGTTTCGGCACCATCACCGGCATATTGTTCGTCTGTGGGCAAACCCTCGCCGGTCCGGCTTCGGCCGGCCGCTGGGTCGGCGTACAAAGCGCCGTCGGCAACCTCGCCGGCATCACCGGGCCCGTGATCACCGGCGCCATCGTCGATACCGCCGGTTATGGGCCAACCTTCGCGCTGACGGCTGGTATCATCATCGCCGGCGGGTTGGTGTTCGCATTCGGCGTGCCGCGCATCGCGCCGGTTGATTGGGCGACGGGCCGCAGCGGCTGATGCTCCGCGCCATCCTCATCGGACTGTTGGTCAGCCCGCTGGCGCTGCTTGCGTTGGCGCTGCTCGGCTGGCTTGCCGAATACCCCTGGGTGATCCGCGTTATCATCGGCATCTTCGTCGGCGTCCCGGTGGGATTGGCGGTCCTGTCGATCATCATCAACTACATTACCGGGTCATCGTCAGCGCCGGCCCCGTTGCCCGCGCCCGAATACGAGCCATATGAACGCGAACCGCCGCCTCGCGCACCGGCCCCTCGCGCTGCATCCGGCGGTCTGCGCGCCATCAGTCTGGCGGCGCACATGGGCATGCGACAGCAATATCGCGGCTGGCGCTATGTTTCGCGGCGCGAATTTCCCGACCAGGCCCGTCGCGATACCGAAGAATCACCCGCCGACACCCCGCCGGATACTTGAGCCGACCCCGGCCAATACCCGCTACTTGCCGCGCGCCTTCCGGTGCTCATCCAGGTCCAGCACCGCCGACTCGTCCTCGGGCATCAACCCCAGGCGCCGCGCAACCTCCTGATAAGCTTCGACTTCGCCGCCCAGGTCGCGCCGGAACCGGTCCTTGTCCAACTTCTCGTTGGTCTTCATGTCCCACAACCGGCAGCCATCGGGCGAAATCTCGTCCGCCAGGATAACCCGGGCGAAATCGCCATCGAACAACCGCCCGAATTCCAGTTTGAAATCAACGAGTCGGATGCCCACACCAGCAAACAGCCCGGCCATGAAATCATTCACCCGGATCGCCATGTCGGAAATGTCATGCATCTCCTCCTGGCTCGCCCAACCGAACGCCGCGATATGCTCCTCGGTGACCAGCGGGTCGCCGAGCGCATCGTCCTTGTAGTAAAATTCCAAAATTGTTCGGGGCAGGGTGGTGCCTTCCTCCAGCCCGAATCGCTTCGCAAGCGATCCGGCAACCACGTTGCGAACCACGACTTCGATGGGAATAATCTCAACCTGCCGAACCAGTTGCTCGCGCATGTTCAGCCGCCGGATGAAGTGCGTCGGAATGCCGATGGTTGCCAGCAGCGTGAACAGGTGCTCGGAAATGCGGTTGTTGAGCACGCCCTTGCCGCTGATCGTGCCCTTTTTCTGGGCATTGAACGCCGTGGCATCATCCTTGAAATACTGGATGATCGTTCCGGGTTCCGGCCCCTCATAGAGGATCTTGGCCTTGCCCTCGTAAATCTGGCGACGGCGCGTCATGGCTGTCCTCCCGATGGTCGGCCCAGGGCGGGGCGGACCGGTTGAAAATCAAAGCCCCGGATACACCCGTGAAGGCGCGCCCGGGGCGGTTAACCTCACATAGCGCGGGGGCGAGGCGCTTACAATGTCCCTTGCTGTTGTTTTGGCTGCGGGATGGCGCCCGCTTCCCGTCAATGGAACATGAATCCGCGCTTGCGCATTGAACCCGGCGGGCCTCCCCTCTATCTGCAACACAAGTCCTGCCTCCGGAGCCGCTTCATGACGACGTTCGACAATCGCGAAAATGCCTTCGAGAACAAGTTCGCGCATGATGCCGAATTGCAGTTCAAGGTTATCGCGCGCCGCAACAAGCTGTTGGGCCTCTGGGCCGCCGAACGTCTCGGCCTCACCGGTGAAGCGGCTGAAACCTATGCAAAATCCGTCGTCGCGGCGGATTTCGAGGAAGCCGGCGATGAAGACGTCATCCGCAAACTCGTCGCCGATCTCGCGACAACGGGTGCGGCGGATGCCGACATTCGTGCGGCGCTGGCCACCAAGGCCACCGAAGCGCACCACCAGATCATGGAAGCGATGTAATCATGGCAATGCCAGCCCATGACATCGAAGCGGCGATTCTCGCGGCCCTGCCCGGCGCAACGGTCGAAATTACCGATCTTGCTGGTGATGGCGATCATTATGCTGCCAAAGTGACCGCACCGCAGTTTGCCGGGTTGCCCCGGGTCAAACAGCATCAACTCGTCTATAATTCGCTCGGCGGCCGCATGGGCGGCGCGCTCCATGCCCTGCAACTCACCACCATAACGCCCTGAGGAGGGTCATATGACCGACACCATCCACGACCGCATCGGCACGCTTGTGAACACCAACAATGTGGTGCTGTTCATGAAGGGCACGCCGCTGTTCCCGCAATGCGGCTTCTCCAGCACGGCGGTGGCCATCCTCGAACGTCTCGGCGTCGAATTCGAAGGCGTCGATGTTCTCGCCGATGCTGAAATCCGCCAGGGCGTGAAGGAATATTCGGATTGGCCAACCGTGCCGCAGCTCTACATCAAGGGGGAGTTCGTTGGCGGATCGGACATCATGATGGAGATGTACCAGGCCGGCGAGCTGACCGAAATGCTGCAAAAGGCCGGCGTCCCCCGCTCTGTTGCCTGACCCGGTGCCAACACTCAAAAGCAGCGAGATCTGGCAGGCAACGCTGACGGTCCTGCGACCGCAATTCTGGTCGCTGTTCGCCATCGCCGCGCCGTTCACCCTGCTCGTCGACATGGTGGTCAGCCTGTTTGGCCCGGAACCGCCCAAGACGGTCGCCGAATTCACGCCAAAGGCGGCGTTGCTGCTCATCGCCCTTCCCGGCGTCATCGGTGCCATTGCCCAGCTCGCGGTTGCCCATATGATTGCCTGCCCGGACGAAGCCCCGCGCCGGGCGCTGGCGGCGGGGTTGGCCGTGCTGCCGGCCTATCTTGGCGCCGTGGCGCTCTCGGCCATCCCAACGGGGCTGGCGTTTCTGCTGCTCATTATCCCGGGCCTGTACATCACCGCCCGGTTGTTCCTCATCGTGCCGGCGGCCGTGCTCGAACGCGGCAATTCGGTGGCAATCATCAAGCGCAGCTGGGAGATGACCAAACCGGTGGGCTGGACGATATTGCTGTTTCTCGTGCTCGCCATCCTGTTCCTGCTCGGCATCAGCGTGCTCGCCTCAGGTGTCGGCGCGGCGCTGGCGTCGGTGTTGACCCTGATGGGCCTGAAATCGGTGGGCGCCTTTGTTGCGGCGCTGGTCACGGCAGTGGTGACGACGGTATTCTCGATCGCCAGCGCTGCGGCTTCAACGGTCATCTATCTGAAGTTGCGCTGACAGAATCGAACATCAGTCGTCAAGGTCGACTTTCGTTCATGTAGGCGTTCAGCCAGTCGCCAGGAACGGCACATGCGGGGCCGCGTCATGCGGATAAAGCCCAACCGCGCGTGGATCAGGATAAATTTCCACGGCGCGAGCAAAGGGCTTGAAGCCCTGCCGCTGATAAAAGCCCAGCGCCGCGGGATGGTCGAGGTCGCAGGTATGGACCCAGGCGCGGTTGATCGGGCGCTTCGCATCGCCGCCGGCCCAGCCGATGCGCAACGCATGCGCCATCAACCACGCGCCATGGCCATTGCCGGTCATGCCGGGCACCAGCCCGAAATAGGCGATTTCCACGTCGCCGGCCTTGGCGAAATCGAGCTCGAGCAGCCCGATGGCAGTGCCGTCGCGGCGACTCGCGGCATAGACTTCGGTGGTCTCGGCATCAAGGATCGCCGCCAACGCCGAATCACCAATGACCAGGCGGCCCTGCCACAGCCAGGGCTCCCCGATGGCGCGAAACAACGTGCGGTATTTGTCGCGGTCAACCGGCGCCGGCCAGCGTTGCAGTTGCAGCGCCGATCGGACAGGCGCGGTTGCCGGCGCCGGCGGCTCGCGCATTTCCAGGCTGGTGACGATGGTCGCCACGTCACCGGGCGCCACCTCGAGATAGGTCATGCTCAATCCCAACGCGCCTCGGGCGGCAGGCTCATCAATATCGCGTCAACATTACCACCAGTCTTCAGGCCAAAGGTCGTGCCACGGTCGTAAACAAGGTTAAATTCTGCATAAAGTCCGCGATAGCGCAACTGCGCCAGCCGCTGTTCGGCGGTGAAAGCTTGGTGCATGCGCTCGCGCACCAGCTGCGGATAGATATCGAGAAAGGTCCGCCCGACATCCTGGGTAAAAGCGAAATCCCTGCCCCAATCGCCGCTGTTGAGATGATCATAGAAAATGCCGCCGACGCCGCGGTGGCGATTGCGGTGCGGCACCCAGAAATATTCCTCGGCCCATTTCTTATAGGCAGGATAATGCGCCGGATCATGGCGATCGCACATCGTCTTCAGCGCGTCGTGAAAGGCCTCGGTCTGGCCATCGTCGTTGATTGCGGGGTTCAGGTCGGTGCCGCCGCCGAACCAACGCTTGGTGGTAACAAGGAAACGGGTGTTGAGGTGCACGGCCGGCACCAATGGATTGCAGGGGTGGAGCACTAGGCTGATGCCGGTGGCGAAAAACCGCGGGTCTTCGCCGGCGCCGTTGATCTGCTTGGCAAATTCCGGTGAAAATTCGCCATGAACCGTCGAGATGTTGACGCCGGCCTTTTCAAACACTCGCCCCTTCAGAACCGACATGACACCGCCGCCGCCATGCCCTCCAGTCGCATCAGGGCGATCCCAGGCGGTGCGCTCGAACCGTCCCGCCGGCGCGTCGCCAGCAGCTTCATCCTCCAGACGCTCGAGCGCGGCGCAAATATCGTCGCGAAGTTGCCGAAACCAGGTCTGGGCAGCGGTCTGTTGATCATCGAGCGTGTACATCACAATCCTTTAGCCGCATCGGGCGACCAGGCGGAACCCCGGAAATTTCGCAACCCCGCGCCAATATGTCCCCAAAATCGGCGTTGCGTTCGGGGCCGTCTCCCGTCTATTGCGGCACTCATACAGGTAGCAGGGCATTGTTGCCTGTCGGATTTTGCATTTCAGAGGTTTTTGATGGCTAGCGAGACGCGGCTTCCCCTCGATACTGGTCTGCCGCCCGAAGGCGAGCGCCGGCGGGATTTCCTGTATGTTGCAACCGGATCATTTGCTGCGGTTGGCGCCGCTGCGGTGGTCTGGCCATTGGTCAACCAGATGAACCCGTCGGCCGATGTGCTGGCACTAGCTTCGGTCGATGTAGACCTGGCTGCCGTGCAGCCCGGCCAGGCGATCAAAATCAGCTGGCGCGGCAAGCCGGTGTTTGCCCGTCACCTGACGCAGGTTGAAATCGACATGGCCAACAAGGTCGATGTGTCCACTCTTCGCGATCCACAGACGCTGGCGGAACGCACGAAGCCAGACAAAGCCGAATGGCTTATCACTCTTGGGGTCTGCACCCATTTGGGTTGCGTGCCACTCGGTGCAGCCGAGGGCGAAGCACGTGGCGATTTCGGCGGATATTTCTGCCCGTGCCACGGCTCGCACTATGATACCGCCGCGCGCGTTCGCAAGGGTCCGGCGCCAAAGAACCTTGAAGTGCCGAAATATGCCTTCAAGACACCCACTTCCGTGACAATCGGCTGAGGAGGATAAGATGAGCTTTCCCTGGGCCAAGCAATATCAGCCGACGTCAGATCTCGGCAAATACATGGACAGCCGGCTGCCGTTGCCGCGCTTTGTCTATGGCGCATTGGGTGCCGGTTATCCGACGCCCAAGAACCTGAATTATTTCTACAACTTTGGCGTGCTCGCCGGTGTCGCGCTGGTCATTCAGATCATCACGGGCGTTGTGTTGGGCATGCACTATGCAGCCAACACACTGGTTGCCTTTGATTCGGTCGAACACATCATGCGCGACGTCAACGGCGGCTGGATGTTCCGCTACATGCACGCGGTCGGCGCCAGCTTCTTCTTCGGCGTTGTCTATGTACATATCTTCCGCGGCCTTTATTACGGCTCTTACAAGCCACCGCGCGAAGTCCTGTGGATGCTCGGCCTTGTCATCTTCTTGTTGATGATGGCGACAGCGTTCATGGGCTATGTGCTGGTCTGGGGTCAGATGAGCTTCTGGGGGGCCGCCGTCATCACCGGGCTGTTCTCGGCATTGCCGGTGGTCGGGACGACAATCCAGACTTGGTTGCTCGGTGGCTTCTCGCCGGACAATGCGACGCTCAACCGTTTCTTCTCGCTGCATTATCTGCTGCCATTCGTGATTTTCGG
>JANPEP010000058.1:0-7438 GCA_031422995.1 Polymorphobacter sp. | reverse complement strand
GCCAAACGCGTCCGAAACCATCATCGCCGCTGCGCTCGCCAAATTCGGCGGCCTCGATATCCTGGTCCCCAATGCGGGCATCAGCAGCTTCACCCCCTTCGAAACCCACCCGGACGCGATCTGGGACGACACCATCGCCATCAACCTCACGGCCGTCTTCCGCCTCTGCCGCGCCGCGCTCTCCGCCCTCAAATCCAGCCCCCAACCGCGCATCATCACCATTGGCTCGGTGATGTCCGATCACGGCGACGCCGGCATGGCCGCCTATGCCGCCTCCAAACACGGCGTCCTCGGCCTCACCCGCTCGCTCGCCACCGAACTCGGCCCCTTCGGCATCACCGTCAATTGCGTCCAGCCCGGCGCCATCCTCACCGGCATTACCACGCCAGCGTTTGCCGCCATGCCTGAATTCGAAACCCTGTGGCGCGAAAAATCCGCCCTCAAACGCATCGGCACCCCGCAAGACATCGCCGGCGTCATCGCCTTTCTCGCCGGCCCCGACGCCGGCTTCGTCACCGGCCACGGCATCAGCGTCGATGGCGGTGCCATGGCGCATCCTTAACAATCCCAAACCCTAACCGTGACTCTGCTTGCCGGTGCGTATTCAACGCGCCGCTCCGGAGTTGCCCCCAATGCACCACCTGCTCGCCCGCCTCGCTGCCGATCGCCGCGGCGTCACCGCCATCGAATATGGCCTGATTGCCGCCTTTATCGCCGTCGCCCTCGTCGCCGCCCTGCCATCCATCCGCCAAAACATTCTCGGCCTGTTCCAGGATGTCGACAAACAAGTCGAAATGGGCCGCAAGCGCGCGCGCTAACCACTTCAGCCGGGGGTGGGGCAGTCATGATCAGCCTGAAAACCGATCGCGCCGCCGTGCAACGCTTCGGCGTGCGCATGGCGATCGCCGGCACGCTGGCCATCGCCGCCGCCGTCACCACCCGCAACTGGCTCGAAACCCAGGGTGCTGCCGCCGCCCAACCCCCGGCGGCGGCGGTCATCATCGCACCCCCCGCCCCCGGCGGCGCCTTTGACTCCCCCGGCGGCGCCTTTGACTCCCCGGGTGGCGCCTTCGCCGCCGCCATCCGCCCCGGCCGCCGCGCCATCACCATCGCCGTCACTCCGGCGGCGGGCCTCGCCGGTTTCGCCGCCCCCGGGGATCGCGTCGATGTCCTCCTCACCCAGGGCATCGGCAAGCGCCGCACCGGCCAGACCCTGCTCACCAACATCGCCATCCTCGGCATCGACCAACGCCAAAGCGGCGATACCGTCACCGATTCTCTCGAAAGCGCCGCCACCCCCGATCTCGTCACCCCCGATCTCGTCACCCTCGAAGTCACCCCCCGCCAGGCCGAATTCCTCGCCATCGCCAGCGACCTCGGCAAATTGTCGCTCGTCCTGCGCGGCCGCGGCCCGGATATCGCCACCCCCACCGGTCGCAGTTGGGACAGTGATGTGACCGGCTTGCCGGCCTCGCTCCTCGCAACGGCCGACGACACCCCGGCACCAATCGCGCCAACCCCCACCGCGCTCCCCGCCGCTTCCTCCGCAACCCCCGCCGCCACGCCGCCATCCCCCGCTTCCGATGGGGTCATCATCACCTATGGCCTGCCTCCCACTGCCGATCCCGCCAAGTGAAAGCCCTCGCCGCGCTCCTGCTGGCCGCCAATTCCGCCGTCGCCCCCGCCGCCGCCAGCGACATCGAAACCATCGCCGGCAAGGCGGTTTTCCTCCGCCTCGCCCGCCCCGCCGCGCGGCTCTTCATCGCCGATCCCGGCATCGCTACCGCCAACGCAACCACCAGCGCCATTTATCTCACCGGCCGCGCCGCCGGCGAAACCAGCTGGTCCGCCAGTGACGCTCGCGGCCAAGTCATTGATTCCGGGACCATCCAAGTCCGCTATGATGCCACCGCCCTCACCGCCGCCCTGCGCGAAACCCTGCCCGCCGCCGCCATCACCGTCGCCACCGCCCGCGACATCCTCATCCTCTCCGGCACCGTCGCCGCTGCCACCGAAGCCGATGATGCCATGCGCCTCGCCGCGCGCTTCGTCCCAGGCGCCGACCCCAGACATTTGCTCAACCGCATCGCCATCACTGCGCCCCAGCAAATCAACCTCCAGGTCCGCGTCGCCGAAGTCTCCCGCGACGTCGTCAAGGCGCTGGGCTTCAACTGGCAAGCCGTCGGTGGCTTCGGCAACACCATGATCGGGCTCGCCACCGGCAACCCGGTCCTTGCCGCCGCAGGTTCCGCTTCTGGTGGCTCCGGCTTTGCCACCCGTGCCAATGGCGTCGACAACCTGTTCGCCTCCTTCCGCAATGGCAGCGTCGATCTCAACACCCTCATCGACGCGCTGGAGGATGAAAAGCTCGTCACCGTCCTCGCCCAACCCAGCCTGACGGCGCTGTCCGGCATCCCCGCCAGCTTTCTCGCCGGCGGCGAATACCCCATTCCCGTGCCCCAGGCACAAGGCGTCACCACCATCGAATACAAGAAATTCGGCGTCAGCCTGGCGTTCGTCGCCACCGTCGGCGCCGGCGGCCGCATCACCCTCAACGTCCGCCCCGAAGTCAGCCAGCTCACCTTCAATGGCGGCCTGTCGTTCAATGGCGCCACCGTCCCCGCCCTCACCACCCGCCGCGCCGAAACCACCGTCGAACTCGGCAGCGGCCAGGGCTTCGCCATCGCCGGGCTACTGCAACGCACACAGGATAATGATCTGCGCAAATTCCCCCTGCTCGGCGACATCCCCGTCCTCGGCCAATTGTTCCGTTCCAAACGCTTTGAACGCCGCGAAACCGAACTCGTCATCACCGTCACGCCTTATCTGGTCGCCCCGGTCTCCGCTGTCGCACTGGCAATCCCCGCCGCCGCCGACTGGCAACCCGGCACCGCCACCGCCGCCAACCACGCCGCCCATCGCGCCAACCCTGCCGATCCCGCCCCGCCGCCGCCCAGCGGCGACGCCGCCCTCGCCGCCACCCGCCGCCTGCGCGATGGCAAACCGCTGGCACTCCCTGAACCGGGCGCCACCCCCAATTCCCCCACAGGAGGCTGAAATGACGGCGCTTTCCCCCATAACCTCCGGCGAACTCCTCACCGCTCGCCGCCTCGCCATTACCACCGATGCTGCCGCCCTGTCGGCCATTGCCGCTGCGGCAATCGCCTGTGGCTGGCCGACACCCGAACCGCAACGCGGGCTCGCACCGGCCATTCGCGCAATCGAACGCGGCGCTCCGCCATCGCTCATCATCGCAGATATCGACAATGATCCCGATCCGCTGGCCGCCCTTGCCCGCCTTGCCGATCACTGCCTCCCCGATACCCAGGTGCTGGCCATCGGCAGCAGCAGCGACATCGGCCTGTTCCGTGCCCTGCTCGCCATCGGCGTCGATGATTACCTGCAAAAACCCGTTGCCCCGGAAACCCTTGTCACGGCGCTGCACCGCATCGCCGCCACGGCCCTGCCGCCCGCCCCCACCGGGCGTCTCGTTGCCGTTCTTGGCGTTCGCGGCGGCTGCGGCGCCACCACCATTGCCACCTCGCTCGCCTGGGCCCTCGCCGATGCGCAACGGAATACGGCCCAATCGCAATCCGCAGACTCAATGGCGAAAACCATCCTTGTCGATCTCGATTTGCATTTCGGCAGCGCCGGCCTGGTCTTTGGCCTCGAACCCGGCCCGGGCCTTGCTGCCCTGCTCGCCTCGGCCGATCGCCTCGATGAACGGCTGGTCGCCTCGGCGCTGCAACCCGCCACGGCCAATTTGGGCATCATCGCCGGCTCCACCCCCATTGAACAAAACGCTGCCGTCTCGCCCGATGCCGCAATGAAACTCCTCGCCGCCCTGCGCACCACGGCACAATGGGTGGTCGCCGATCTGCCGCGCGCCCTTGATGCCCCGGCCCGCCACATCCTGCGCACGGCCGATACCGTCCTGCTGGTGGCGCCGCCCAGCCTCGAAGGGCTGCGCGACACCGGGCGGCTCGCGGCCTATGTCCGGGCCCTGCGCGCCGGTGCAGATCCGCTCATCGTCGTCAACGGCGCCCAGCATGGCCAGGGCCTCTCCCACGCGATGTTCCAGGCCGGTCTTGACGACATGATTGCCGCCTGGATCCCGGCGCTTCCCGGTCCTGCCGCCGCTGCCGCCGCCCACGCCTTGCCACTGGCGGCGGTCGCAAACGTCGGCCGGATCGCCAATCCGTTCGAAACCCTCGCCGGCCGCATCACCGGCAACCACCCGACACGCCCCAGCCGCCTGCAAGGCTGGTGGCCATGGCGGCGCTGATCGCCTTTGGCCGCCGCCCGCCGCCGGTCACCGCGCTGCCCCGCCTTGGTCAGCGTGCGGCCACGCGGCCCCAGGCCCGGGCGCTGCTGCAACCGGTCATCGCCCATCATTTCGATCCGGCGCAGGATGGCAACCGCCCGCGCGGGGATCTCGCCACCGCCATTGCCGCGCTTGTCGACACAACGCTCGAAACCGCCGGCCTCTGGCTCGAACCCCGGCTGCGCCGCGATCTCGTCTCCGGCTTTCTCACGGCGCTGCTTGCCGCGCATGGCGGCGCATCCACCGCCCTCGCCACCCCCGCCAGCGTGCTCCCCCTCATCCACGCCGCCGTCATGGATCGCATCGATCCTGCCGCTGCGGCGCGCATGGGCCGCGGCGAACTCGGCCGCCGCCTCACGGCCATCGTCACCGATCTCCTCGCAGAACAACAATTGCAACTCAACGCCGGCGAAGTCCGCATCCTTGTCGCCATGCTGCTTGATGACATGCTCGGCCTTGGCCCACTCGAAACCCTGCTCGCCGATGAAAGCGTCAACGACATCATGGTCAACGGCCCGGCTGCGGTGTTCGTCGAACGCGCCGGAAAACTGCAACCGGCAAACATCATCTTTCGCGACAACGCCCATGTCATGGCGGTTGCCGCCCGCATCGTCGCCCAGGTCGGCCGCCGCATCGATGAAGCCTCGCCGCTGGTCGATGCCCGCCTGCTCGATGGCAGCCGTGTCAACATCATCATCCCGCCATTGGCCATCGATGGCCCCACCATCTCCATCCGCAAATTCGCCAAAAAAACCATCGATCTCGATCAGATGGCAACCCAGGGCAACATCTCCCCCGCCATGGCCGGCCTGCTCAAGGTCGCTGCTGCCGCCCGCCTCAACATCCTCGTCTCCGGCGGCACCGGCTCAGGCAAAACCACCTTGCTCAATGCCTTGTCGCAACAGATTGATGCCGATGAACGCATCGTCACCATCGAAGACGCCGCCGAACTGCAACTGCAACAACCGCACGTCGTCCGCCTCGAAACCCGCCCCGCCAATCTCGAAGGCCGCGGCGAAATCACCATGCGTGATCTGCTTAAAAACGCCCTTCGCATGCGTCCCGATCGCATCATCCTCGGCGAAATCCGCGGGGTGGAGGCACTCGACATGCTCCAGGCGATGAACACCGGCCATGATGGCTCGCTCGGCACCCTCCACGCCAATCGGCCGCGTGAAGCGCTCAGCCGTCTCGAAAACATGATCGGCATGGCCGGCGTCGTGCTCCCCCTCGGTGCCCTGCGCACCCAGATCGCCGCCGCCATCCACCTCATCGTGCAAATCACCCGCATGCGCGACGGGCTGCGCCGCGTCACCAGCATCACCGAAGTCATCGGCATGGACGGCGACACCATCCAGCTCCAGGAACTCCTCGCCTACACCATCACCAACGGCACCCGCTCCGGCCAGATCCAGGGCGAATTCACCACCTCCCGCCGCACCCCGGCCTTCGCTGATACCGCCGCCTGTTTCGGCCTTGATGCCCAACTTGCCCGGGCAATGGCATGATTCTCCCGCTCCTCCTCGTCATCGCCACCTTCACCCTGTTGCTGGCCGGCCCCGCCGACACTGTCCTCACCCGCCATCGCCTATCGCGCCGCGCCACCGCAATCGCGCATCGCGCCAGCACACTTCCGCCCCGCACCACCGCCGCGCCCCTGCTCCGCACCGCCGTCAGCCCTCGTGACGCCTGGCTCGCCGCACACATCCCCGGCGCCAACACCCTCCAGTCGCGCCTCGCCCGCGCCGGAAACCCCTGCTCGCTGTCCGCGCTCTGCGCCGCCGCCCTGCTGCTCGCCATATCCCTCGCAACCCTGGCACTCGCCCTCGGCCTGTCGCTGCCCACTGCTATCCCCACCGCCGCTGCCACCACCTTCGCCGCCACCCTGGGCGCCACCGCCACCGCCATCCGTCGCCGCCGCGCCGCCTTCACCCGTGGCTTCCCCGATGCCGTCGCGCTCATTGTCCGCTCGCTGCGCGCCGGCCTGCCCATCGCCGGCGCCGTAACCGAGGCGGGCAGGGCAGGGGCCAATCCCACCGCCGACGTTTTCGCCAAGGTCGCCGAAGAAATGCGCCTCGGCCAACCGCTCGAAACCGCGCTCTGGGCCGCCGCCGCCAATGTTCGCCTCGCCGATTTCGATTTTCTCGTCGTCACCATCGCGCTTCAGGGCGAAACCGGCGGCAACCTCGCCGAAACCCTAGCCGGCCTTGATGAAACCCTGCGCATGCGCCGCCAGCTGGCCTTGAAGGTAAAGGCCATGGCCGCCGAGGCCCGCGCCAGCGCCCTGATCATCGGCTGCCTGCCCTTTGCCATGGGCGCGCTGCTCTGGGCCACGTCACCCGAATATCTGCTGCCGCTGTTCACCACCGCCATGGGCCGTGCCCTCGTCGCCGCCGGGCTGTTCAGCCTGGGGGTCGGCGCCCTCATCATCAACCAGCTGATGCAGGTCGAAGCATGATCGTCATCCCGCTGCTCGCTGCCGCCACTGTCCTTGCACTCGCCTGGGCGCTGCTGCCGCTGTTCACCCTCTCGCCCCTCGCCCGCCGCGCCCGCGCCCTGCGTGCCGCGCGCCCGCCGCCGCCATCGCGCGCGCCGCAACTGGCGGCGAAAATCGCGCATTTCGTCCACCACCACGCCGCCCCCGATGCCCTGCGACGTGCCGCAGATCAGGCGCGCCACGCCGGCTGGAGCCACCCCGAAAGCGGTGCCGGCCTCATCGCCGCCCGCTGGCTGCTGCCGCTGGTCCTGGCTTTGCTGGCCGCCGCAATCCTCCTACCCGGCCGTGATCTTGTGCAGGGTCCGGCGCTGCTGCTGCTCCTCGCCATCGCCGGCCATTTCGCCCCGGTGTTGCTCGCCTCCAACATGGCGGCCCGCCGCCTCACCGCCATCCGGCTCGGCCTTGCCGATGCACTTGATCTGCTGGTCATCTGCGCCGAATCGGGTCTCGGCCTCGATGTTGCGCTGGCCCGCACGGGCCGCGAACTCGCCCCCGCCCACCCGGCGCTTGCCGCCGAACTCCGCCTCACCGCGCTCGAACTCGGCTTTCTGCCCAATCGCGCCGATGCGCTGGCCAATCTCGCCCGCCGCGTCCCCATCGATCTCGTCACCGGCCTC
>JANPEP010000057.1:0-1881 GCA_031422995.1 Polymorphobacter sp. | reverse complement strand
CGGATGCAAGCGTGCGGCATTGGCAATGGGAGGAGGGGCGAACTGCTAAATCGTGGGAGACGGCCCGCGAAAAATTTGCGGAGTATTTAGCGGCTGAGGAAGATTTCATAACGAGCGCAGGTATGCTGCACTGGCGTTATTTCGATGCGCGTACTCCGCTGAGGCTTAAGCTGCTTAGATACCGCATTGATTTCCTAACTGAGCTGCTGTCACATTTCACAATGGCAGAAGCGGACAATCCAGAAGGCGGTGGCCCTTTAGAATAGTTTCTTTCTCGCAAGCGGGAGCCAGAGCGTTAGCCTAAATCCCCCGCACCCCTGGCCGCCCCCGCCGGTCCCCCAGCATCAGCGCCGTCAACGCCCACACAAGCGCATCCGCCCGATCCGGCGACGCACCAGGCCCTGCGTAAACCCCGCTCGCCAGAAACCCGCAAAGCTGGTCCTCCAGCGCCGGAAACGCCCCGACATGCGACACCTTGCCTTCACCATATAGGCTCGCCACCGGTTCCGCCCGCGCCACCTTGCCGCGCGATGCCCGCACCGCCAGCACCGGCAACGCCGTGTCGATCGACCGCAGCACCGATGTCACCATGTCGCCACCGTTGTTCACTTCGGCAACCACCCGATCGGCGCCCCAGCGTTCCGCCGCGGTCACCACGGCGCGGGCCCAACCTTCCGGTCGTGTCCCCGCCACGCTGGCATCGGCAAGCACATAACCGCGTCCATCGGCGCCCAGTCCGGCGGCGACGATGCCGCACACCCCTTGCGCTCCGCCCGCCGGCGGATCGACACCGATGATGATTCGCGTGCAGTCAGGCACTTCGGCGCGCCGCTGCCGTTCGAACAGCGCCCGCGTCCACAGCGCCCCCGCCAGATCATCGACGATCTCGCCATCCAATTCCTGCCGACCGATTGCCGACCCGCCATAGCGGCGCTGCAGATGATCGATGAACGACGCCGGCAGATTGGCGGCATTGTCCTCCATCCGGCCGCGCGTCACTGCAACGCCGGGCTCTGCAAGCAGCGCCTTCAACCACGCCGATGGCAGCGGAGTCGTCGTCAACAACAGCCGCGGCTGCACGCCCAACCGCGTCGCCAGCCGCAAATTGGTCAACGTCGCCTCGGCGCGTGGCCAGTGCGCAAATTCATCGCCCCAGGCGAAATCGAACTGGCCACCACGCAAGCTGTCGGGCTCGCCCCCGGAAAACAGCCGCGCCTGTGATCCGTTGGCCCAGGTCAATTGCTTCAGGCTCGGCACAAAGGTCACATCGCCGCCCGCCGGCACCCGTGCCAGCAGGCCAGATTCGCCCTCCACCATCACCGCCCGCGCCGTGTCCAGGCTGGCACCGACCAACGCGAAGCGCCGCCCAGGCGTGCTCGCCAGGGAATGGACCCATTCGGCACCAGCGTGAGTCTTGCCAAAACCACGCCCGGCAAGAATCGCCCAGATTGTCCAATCGCCATCCGGCGGCTGTTGTGCCCGCCGCAATCCTTCCTGGCTCTCCAGCGTCGCCGCCACCGCGCCACGACCGTGCAGGCTGATGATCAGTGCGCGCGTCGCCGCGTCACCGCTGTCCCAAATTTCGGCTATAGTCCTCTCGCGCCGTCTGTCCGGGCGGTCTGTCATAAGCGCCGCCTCCGCAAATCCTGTTGATCATTCACCAGGCGCCATCAGCGCCCTGATGTCGCTGCGCACCTTGGCGATCTTGGCGGCATCGACCGTCACCACGGCACGCACCGCGGCTTGCGGCCGGCGCTTTAGCATTTCCAGCGCCACCTTGGCGTCGATCGGCCCGGCATCGCTATCGAGCAGCGCCCCCAGCACTCGCATTTCCACCTGTTCCCAGGCAACGCCGAGCGCCCGCCGCCAATCCTCGGCCAA
>JANPEP010000056.1:0-14014 GCA_031422995.1 Polymorphobacter sp. | reverse complement strand
CCTCTTGCGTCTTTCGGGCGCCTGCGCGCTGGCGGTGACGCTTGCGTCGTGTGGATCGGGTGACAAAGCCGCAGCCGGCAAGGGGCGGCCGCCGGCTCTGGTGGGCGCGACCAAGGCGGAAGCCGCTGATTTTGCGCCGCGGTTGACGGCGCTGGGCACGGTGACGCCCTTGCAATCGGTGGCGGTGAAGCCGCGCATTGATGGCCAGATTACCAAAATCCTGTTCCGGGAGGGCGACAGCGTCAGCGCCGGGCAGGCTTTGTTCCAGCTTGATGACCGGGCGGCGCGGGCGGAATTGGCGCAGGCGCGGGCGACGCTGGCGAGTGCGCGGGCATCGGCGGCGCAGGCGCGCGGTTCCTACAGCCGCGCCGAGCAATTGGTCAGCAAGGGGTTTGTGTCCAAGGCGGTGCTTGATGAGCGACGGGCGCTGGCGGGCAGCGCCGAGGCGGGCATCAGCGGAGCGCAGGCCGCTGTGGAAAGCGCCGAGACAGTTTTGAGTTACCTGACGATTCGGGCACCGGTGAGCGGGCGGACCGGGGAAATCGGGTTCCGGTTGGGCGCCAATGTGCGGGCAGGCGACACGGTGCCGTTGGTGACGGTGAACCAGTTGTCGCCGATTGCAGTGCGGTTCCTGGTACCACCCGAGGAAATCCAGAATGTTCGCGGCGCGATGGCGGGTCCCGGTTTGACGGTGATCGCGCGCCAGCAGGGACAATCGAATGCACCGCCGATTGCGACGGGGCGATTGGCATTTTTGGATAATAATGTCGATCCGGGGAACGGATCGGTGGCAGCCAAGGCCGAATTTGTGAATGTCGGTGACGCGTTGTGGCCGGGGGCGATTGTCAATGTCGAGCTGCCGCTGGGGGCGTCGACATCGCGTATCGCGCTGCCCGAATCGGCGGTGCAGACCGGGCGTGATGCGCCGTTCGTTTGGGCGATTGGCAGCGATGGCAATATTGTGATGCGCGATGTGACCGTGGCCGGACGCGCGGGTGGGAAGGTGTTCCTGGCCAGCGGGGTTGCGCCGGGCGAACAGATTGTTGTTGACGCGCTTTCGAAGCTGAAGCCGGGCGACAAAGTGCGGACGAAGGCGCGCGGGCCAGGGACGCCGCCGCGGACGGCTGCGGCTGCGGCTGTGCCTGCGGCTGCGGTTGGTGGCTGATGGGGATTGTGCGCCTGGCGGTTGAGCGGCCGGTGGCGACGGTGCTGTTGAGCCTGGCGATCATTTTCGCAGGGTTCTTTGGGTATCGGCAACTGCCTGTATCGGCGTTGCCGGAAGTCGATTTGCCGACCATCCAGGTTGAAGCGCGGCTGCCGGGGGCGAACCCGGCAACGATGGCATCATCGGTGGCGACGCCGATTGAGCGGCAATTGGCGACGATTTCGGGGATCGACCAGATTACGTCAACGTCATCGACGGGGTCGAGCAACATCACCATCCAGTTTGCGCTCGACAGGGATATCGATGCAGCGGCGCTGGATGTGCAATCGGCCTTGTCTGCCGTGGCGCGGCGGTTGCCGGTTGAGATGCCGGCGCCGCCGACGTTCAAGAAGGTCAACCCGGCTGACCAGGCGGTGATGATCCTTTCGGTGCGTGACAAGACACGGCCGGCGAATGCTTTGCAGACCATTGTCGACACGCTGATCATTCCGCGGATTTCGACGATGGCGGGTGTGGGCGAGGTGCAGACCTATGGCAGTCGGCGTTATGCCATCCGCATTCAATTCGACCCGGCGGCGCTTTCGGCGCGCGACCTGACGCCTGGGGACATTCGGGATGCGGTGGCGGCGGCGAACAGCAACGTCGCGGTGGGGGCGATTACCGGCGGGGAGCGCAACTATATCCTCGATGCAAGCGGCAATCTGGAAAAGCCCGAGGATTTTGCCAATATCATCGTAGCGACGCGCAATGGCTTGCCGGTGCGGCTGGGTGACCTAGCCAAGGTCATCAGCAGTTACGAGCAGTTGCGCGGGGGTGCCAAGTTCAACGGCGAGCCTTCGTTGACAGTGGCGATCACACGGCAGCCGGGAGCGAATGTCGTCAAACTGGTCGATGATGTGACGGCGATGTTGCCGGCGATACGCGATTCGGTGCCGCCAAGTGTGGAGATCATGACGATTGTCGACCGATCGGATTCGGTGCGCCATTCGGTTGCGGATGCCCAATATACGTTGATCGGCACAGCGCTGCTGGTGATTTTGGTCATCTATCTGGTGCTGGGCGACGCGCGGGCGACGATCATTCCGGCGGTGGTGTTGCCGTTGGCGGCAATCGGCACGTTTGCCGGGATGCACTTTTTTGGTTTCAACCTTGATAATCTGTCGTTGCTGGCGCTGACGTTGGCGACGGGTTTCGTTGTCGATGACGCGATTGTCGTGCTCGAAAACATAGTGCGGCATATCGAGGATGGCGAACAACCGCGGGTGGCGGCGGTGACCGGCGCCAACGAGATTGCCTTTACCGTGTTGTCGATATCGGTTTCACTGGTCGCGGTGTTCATCCCCTTGTTGTTCATGGGCGGAGTTATCGGGCGATTGTTCTTTGAATTTGCGGTGACGATGACGATTGCCATTGCGATTTCGGCCGTGCTTTCGCTGACGCTGATCCCGATGATCGCGGCGCGGGTGCTCAAGCCGGGGCACCAAGAGCCGAACAGCCGGGTGGCGCGGGCATCGACGCAGGCGTTCAACCGGATGCAGGCCGGGTATATGCGGGCGTTCGATTCAACACTGCGCCACAGGAAGCTGGTCGGCGTGTTGACGGTGGCTTCGATCGGTGTGGCAATCTGGGGCTTTACCGTGGTGCCAAAGGGATTTTTCCCTGTCGAAGATACCGGGGCGATTTTTATCGGCACCGAGGCGGCGCCAGATATCGGTTTTGACCAGATGCAGGCCAAGCAGGATGCCGTGGCGATGATCGTTCGCGCCGATCCGGCGGTGTTGCGGGTCAACAGTTTTCTGGGTGGCGGCACCGGCAATACTGGCCGGATGTTCGCGCCATTGAAGCCGAAATCCGAGCGCGATTCCGCCGAAGTGGTGCAGGCGCGGCTGCGCAAGAAGCTGGCGGCAGTGCCGGGTATCTCGGCGTTTCCGAACATTCCGCAGAATTTGCAGCTTGGTGGGCGGGCATCGTCGTCGAACTACCAATATACGCTGTCAGCGGTCGACAAGGACGAACTATATGCCTTTGCGCCGCTGCTGGAGGCGAAGTTGCGGACGACGCCGGGGTTCGAAGATGTGTCGTCGGACTATCAGCGCGGCGCGCGTGAGGCGATGATCGCGGTTGATCGGGATGCGGCGAGCCGTTTGGGTGTGCCCGTCGCAGCGATACGCCAGACCTTGTATGCTGCCTATGGCAACCAGCAGATTTCGACCGTGTACACCGATGTCGACAGTTATCAGGTGATCCTGGAGATTGCGCCGGACCAGCAATTGACGCCCGACGGCATTGGACGCCTGACGGTGCGATCGAATGCCACCGGCGGCGTGGCGGGCAGTCTGGTGCCATTGTCGGCGGTGACCAAGGTTTCCATCCAAGGCGCGCCATCGGTTGTGGCGCACCAGAGCCAGTTGCCGGCGGTGACGATTTCGTTCAACCTTTCCAAGGGGGTGGCGCTGTCTCAGGCCAAGCCGTTGATCGATGCGGCGGCAAATGAATTGGGCCAGCCGGCGACGATCAACGGGGCGTTTGGCGGCAATGCCCAGCAGTTTGAAGCATCGACCGGATCGATGCCGTTGCTGTTCATCGCGGCCATCATCGTGATCTATATCGTTCTGGGCGTGCTGTATGAGAGTTTTGCGCATCCCATCACGATTTTGTCGGGCTTGCCGGCGGCGGGGATTGGCGCGGTGGCGTTCTTGTGGTTATTCAATATGCCGTTGGATGTCATTGGTATCATTGGTGTTGTGTTGCTGATTGGCATTGTGAAGAAGAACGCCATCATGATGATCGATTTTGCGCTGGCGGGGCAGCGTTCGCATGGCTGGACGCCGGTTCATGCCATTCGGGAAGCGGCATCGAAGCGGTTCAGGCCGATCATGATGACGACCTTTGCAGCGATGGCGGCGGCGGCACCGCTGGCGCTGGGCATCGGCGCCGGGGCGGAATTGCGGCAGCCGCTGGGCATTGCCGTGCTGGGCGGGTTGATGGTCAGCCAGGTGTTGACCCTGTTCATCACGCCGGTGGTTTACCTGGGTATCGAAGGCATCAGCGCCCGAGTGCGGGCATGGCGCGGCGCGGCAGACGTGCGGGAGTTGCCGGCCGGGGAGCAGACGACTCGGGTTGCGGCGGAATAGTTGCGATTTTTTTTCGTTGGTTTTGTGAAATGACAAGTTAAAAGCACGTGTCCGTATGCTGCGGGCATGGGGGCTGTTGTTAGATGAAAATTTTGTTTTTGCTCGCGGCTGTGGCCGTGGCAGCGCCTGCTTGTGGCGCGGTTGTTCTGGACCAGGACAATTTCATCACCATCCAGCAACCCGGCTATCAACTGGTGCAGGCGGTAGGTGGTTTGGCCGATCGGCGTCAGGCGCAGGTTATCAAGGCGGGCAAATCGGGCTTGCTGACGCGGGTCGATTTTCAGGTGGCGAGCATTCAGCGCAGCAACCAGCCGCAGAACGTGTTGAAAGTGGAAATTCTGGCTGGTGGTGCCGGGAATTTGCCAACGGGCGCCGGACCGAATGCTTTTTCGGTGGCATCGGCGGCCCTGCCGACGATCGGGGCGGTGAACCAGGACAACTATCTTTCACTCGATGTGTCGAGCCTGGGATTCCAGGTAACGCGGGGGTATGATTTCAAGGTGTATTTCTACGCCCAGAACCTCAACAATGGTTCGCGCTTTGCATTGCTGTATGGCGAGCAGGTGGGCGAGGATGCCGACGGCAATGCCATTGTCGGCAGCTTCAGAACTTATTTGCCGGGCGCCAACCATATCACCGACAACACCGGCAATTTGCCGTGGCAGGAAACAATTTATGATCGCGGCTTCCGCACCTATGTGGCGACAGTGCCGGAGCCGGCGAGCTGGGCGATGCTGATTGCCGGCTTTGGCCTGGTTGGTGCGGCGGCGCGCCGGCGGCGCGTGGTGGCGGCGTAACGTTCAATCAGCCTCCGGTAGGCAGGGTTGGCGGTCCAGGCCCCGGCCGCCGGAGGCCCTTATGTTTGGACGAGCGTTCGTTCCGCGTTGGCCCAAAGCGCGGACAGGGCCTTGGCAGCTGGGGATGAGGGGGATTTGGCGAGGACGGGAAGCCGGGTGGTGGCCATAGCCTCGACGGCGGCGGCATAGGGAATGACGTGCTGGCCGGGGGTGGCGGCGATTGTGTTGCGGTGCAAGGTTTTGCGGCGGTCGACCATGGTGAAGACCGGCAGGATGGCGGGGGCGCTGTTTTTGTGGTGGCGGGCGAGGTGCTCGCGCAGTTGGTCATGGGCGCGCTGGCTGAGCGGGCTGGGCAGCATTGGGACGACGAGCAAATCGACGGCGCGAAACACTTGATCGGCGAGTTCGGTCAGGCCGGGCGGGCAATCGAGGATGATGCGGTCATAGTCCTTTTCGAGGCTTTTTATGAGTTTCTTGAGGCGCTTGGCCTTGTCGTCCTGGTTGAGTTGCCTTTCGAGGTGACGCAGTGATTTGTCGGCGGCGAGGACATCGAGATTGACGAAGTCCGAGGCCTGGATGAGCGGGGTGAGGCTGCCTTCGGCGATGCTTTTTCGTGCCGAGGTGTCGGGGCGGGCTGACAGGCGCAGCGTGTAGGTGGCAGCGCCCTGGGGGTCGAGGTCCCACAAGAGTGTGCGGCGACCGGAGAGCGTGGCGGATGCGTGGGCGAGGTTCACCGCCAGGGCGGATTTTCCGACGCCGCCCTTGACGCTGAAAACCGCCAGGCTGCGCATGGTCAGGCGGCCAGGGCGAGCCGCAGGCGGTCGCGGATGTCGCGCAGGGGTGCAATGTCGATGCCGGCCGTCAGCAAGGTATGGACCAGCGTTGGCGGGGTTGGCGCATGGACAGGCAGAGCCGCGATCGGCAGGGCAGCGACAGTAGCCAGAACGGTATCAGAAGCGCGAGCGCGATCCTTGCCATTGGCAAGCGCCAGCTGGGCACCGCGGATGGTCAGGCCTTCGTCGTGGAGCATGGCGCGAATGGTTTCGAGCAGCGCCATGTCGGTGGGGCGGTAATAGCGGCGGTTGCCGCCACGTTTGAGCGGTTGCAGCTGCGTGAAGCGGGTTTCCCAGAAGCGCAGGACATGCTGTGGCACGCCAATGACTTCGGCGGCTTCGGAGATGGTGCGGAAGGCGCGATCGGATTTTTCGATGTTGGACCCCTGATGTGCCATGATCAGGCCTTGGCAGGCTTGTTGATGGCTTCGCGGAGCAGCTGGCTGGGCCGGAAGGTCAAGACAGTGCGCGGTTCGATCGGCACTTCGACACCGGTTTTCGGGTTGCGGCCGATGCGCAGGCCCTTGTTGCGCAGCACGAAGCTGCCGAAGGACGAAATCTTGACATTGTCGCCGGCGACGAGCGCATCGCCGATGCGATCGAGCACGGTTTCGACAAGGGCGGCCGATTCGGCGCGCGAAAGGCCGATTTCGCTATGGACGGCGTCGGCAAGGTCGGCGCGTGTCAGGCTGCCGGCGGCGATGCTTTCAGTTTTGGCCATTTGGTCTTTCCCTCCCCAGAGATTCTGACGGGTACGCGAATCGCGACAGATTAACGCACTGGCAAGAAATAAGCTACCACCTGACTGCAGCAGCACCCCAGGTAAATCCGCCACCCATCGCCTCCAATAGCAGCAAATCATTGGGTTTGATACGGCCATCGGTGACGGCAGTGTCGAGTGCGAGCGGCACCGATGCTGCGGATGTGTTGGCGTGTCGGTCGACAGTGACGATGACGCGGTCGATCGGCAGGCCGAGTTTCTTTGCCGTGGCCTCGAGGATGCGCAAATTCGCCTGATGGGGGACGACCCAGGCGACATCGGCGGCAGACAGTCCAGCGGCGGCGAGGGTTTCGGTCATGACGCTGGCGAGGTTTGTGACGGCGTGGCGGAAGACTTCGCGGCCCTTCATGCGCAATTTGCCAGTGGTGCCGGTGGAGCCGGGGCCGCCATCGACGTAGAGCAAATCGTTGTGGCGGCCATCGCTGTGCAGGCGATGGGCGAGGATGCCGCGATCATTATTGGTGCCGGCGGCGGCTTCGGCGCGCAGGACGACGGCGCCGGCACCATCGCCGAAGAGGACGCAGGTGCCGCGATCCTCCCAATCGAGGAGATGCGAGAAGGTTTCGGCGCCGATAACGAGGGCGGTGCGGTGGGCGCCGGAGGTCAGCATCGCATCGGCGACGGCGAGGGCGTAGAGGAAACCCGAGCAGACGGCGGCGATATCGAAGGCGACGCCGTGGACCATGCCGAGCTTGTGTTGAACAACAGTGGCGCAGGCCGGGAACGTCTGATCCGGCGTGGCGGTGGCGACGATGATGAGGTCGACATCGGCCGCGGTGAGGCCGGCGTTTTTCAGGGCCTTGGTGGCGGCAGCTGTGGCAAGATCGGAGGTGAATTCGCCTTTGGCGGCGATGTGGCGTTGGCGGATGCCGGTGCGTTCGACGATCCATTCATCGCTGGTATCGACGCGGGCGGCGAGTTCGGCGTTGGTGAGAATGTGTGAGGGCAGGTAGCTGCCGGTGCCGATGATGCGGGCGCGGATCACTTTGTCGCCATCACTTTGCGGCTTCAGTGGTGGCCGTATCGGGCCTGTGGGCCTGGAAATTGGCGAGATCGTGGAGGATGCGTTCGCCGACATTGTCGGCAATGAGATCATGAGCCACGCCGATGGCGTTGGCGATGCCGCGGATATTGGCAGAACCATGGCTTTTGACGACGATGCCGTTGAGGCCGAGGAAGACGGCGCCGTTGTGGGCGTTGGGATCGAGGTGAGCACGCAGTGCACTGAGGGCGCCGCGGGATAGCAGATAGCCGAGTTGCGTCAGCCAGGAGGATTTGAAGGCGGCGGTGAGCAGGCCGACGACGAGTTTGCCGGTGCCTTCGGCAGTTTTGAGCGCGATGTTGCCGGAAAAGCCATCGGTGACGATGACGTCGACATTGCCCTGGCCGATTTTGTCGCCTTCGACAAAGCCTTCGAAGACCATCGGCAGGGTGGCGCCGCGAAGCAGGGCGGCGGCTTCCTTCAACTCGTCGGTGCCCTTGAGCTCCTCGACGCCGATGTTGAGCAGGGCGACGCGCGGTTTTTCAAGACCGAGGACGGTGCGGGCGAAGGCGGCGCCCATGACGGCGAATTGCACGAGGTTTTCGGCATCGCATTCGGTGTTGGCGCCGAGATCGAGGACGACCGAATCGTTTTTCAGCGTGGGCAGCAGCGCGGCAAGGGCAGGGCGATCGATACCGGGCATGGTGCGCAGGGCAAACAGCGCCATCGCCATGAGGGCGCCGGTGTTGCCGGCCGAGACGGCGGCATGGGCGTGGCCGTCCTTGACCGACTGAATGGCCATGCCCATCGACGAGGTGCGCGAGCGACGCAGCGCCTGGCTGGGTTTGTCGGTGCCGAGCACCACTTCATCGGTGTGGATGACGGCGGCGGTGGCCGACAGGCGCTTGTGGCGCGGCAGTTCAGCGCGGATGCGATCTTCGGGGCCGTGAAGGCGGAAGACGAGCTTGGGGTAGCGTTCCGAGGCGACTTCGGCCGCGGCCATGACATCGGCAAGACCCGCATCACCACCCATCACGTCCAGCGCGATGGTGGGTGCGGACAGCGTTGCTGCAGCTTGGGAGGGCGCGGGCTTGACGGTCATGCTGTCGGCGCGCGTCCCCAAGTCCGGTTGAATCGCAGGATCAGGCCTGGATTTCGACGACTTCACGACCGTTGTAATGGCCGCAAGCGCCGCACAAATTGTGCGGCAGCTTCAATTCACCACAATTTGGGCATTCCTGAAAGGACACAGGTACCAGCGCGTGGTGGCTGCGGCGCATGTTGCGGCGTGAGGGCGAAGTCTTGCGTTTTGGAACGGCCATGCGGCACCTGTCATCTTGGGCTTGGTTGAGGCTGATCTCACGGCATCGTCTGGCAATTGCTTGCCGCCGGAAGCCCCGGGTTGAGTGAAGGTGCGGCGTATAGGGATTTTTGCGTTTGGTGCAAGTGGAAAGGGGGATTCGACGTGCTGTGGACTCCCCCCGCCCCTGGCCCCTCCCGCAAGGGCACCTGGCTCCTGCCGCAAGCGGGATGGGATAATAGGATGGGAGACGATTGCGAAAAGCGGTTGTAAGGATGGGGTGTGCTGACCCTGCTGGATATTCGCAACGTGGTGCTGATTGAAGCGCTGGCGCTTGAATTTGCCGATGGGCTGTCGGTGCTGACGGGGGAGACCGGGGCGGGCAAATCGATCCTGCTGGATGCGCTGGGACTGGCGATGGGGGCACGCGGGGATGCGGCGCTGGTGCGCGCCGGGGCCGATTCGGCGCGGGTGACGGCGGAATTCAGTGTGGGGGACGACCATCCGGCACGGGCGCTGTTGGCGGCGAATGATCTCGAGGTGGACGGGGCGATTATCCTGCGCCGGCAGTTGAAGGCCGATGGCGGCAGCCGGGCCTATATCAATGACCAGCCAGTTTCGGCGGGGTTGTTGCGTGAGGCCGGCGCGGCGCTGGTCGAGATCCATGGGCAGTCGGATGATCGCGGGCTGTTGGCGGCGCGGGGGCATCGGGCTTTGCTGGATGGTTTTGGCGGTTTGAGCGCGCAGGTTGTCGTGGTGCGCGGCTCGTGGGTCGCTTGGCAGGCGGCGGTGGCGGCGGAGTCCGAGGCGGCAGCACGGCTGGAAGCCGACCAGCGCGACCGGGAATGGCTGGACCATGCGGTCAAGGAACTGGCGGCGCTGGATGCGCAGCCGGGAGAGGAAGCCGAATTGGCCGAGGCGCGGGCTTCGATGCAGAAGGGCGCGCGGCTGACCGATGATTTGTCGGCGGTGGAGACGTTGCTGTCGGGCAAGGATGGCGGGATTGGGCAATTGGCGCAGGCGGCGCGGCGGCTGGACCGGATCGGCGCCGAGCACCCCTTGCTGGGGGAAGCGCTGGAGAGTTTGGACCGGGCGCTCGTTGAGGCCGGGGAGGCGGAGCAGCGGTTGGCCGCGGCCGTGCAGGCGCTGGATGCCGATCCGGCACGGCTGGAGACGACCGAGGCGCGGTTGTTCGAATTGCGGGCGATGGCGCGCAAGCACCGGGTCGAGGCCGATGCGTTGCCGGGCCTGGCGGAGACATTGCGGGCGCGGGCCGAGGCGTTGGTTGCGGGCGAGGGGGGGCTGAAGGCGCTGGTGGCAGCGACGGCGACGGCGCGGGCAAAGTATCACGCGGCGGCGGAAGAGTTGGGCAGGGCGCGGCGGGCGGCGGCAGCGCGACTCGACAAGGCAGTGGCGGGCGAATTGGTGCCGTTGAAGCTGGATGCCGCCAAGTTCAAGACGGTGGTGGCGTCGTTGCCGGAAAATGGCTGGGGGGCGGAAGGCGCCGAGCGCGTTGAATTCGAGATTTCGACCAACCCGGGTGCGCCGTTTGGGCCGTTGATCAAGATTGCATCGGGCGGGGAATTGTCGCGGTTTGTACTGGCGTTGAAGGTGGCGCTGGCGGAGACCGGCAGCGCGGGTACGATCATTTTCGACGAGATCGACCGTGGGGTTGGCGGCGCGGTGGCGAGTGCGATCGGTGAGCGCCTGGCGCGGCTGGCGACGGGGACGCAGGTTCTGGTAGTGACGCACAGCCCGCAGGTGGCGGCGCGGGGCGCGCACCAGTGGCGGATTGCCAAGGCGAGCCTGAATGGCACAACGCGGACCGATGTGGTGGCGTTGGGCGCAGAGGAACGCCGCGAGGAGATTGCGCGGATGCTGTCGGGTGCAGATGTGACCGACGAGGCGCGGGCGCAGGCGGGGCGATTGCTGGTGCAGTGAAATGGGAAATTTGGGGATGACGGGCATGATGGAATTGAGCCGAATGGACTCGTGCCGGATGGAATTAGGTCGACGCGCCGTTTTGGGCAGCATTGCCGGGGCGGCGTTTGCGGCTGCAACGCCGGCATTTGGACGCGAAAAGGCGAGCGGTTTTGCCGCCGTGCAGGCGTTGATCGACGGCTATGTCGCGGCGGGACGGGTGCCCGGTGCGGTTGTGGCCATCGTGCGGCCGGGGGGATTTCGGCCCGAGTATCTGATGACCGGCAAGACAGCGTTCGACGGCGGTGTGGCGGTGACGCCTGATACGCTGTGGCGGATTTATTCGATGACCAAGCCGGTGACGGCGATGGCGGTGATGCAGCAGGTGGCGAAGGGCAATCTGAAGCTCGACATGCCGATTTCGGAGGTCGTGCCAGAGTTCAAGACGATGCGGGTGTTGGTGGACCCGGCCAAGGGGCTGGAATCGCGACCGGCGGTGACGCCGATTACGGTAAGGCATCTGCTGACGCATACGGCGGGCCTGACCTACACGATTCTGGGCAACGGGCCATTGGAGACGGAATATCGGCGGCTGGGGTTGATGCCGGGCAATGCCACGGCGGGGGTGCGGCCGGGCGATGGCAAGGTGCCCGACCTGGCGGGGTTTGTCGCTGGCCTGGCGAGCCTGCCATTGTACAGCGAGCCGGGGACGGGGTGGCGATATTCGGTGTCGCACGACCTGGCCGGCGGGATGCTGGAGCGATTGACCGGCAAGACGTTCGACGCGGTGCTGGGCGAGCAATTGTTCAAGCCGCTGGGGATGGCGAGCACCGGATTTTCGGTGGCGCCGGGCGATCTGGCGCGATTGTCGTCAAACTATGCCTGGGTGAAGCCTGACATGACGCCGTTGAATGCGCCGGTGCTGATCGATGGGCCGGGACGGAGCGATTGGGCGGGGACGCCGCGTTTGCTTGCGGGTGGGGCCGGGTTGCTGTCGTCGGCAAGGGATTATGCGCGGTTCGGGCAGATGTTGCTCAATGAAGGGATGTTCGAGGGGCGCATGGTGATGCCGCAGGGTGTGGCACGCATGGCGATGCGTAACATGATGCCGGTGGGGGTGTTTTATGAAGGCAACAAGGGTTTTGGCGCCGGCGGGCAGGTAACTTTGTTTGATACGCGTGCCGCGCCGGAAGGTGGCGCGGCTGGCACCTATGGCTGGGGCGGCGCGGCGGGGACCTTGTTTCAGGTTGATCCGGTGCGGCAACTGGCGGTTGTGGTGATGCTGCAATATCTGCCGCAGCAGCGGTTTCCGTTGGTGAAGGACTTGCAGGTTGCGCTGAATCGGGACCTGGCATGAGCACGCGTGTCGAGCAGGGGCGCACGGGGCTGCGCTGGTTGCTGGCGGTGGTGTATTTTACAGTCGGAGTGATTCACCTGCGGTCACCCGAGGCGTTCCTGCCGATCGTACCGACTTGGGTTCCGTTTCCGCGCGAAACCATATTGGCGACCGGGGTTTGCGAGATATTGGGGGCGGTGGCCTTGATGATTCCGCGGCTGCGCTGGTTGGCAGGGGTGATGCTGGCGGCCTATGCGATCGCGGTGTTTCCAGCCAATATCAAGCACGCGTTCGAGGGTGTGAAACTGGGCGGAGAGGCACTTGGCTGGGGTTATCACGGCCCGCGGTTGGCGTTTCAGCCGGTATTTGTGTGGTGGGCGTTGTTTGCCGGCGCGGTGATCGATTGGCCGTTCCGACGGAAGGGATAGGCGCGATGTTTGTCGGGCATTTTGCTGCGGGGGTGACGGGCAAGGCAATCGAGGACCGGGTGCCACTGTGGGTGTGGATCGGCGCCAGCCAGTTGCTTGATCTGGGTTGGGCGGTGCTGATCATGATCGGGGTGGAGAAGGTGCGAGTGGTGCCGGAGCAGCCGGGCAATCCGCTTGACCTGTATTTCATGCCGTGGACGCATAGTCTGCCGGCGGCGCTGGTGTGGGCGAGCGCGGCGGCTTTGGTGGCGTGGCGGGGGTTTGGTGTGCCACGACGGGTGGCGGGGTTGCTGGGGCTGGTAGTGTTTTCGCATTGGCTGCTCGACCTGATCGTGCATCGGCCGGATTTGCCGCTGGGGTTCCTGGGGCCGAAACTGGGATTGGGGATGTGGAACCTGCCGTTGCCGGAGATGGCGCTGGAGATGGGGTTGCTGGCGCTGGCCGGCGGATTGTGGATTGCAGCGCGCAAGGACCGGGGGCAGCGGGCGGGGCCGGCGCTGGGATTTGTTGCGTTGCTGTCGGTGTTGCAGATGGTGTCGTTGATTTCTGGGGAGGCGCAAGGGCCGGTGCAGATGGGGGCGCTGGCGCTGTTTGGTTTTGGTGTGGCGATGGGCGGGGCGTGGCTGGTGGACCGCAGCGACCGGCGGATCAGCGCAGGGTTGGCAATGCCGTAGCGAGGCGATCGATGGCTGTGTCGAGGGTGGCGTCCTGCTTGGCGAAGCAGAGGCGGAGCGTGCTGGTGACGGCGGATTGGGCGTAGAAGGCGGAGACCGGGATGGTGGCGACGCCGGCGGTGAGGAGGCGATCGGCGGTGATGGTGTCGGTGTGCAGGATGCCGGTGGCGGCAAGGTCGATAGAGACGAAATAGGTGCCCATGCTGGGGAGCATTTTGTAGCCGGCTGCGGTGAGGCCGGTGACGAGGCGATCACGCGAGCGTTGAAATTGGGCGCGCATTTGGGTGAACCATTCCATGGGCTTGGCGAGGCCGTGGGCGATGCCGGCCTGGAGGTTGGGCGGCGTCGTGAAGGTGAGGAACTGGTGAGATTTGGCCAGCGCCGCGGTGAGGTGGGGGGCGGCGCACATCCAGCCGATTTTCCAGCCGGTGAGGGCGAATATCTTGCCGCCGGAGCCGATTTTCACGCTGCGGTTTCTGAGGCTTGGGACTTGCAGCACGCTGGTGTGGGCGGCGTTGTCGAAGATGATGTGTTCCCAGACTTCGTCGCTGAGGACGATGGCGTCATGGGCTTCGGCGAAGGTTGCGAGCAGCTCGAGGCTGGTACGATCGAAGGTGCTGGCGCTGGGGTTGAGGGGATTGTTGATGAGGACGACGCGGGTGTT
>JANPEP010000055.1:0-35695 GCA_031422995.1 Polymorphobacter sp. | reverse complement strand
CCTTATCGGCCTGCTGGTGGCGATGCTGGCCAATTTCTTCTTCAAGTCCGGCCCGTTGCAGCTTGGCATCAATATCGTCGGTGTATTGATCTTTGCTGGCCTGATTGCCTATGATACCCAGCGCTTGAAGAACCTGTATGCACAGGTCCAGGGCACGGATTTCGTCGGCAAGTCGGCGGTGCTCGGCGCACTGACGCTGTACCTCAACTTCATCAACATGTTCCAGTTCCTGCTGTCCTTCATGGGCAACCGCAACTAGATCCAGGTTGACGATGCAAAATGGCCCGGCGGAGCGATCCGCCGGGCTTTTTTCATGCGGCGGCGGCTTCCTCCACCCAGTCGAGCCGATCCTGACCGAAATACATCGCGCCATCGACGAAGAAGGTTGGGGCGCCGAAGGCGCCGCGCGCCACGGCGCTTTCGGTCGCGGCGACCAGTGCAGCCTTGGCGTCGGGGTCAGACGCTGCCGCCAGCATCGCATCGGCATCAAGGCCCGCCGCGGTTAGCACGGCCGCCAGTTCCGCCGGATCGCCCATGTTGCGCGGCGTTTCCCACATGGCGTTGAACAGCGTGTCGACGAGTTTTGCAAAGCCTGGCTTGCCCTTCATGCCGGCCAGCATCCGCATCATCGTCAAGGTGTTGATCGGGAAATGCGGGTTGTTGCGCAGCATGATGCCGTGGCGATCGGCATAGCGCCCCATATCGGTGAACATGTGGATGCCCTTTGCCGGCACCATCGCCGGTGAGGCATTGCCCGTCGCCTTGAAGATACCGCCGAGCAGGACGGGCACATAGTCGACCCTCGCACCGCTGCGTTGCGCCACGCCAGCAAGGCGCTTGTGCGCCAGATAGGTGGTTGGCGAGCCAACGTCGAAGAGGAATTCGATGGTCCTGGTCATGGCTTTTCCTTTTGGTTGAAGGTTAAGGGCCTCCGGTGGCTGGGGCCTTAGGCCCCAGACCCCATTTATTCAGTTGGCTCGGAGAATTGCGGGACGGCACTTGGGCAGAAATCAATGGAATGAGGTCTGGGGCCTGCGGGCCCAGCCGCCGGAGGCCCTTGAGTCGCCGCCGGAGGTCCTTGAGTCGCCATCAAAACTTTTCCTGCCACGGGCGCAGGTCGAGTTCATGGGTCCAGGCGGAGCGTGGTTGGTGATGGAGCATCACGTAGTTGGCGGCGATGTGATCGGGATTGAGGATGCCATCCTCGGCCTTCATCGCATAGCGTTCGGGGAATTGGCTTGCGATGAATTCGGTGTCGATGGCGCCATCGATGACGATATGGCCGACGTGGAGGCCCCGGGGCCCGAGTTCGCGGGCCATGCTTTGGGCGAGGGCGCGTAGGGCGTGCTTGCCGCCGGCGAAGGCAGCGAAGCCGGCGCCGCCGCGCACGGCGGCGGTGGCGCCGGTGAAGAGGATGGTGCCACGCCCGCGCGGCACCATGCGGCGGGCGGCTTCGCGGCCCATCAGGAAGCCGCCGAGCGCGCAGAGTTCCCAGATCTTGCGGTAGCGGCGGGCGGTTTCATCGAGGATCGACATGGGCGAGTTGGCGCCGATGTTGAAGACGGCGACTTCGACGGGGCCGATGTCGGCTTCGACGCGATCGAAGAGCGCGACCATCGCATCTTCGTCACGGGCGTCGGTGCCGATGGGAACGCAGCGGTTGCCCTCGGCGATGATGCGTTCGGCGAGCGGCGTGAGGGCTTCGGCAGTGCGGCGGACCGGCACGGCGACGAGGCCATCGCGAGCAAAGGCCGCGGCGATGGCGCCGCCGGTGGCGTCACCCGCGCCGATGATGATGGCAGCTCCGGTCATGTCGGGTCCTTTCAGGGGGTGAGGATGAGGCAGGTGGTGGTGCCGGTGGCGAGCAGCCGGCCTTCGCTGTCGGTGAGGGTGCCGCGCGCGGTGGCGATGCGGCGACCGCTGCTGATCACCTCGCCGCGGGCCGTCACGTCGCCGGTGCGGGCGGTCATCGCCTTCAGATAGGTGATGTTGAGATCGACGGTGGTGTAACCGATGCCGGCGGCGAGGGTGGTGTGGATGGCGCAGCCCATGCAGCTGTCGAGCAGGAACGCGGCATAGCCGCCATGGACCGAGCCGATGGGGTTGTAATGCTGCGGCCCTGGATGGCCGGTGAAGACCACCCAGCCTTCGCCGGCGCTGCCGCCATCCATGGCCAGCAATTCGGCAAAGGGCGCGCGCGGGAAGCGGCCCTCCATCATCCCCTGCATCAGCGCGAGGCCAGACAGGCTGGCAGGGTTGGCGGCAGTCAGAGTCATGGCAGGGCCTCAGTTAAGGAAAATCGGTGCAATTGCAGGTAAATGGTCCTAAAGATGGGCATGGGCATCATCGAGCATGAAGCGCAGTGCGGCGAGACGGCCGTCACCCAGGGTTTCACGAACGCGGTCCTGAGCGGCGCTCCAGCCGGTGGCGGCGGCGCGGCGGCGTTCATGACCGGCATCGGTGAGGCGAACCAGCTTGGCCCGGCCATCGGCGGGATCCGGGTCGAGGATGAGCAAGCCGGCGGCGGCGAGCGGGCGGAGCAGGCGGGAGACCGTTGAGGCATCGGCGGACAGGCGATCGGCGAGGGCGCCGATGCCGATGCCCTCGCGGCGACGCAGGCTGGCGAGCAGGCCGAGTTGGCCGATGGTCAGGCCGTATGGCGACAGGGCGTCGTCATAGATCTGGGTCACCTTGCGAGCCACGCGCCGAACCTTTGCAGCGGTGCACTCTGTGGGACCGGAGGATGGCGCGGTTCGAGAATCGGGGCTGTGCACTATGGATCACCTTAAACAAGATGCAATTGCAGGCAATCGCATTTTTGCGAGGGTGTGGCGAAGGTCTGCTATCAGGTTACAGTTTCAGCCAGGCGAGGGTGCGGCCCCAGGCGAGGTCGGCCGCAGCCTTGTCGAAGCGGGCGGCGGAGGTGTCGTTGTTGAAGGCATGGTTCACGCCGGGGTATGTGTGCGCTTCGAATTTTACGCCGGCGCCGGTGAGGGCGGCCTGCCATGCGGCGGCGCCGGCGTTGATGCGATCATCGAGCCCGGCATAGTGCAGCAGCAGGCGCGCCTTGATGCGGCCGACATCGGTGACATCGGCCGGGGCGGGGCCATAATAGGCGACGCCGGCGCGAAGTTTGTTGCCGGCAGCGATGGCGAGCGAATTGACCATGCCGCCGCCCCAGCAGAAGCCGACCGCGCCGGGGACGCCCTTGCCATCTTCGAAGCCATCGAGCCATTCGAGGCTGGACACGCCATCGGCAATGGCGGTGCCGCGATCGAGCGTGCTGATCATCTGACGTGCGATATCGTCGGCGGTGGCCTTGCCATCACCGGTGCGCGGGGTTTCACCAAGGGCGGAGAGGAAATCGGGAGCGAGGGCAACATGGCCGGCCAATGCGAGCCGGCGGGTGACATCGCGGATATGGTCGTTGAGGCCGCGATTTTCGTGGATGACCACCACCTTTGGCAGGCGTTGTGCGCCGCGGGCCGGGCGGGCGAGATAGCCGACAAGGCGGCGCCCGTTGCGACCGGAATAGATGACGCGTTCGGTGATGAGGCGGCTGTCGGTATCGGAGGTGAGCGAGGCGGCGTTGGCGCGCGCCTCGATGAGCGGCAGCAGCGCGGTAGCCGCGGCGACGCCACCGGCGAGGCGGGCGAGGCCGGTGATGAGATCACGGCGGCTCGCGTCGGCTCCGCCATGGGTGAAGCGGTCGTAAAGATCGATCATGGCCTGGGAAATCACGGGTTTGTCGGTCATCGCGCGGGTGCTCCTGGTCGATTTTTGCCAGACTATCCGCTTGTTCGGACGGCGGCTAGACTGCACCGGGAAGGAGAAATTCATGTTGCGGATCGTGTTGCTGGCGTTGTTGATTGCGGTGCCAGGCGCCGCACGGGTTCCGCAGGCGATTGTTGCCGATCCGCCGCGTGATGTTGCCCATCCGGCGCGGATGGAGGTGTTGCATATTCCATCGGGCGGGGTGTTGATTAACGGTGTCGCCTATCTGGCGGCGGGGCCGGGGCTGCATCCGACGCTGGTGATTGCGCACGGCTGGCCGGGCAATGAGAAGAACCTCGACCTGGCGCAAGCGGTGCGCCGGGCCGGGTGGAATGCAGTGACATTCAATTATCGCGGGAGTTGGGGGAGCGCCGGGACGTTCCATTTTGCTCAGGTGCCAGAGGATGCAGCCGCGGTGATTGCCTTCCTGCGCGGGCGCGAGACTGCGGCCAAGCTGGGCGTGGACCCGGCGCGGATTGCGTTGGCCGGGCACAGCATGGGGGGGTGGGCGACGGCGATGACAGCGGCGAAGGACCCGGCGTTGCAGGGGGCAATCACGATTTCGATGGGGGATTTGGGGTTGGTTGGCAGCTTGCCACGGGCGGATCTGGTGGCGCTTTCGGCCGGCAATGCCGAGGCGTTGGCCGGAACTTCGGCGGAGATGATGGCGGATGAGTTGATGGCGGGGAGTGCCGATAACCGCACACAGGCTGGTGCGGCCGGCCTGGCGCGGGTGCCGATGCTGGTGTTGACGTCGGATGATGGGTTGGCACCGCACAGCGATGGCCTGGTTGCCGCGGTGCGGGCGGCGGGGGGCAAGCAGGTGACGACGGCGCATGTGGCGACGGACCACAGTTGGTCGGATGCGCGGATACGGTTGCAGACGCTGGTTATCGCGTGGTTGGAGGGACTTAGGGTCAGGACCAATTGAATCCATGCCCCGTCATGACCCGAGGCATGGATTTGATAGGTCCTGACCCTACATAGGGCGAGCGCGGAGCGCAGCGAGGGCGGCGGGGGTATCGATATCGTCGAGGACGGCGTCGCTTGGGGCCGCAATTTCGGTGATGGTGACGGCATCGGCGAGCACGGCCTTGCCGCCGACATCGCCTTCGAGGGCCATGAGCCGGGCGAAGTGGCGGCGGCTCCAGCGGACGGGATTGCCGCGTTTTGCATTCCATAGCGGCAGGGCGACATCGCCGGGGGCATCGGCGAGGGCGCGCAGCAATGCCGGTTCGATGCGGGGCATATCGGCGAGGCAGATGAGCGCCGATGACCAGTCCGCCGGCGTTGCGGCGAGCCCGGCGCGCAGGGACCGGCTGAGCCCTTCGGCATGATCGGCGGCGATGACATAATGGGCCCGGCGATCGGCGAGTGCAGCACGGACTTCGGCGGCGCGGGAGCCGAGCACGACGATGGGTGGCGGCAGCCCGGCAGCGGCGATCGCATCGGCGACATGGGCGATGAGGGGTTTGCCGCGCCAATCGGCAAGCAGTTTGTGGTCATCGCCCATGCGGCTGGAGCGGCCGGCGGCGAGGATGATGGCGCCGACACGCCCGGGTGGTGTGATGGCGCGGGGTTCCGGACGCTCCGTTTCGGGCAGCAGCCCGCCGGCGCCCATCATCGCGATGTCATGGGATGTGACGGGTATGCCGGCGACCAGGCGTTCGAGGACGATATCGAAGCCATTGCGTTTGGGCGAGCGGGCGCAGCCGGGGAGGCCGATGACGGGTTTGCCGGCGATGCTGCCGAGGCAGAGCAGGTTGCCGGGATCGACGGGCATGCCGAGGCGCTCGACATGGCCGCCGGCGGCGATGATGGCCGCTGGAATGACGTCGCCGCGATCGACAGTGGCCGAGGCACCGGCAATCAGCAGAATGTCGGCGGATGGAAGATTGGCGAGGGCGGCGGCAAGGGTGGCGGTTTCGTGGCGGCAATGGGGGAGGGTGATCATGGCGCAACCGGTTGATTCGACGCGATTTCGGGTGACATGCTCGGTTTTTGTGAGGAGTTTGTCGCTGGTGCCGTCGAGGGTTGTCGAGAGCAGGGCGATGGTGAGCCGGCGGAAGGCGGCGAGGGCGATGGGGGTAGCGGTGGCGGTTGCGGCGGCGAGAGCGTCGGCCGCGACGGCGTAGCGAATGACCTTTATGGTGGCGACGATTTCGCCAGTGTTGACGCGACTTTGGGGAGCGAGGGTGGCGAGGGTGAGGGACTCGTCGCAGGCGTTGACGGCGGCGACCATGGCGGGATCGAGCGTGAGGATACCAGCGGATTGTGCGGCGATATTGGCGCGGCCGTGGGCGGCGGGGAGGACGGCGAGGCCAGGCCCGGCGAGGGTGGAGGCGAGGTGCGCGGCGGCGTCATCTTCGCCGATGTCGCCGGGGCTTAAACGGGCGATGACGAGCTGTTGCAGGCCGGACATGGCTGCGGCGGTGATGTCTGCGGCGGTGAGGATGCGGCCCTTGGGCCAGCGCGTGCCAGCGACCAGCAGCGAGTGAGCGAGGACGCCGCATTCGGCCTGCGCAATCGGGACGGCGGCGAAGATCATGGTTTTGGAGTCAGCGCCCCCCGCCAGGCCGCGGTCATCTGGGCGGCGATGCTGAGGGCGATTTCGGCGGGGTCGGCGGCACCAATGTGGAGGCCGGCGGGACCGTGGATGCGGGAAAGCGCTGTGTCATCAAAGCCTTGTGCGCGCAATCTGTCGAGACGGCCGGCGTGGTTTTTGCGGCTGCCGAGAGCGGCGATATAAAAGGCCGGGGAATTGAGCGCGGCGGCGAGGGCGACATCGTCGAGTTTGGGATCATGGGTGAGGGCGACGATGGCGCTGGCGGCGTTGGGTTGCCATTCGGCCAGGGCTTCATCGGGCCAGCGGCGATCGAGATCGAGGCCGGCGAAGCGTGAGTCGGCGGCGAACAGCCCGCGCGGGTCGATGACTGTCGGGGTAATGCCAAGATTTATGGCAAGCGGAACAAGAGCTTGGGCGATATGGACGGCACCAATGATGGCGAGGCGGCGGGGCGGGGGATAGGGACGATTGAAGCTGGTGTCGTCGCCGGGGCCTTCGCGGGTGAGGCCGGTTTCGGGGTTGGTGGTGAGGGTGACGGCTTCGCCAGTGGCGGCGGCGGTGATGAGGCGATCGATAAGGGCGGAGGGGAAGCCATCGTCGGCAAGCCGTTGAACAAGAATGGAAATCTGGCCACCACAACCCAGGCCGACGGCCCAGGCGCTGGCATCGGCGACACCATATTCGAGGGTGCGGGCGCCGGTTATGAGGTTTTGGGCTTCGGTGACGACATCGCCTTCGACGCAGCCACCGCTGACCGAGCCTTCGAACAGGCCATCATCGCGGATGGCGAGGTGACTGCCAATACGGCGCGGGGCGGAACCCCATGTTTTTGTTACGGTTGCGAGGGCGACCCTGTGGCCGGCGCGGTGCCATTCGCGGGCGGTTTTGAGGGTGTCGAGATCACTGATGGCCATGTCAGCGCCATTGCCAGAGCAGGAAAACCAGCACGGCAAGGACGAGGGCGCCGCCCCAGACGAGGGGGGAAATGCCCGTTGCAGGGGTGGTTGCAGGGGGAATGGCGGCTGTTGTGGGCGAGGTGAGCGCGGGAGTTGCCGTGGCATCTGTGGGGATGCCAGCGGATTCAAGCTCGGTCTTCAGACGCGAAAAGAAGCTTTCGGCGTAGGATTTGGCGGTGCCTTCGATGAGGCGGGCGCCAAGCTGCGCCAATTTGCCGCCAACGCTGGATTTTACGGCATAGGACAGCAGTGTTGCGTTGGGTCCGGTTTCGGTGAGCGTGACCGCCGCTTCACCCTTGGCAAAGCCGGCGACGCCGCCCTTGCCCTCCCCGACGAGGACATAGCGTTCGGGGGCAACGACCTGGGTTAGCGTGACCTGGCCAGTGAAGGTGGCGCGCACCGGACCGACCTTTGCATTCATTTTGCCTTCGAAGCGTTCGCCCGAATCGCCGGTGACGCGTTCAAGGGTTTCAACGCCTTCGATGCAGCGCGCCAGCACCTGGGGATCATTGAGCGCGGCCCAGACCCTTTGCCGTGAGGCCGCGATGTTGACGTCGCCGTTGAGTTCCATGGCCTACCTCGTATTTGCCGTGACATTAGCCATAACTGGGCAATCTGCCCACCGCTACCATGCTACTGATGCCATGTTGAAAGTGACCGTCAGACAGCCAGTTTACGCATGGGTAATATCGTCGGAATTGACAAGAAAATGTCACAATCGGCATTCGCAGGGCTTGATTGCAAGGCAATGTATTGGCATCCTGACTGCGGGGAAGTTGCGTTGGTGGGGATCAGCATGTTCGAAGAGACGGGTACGGAGGTCTCGCCGGTTTTGGCGGCCGACGAGGAGATTGTGCAGGGCGCAGTCAAATGGTTCGACCCGGTCCGCGGTTATGGCTTCATGGTGCCGCACGATGGCGTTGGCTCCGATGTGCTGGTGCATTTTACCGTAGTGCGAGAGGCGGGACGGCGGACATTGCCCGAGGGTGCCACGATCATTTGCACCGTTGTGGCGCGCGACCGGGGCCGCCAGGCGCGGCGCATCATCAGTTTTGACCTTTCGACGTCCATCGGCCCTGACCCCGAAACCGCCGCGGCGCGTGCCGCCGATCGAGTCGACCCGCAGGTGATGATTGCGGCGGCCGGCAATTATGAAGACGTCGCGGTGAAATGGTTCAACCGGTTGAAGGGGTATGGCTTTGTTGTCCGCCCCGGTTCGGCGGAAGATATTTTTGTGCATATGGAGACTGTGCGCCGGGCCGGGCTGGTGGAATTGATCCCCGGCCAGATGCTGCGCGCGCGGGTGGCGCCGGGGCACAAGGGGCCATTGGCGGTTATCATCGAAGTTCCGGGCGCCGGTGCCGAGGTGTGTGGCCGCCAAGACCATGAAACCGGCATCGATATCGAATGAGGTTGTTGCCGGCGGCGTTGGTGGCGGCGGGGTTGCTGACCATGGTTTTTGCTGCGCCGGTTGCCGCTGTGTCGGCGTCGGCCGCCTGTCCCAACAGCGGACTTGCGGTGATGCCGGTGGTGCTGGTGACTGACAAGGGCCGGTATCGTTACGCGCTGGATGTCGCGGCGACCGATGACCAGCAGCAATGTGGCCTGATGTATCGCAAGGCGATGCCGCGTGGCAGCGGCATGATCTTTCCGTTCCAGACGCCGCGGTCGGCGACGTTCTGGATGGAGAACACGCCGTTGCCGCTCGACCTAGTGTTTGTCGGGGCGGATGACCGGGTGGTGAGCATTTCGCTGGGCAAACCCTATTCCCGTGACCTTATCGATTCGCGGGGCATTGCGGCATCGGTGATCGAGCTGAATGCCGGCGAAGCCAGGCGCATCGGGTTGAAGCCGGGGGATCGCATCGAGCGTTGAGGCTTGCTCTTGCGCTTTGGGGCGGTTTGGGGCCTTAGGAACCCATGGGATTGTTGTTGAACATCTTCACCTGGTGGCATGGACCGGGGCTGGGCACGCGGATCATGACGCGGCGGCACGGCCAGGAGGTTGGCCGCGATGGCGAGGGCAATATCTATTATCGGCGTGGCACCGGGGCGACCGAGCGGCGCTGGGTCATTTACAACGGCACGCCCGAAGCGACACGGATTCCGCCCGAATGGCATTTGTGGATGCACAAGACGGTGGCGTTGCCGCCCAGCGAGGCCCCGTTGACGCCGCGCGTGTGGGAACAGCCATGGACGCCGAATGCGACGGGAACCCTGGCGGCGCATATGCCATCGGGCAGCCTGGACGCCGGTGGCAAGCGGGCGAAGGCGACGGGGGATTATCGGGCCTGGACGCCTGGGGATGACGGCTGATGCGCGCTTTGTTCAAGGACAATATCGTCGAGGCGCTGGTCGGGCTGATCGTCGTGTTGGTGGCGATCGGGTTTGTGGTGTTTGCCTATGGCCGGACCCAGGCCGGGGCTCGGGCCGATGGGTATGTGTTGAAGGCGCGGTTTCCCAATGTAACGGGGGTGTCGCCGGGGACCGATGTGCGTTTGTCCGGCATCAAGGTCGGCCGGGTGATGGCGCAGAGCCTGGACCCGGTGAGTTACCAGGCGGTGATGGAATTGGGCATCGACAAGGCGTTGCAATTGCCGATCGATTCGAGCGCCGCCATTACCACCGAGGGGATTTTGGGCGGGACCTATGTGGCGTTGACGCCCGGTGGTGAGACGGTGATGTTGAAGCCGGGTGAGGAAATTGTCGAGACATCGGGTGCGACCGACCTGATGGCGTTGATCGGCGGGTTTGTAAACAAATCCGGCGATGCGGCGCCCCCTGCTGCGGCGCCTGCACCTGCCGCGGAACCGGCGGCGAAATAACATGCGAATGGGATTGGCGGCCGGGTTGGCGCTGTTGGCAGCGGGGTCATTGGCGGCGCAGGAGGCCGGTGTTGCCACGCCGCCCAAGGGGACAGAGCCGGTTGCAGCACCGGCGATTGCCCCGAAGGCTGCTGCCACTGGGGCTATTGCACCACCAAAAGCGACGCCAGCAAAAGCGGCGGCGCCTGCAACCCCCGTGAAGGGTATCACGCCAAATGCCGAGCGGCAGGTCGCCATCGGAGCGATCAACAAGCGCACCGGCGAAACCAGGACCTTTGTTGGCCGGCCGGGCGAGGGGTTTTCGTTCGGCAGCCTGGATGTTGTGGTGCGGACGTGTGAAGTGACGCCGCCATGGGAACAGAAGTTGACCGGGGCGTTCCTGTTGATCGACGAGCGGTTGGTCAAGGGGCCAGCGCGGCGGGTGTATTCGGGGTGGATGTTTGCGGAGAGCCCATCGCTCCACCCGCTTGAGCACCCGCGTTATGATATCTGGGTCAAAAGCTGTGCGATGCGCTTTCCCGAGACGGGACCCGATACGGTGTTGGCCGGAAAGGGCGATACTGGCCCGGTAGCCAAAACGTCAAAAGCGAAAAAATCGGCATCGACTTCGAGTGCCGTGCCCAATTGAGTGCGATAGGCACGGGCGCTGACATCATGGGCGCCGAAGCTGGCCAGGTGATCGGTGAGAAATTGCGTGTCGAGCAGGGTGAAGCCGCCGAAGCGCAGCCGGGCGACGAGTGCAGCAAGGGCGCATTTCGAGGCGTCGCGTTGGCGGGTGAACATCGATTCGCCAAAAAAGGCACCGCCGAGGCGGACGCCATAGAGCCCGCCGGCAAGACTGCCATCGGGCCCCCAGGCTTCGACGCTGTGTGCCTGACCGAGGCGGTGGAGATCGCGATAGGCCGACGAAATCAACGGGTTGATCCAGGTATCCGGGCGGCCCGGGACGGGTTCGGCGCAGGCGGCGAGCACGGCATCAAAGGCGCGATCCGCAGTGAGGATGAAGCGTTCGGATTTCAGGGTCTTGGCGAGGCTTTTGGCGAGATGGAAGCCATTGAGTGGCAGCACGCCGCGGCGCTTTGGTTCGACCCAGAACACATCGGTGCTTTCGGCACTGTCAGCCATCGGGAAGATGCCGCTGGCATAGGCGCGGAGCAGCACATCGGGATCGAGGCGGGATTTGAGGGGGTGGCTCAGCTTTGTTCCCCCCTGTGTCAGACGGCGCGTTCCGCGAGCCAGCGTTCGAGCCATTTGATGGTGTAATTGCCATCAATGAAATCAGGATCTTCGATGATGGCCTGTTGCAGCGGGATGGTAGTTTTTGGCCCGTGGATGACGAATTCTTCGAGCGCGCGGCGCAGGCGCATCAGGGCGTCGTTGCGGTTGGCGCCATAGACGATGAGTTTTGCGATGAGCGAATCATAATAGGGCGGGATGCGATAGCCGTCGTAAAGCGCGCTGTCGACGCGGACATGGAGGCCGCCGGGGGCGTGGAAATCGGTGACGCGGCCGGGCGAGGGGGCGAAGGTGACCGGGTCTTCGGCATTGATGCGGCATTCGATGGCATGGCCTTCGAAGCGGATGTCGGCTTGCGTGACGCTGAGCGGTAGCCCGGCGGCGACGCGGATCTGTTCGCGTACGAGATCGATGCCGGTGATGGCTTCGGTGACCGGGTGTTCGACCTGAAGCCGGGTGTTCATTTCAATGAAGTAGAATTTGCCGTCTTCGTAGAGGAATTCCATGGTGCCGGCGCCGCGATATTTGAGCTTTGCGACGGCCTGGCGGACGATTTCACCCATTTCGGCGCGTTGATCGGCGTTGAGCGCCGGAGAGGGGGCTTCCTCCAGAACTTTCTGGTGGCGGCGTTGCAGCGAGCAATCGCGTTCACCCATGTGGACGGCGCCGCCCTTGCCATCGCCGAAGACCTGGAATTCGATGTGCCTGGGTTCGTTGAGATATTTTTCGATATAGACGGTGTCGTCGCCGAACGCGGCCTTTGATTCGGCCTTGGCCTGGGCCATCAGCGCCGGCAGGCTGGCGGCATCGGGGATGACCTTCATGCCGCGACCACCGCCACCCGAGGCTGCCTTGATGAGCACGGGGTAGCCGATGGCGTTGGCGACTTCGATGGCTTCCTCGGGCGAATTTACCGGGCCGTCGGAACCGGGGACCAGCGGCAGGCCGAGGGCGGCGGCGGTGCGCTTGGCCTCCACCTTGTCACCCATCTTGCGGATGTGTTCGGGATCGGGGCCGATCCAGACAATCTTGTGCTTTTCGACGATTTCGGCGAACCGCGCACTTTCGCTGAGGAAGCCATAGCCGGGGTGGATGGCATCGGCCTGGGCGATTTCGGCGGCGGAAATGATGGCCGGGATGTTGAGATAGGAGTCGGTGGCCGAGGGCGGCCCGATGCAGATGGCTTCATCGGCGAGGCGGACGTGCATGGCGTCTGCATCGGCGGTCGAGTGGACCGCGACGGTGCGGATGCCCATTTCGCGACAGGCGCGGTGGACACGAAGAGCGATTTCGCCGCGATTGGCGATTAATACCTTGCCAAACACTATTCGATCACCACCAGCGGTTCGTCATATTCGACGGGTTGTTCGCTGCGGATGAGAACCTTGATGACCTTGCCGGCCTTTGGCGCGGTGATCGGGTTCATGACCTTCATGGCTTCGATGATGAGCAGGGTTGCGCCGGCGGCAACCGTCTGGCCTTCGGAGACATAGGGCGGGGAACCGGGTTCGGGGGTGAGATAGGCGGTGCCGACGATGGGCGATTTAACGAGCCCGGGATGGGTTTTCCAATCATCGGCAGCGGGGGCAGCAGCGACAGGCGCTGCAGCGGCGGGGGCTGCGGCGGGGGCATAGGCCGGTGCCGGCGCATAGCCGGCGGTGACCGCAGCGGCGGTGCGGGCGACGCGGATGGTGCGTTCGCCGTCCTTGACTTCGATTTCGGTCAGGTGGCTCGATTCGAGCAGTTCGGCGAGTTCACGCACCAACGCTGTATCGACCTGAATTCCGCTGCCTTCTGGCATGATTGTTTCCTGCGTTCACCCCTGAGGTCTGTGTCATTGCCGCAAGCGCGCCGCCGCGTCCAGCGCCAGTGCATAGGATTGGGCGCCAAAGCCGCAGATGGTGCCGCGGACGACGGCGCTGATGGTGCTGTGGTGGCGAAACGGTTCGCGCGCGTGGGGGTTGGAAAGATGGACCTCGATGACCGGCACCTTGATGGCCTTTATGGCATCATGCAGGGCGATGGAGGTGTGGGTGAGGGCGCCGGCGTTGAGGATGACGGCGAGGACGCCCCGCGAGCCAGCCTCGTGCAGCCAATCGACCAGATGGCCTTCGTGGTTGGATTGGCGGAGATCGATTTCGAGGCCGAGGGCCTGGGCCTGGTCATCGAGCATGGCGGCGATGGTATCGAGTGTGTCATGGCCATAGATCTCGGGCTCCCGGCTGCCGAGCAGATTGAGATTGGGGCCGTTGAGAACGAGGATGAGGTTGCTGGACATGACGGGATTATACGGGCGGGCGCGACAAACGCCACCTTCCGCAATCTGTCGGCGCGCGGCATATGGGGGGGATGATGACATTTACCTTGAATGGCGAACCGCGCCGGGTTTCGGCGGGCACCAGTGTGGCGGGGTTGCTGGTGGAATTGGGGTTGGATGCGGCGCGGGTGGCGGTGGAGCGCAACCTGGAGATTGTGCCGCGATCGACGTTTGAGAGTGTGATGCTGCGCGAGGGGGACCGGTTGGAGATCGTGCATTTTGTGGGCGGGGGCCAGGATGATTCGTGGGAAGTTGCGGGACGGCGGTTTTCGTCGCGGTTGATCGTGGGGACGGGCAAATACAAGGATTTTGCCCAGAATGCGGCGGCGCTGGAGGCTTCGGGGGCGGAGATCGTGACCGTGGCGGTGCGGCGGGTGAATGTGACGGACCGCGGGCAACCGATGTTGACGGATTTCATCGATCCGAAGCGGTTTACCTATCTGCCCAATACCGCCGGGTGTTTTACCGGCGATGAGGCGGTGCGGACGCTGCGGTTGGCGCGCGAGGCCGGGGGGTGGAATCTGGTGAAGCTGGAAGTGCTGGGGGAGGCGCGCACACTGTATCCGGACATGGCGGAGACATTGCGGGCGACCGATGTGCTGGTGAAGGAGGGGTTCGACGTGATGGTGTATTGCGCCGATGATCCGATTGCGGCGAAGAAACTGGAGGATCTGGGGGCATGTGCGATCATGCCGTTGGGGTCGCTGATCGGCTCGGGGCTGGGGGTGCAGAACCCGGTGACGATCCGGATGATTGTTGAAGGCGCCAAGGTGCCGGTGCTTGTAGATGCCGGCGTCGGGACGGCTTCGGATGCGGCAGCGGCGATGGAATTGGGGTGCGCGGGGGTGTTGATGAACACCGCGATTGCCGAGGCGAAGGACCCTGTGATGATGGCGCGGGCGATGCGGCTGGGGGTGGAAAGTGGCCGGCTGGCGTATCTGGCGGGGCGGATGGCAAAGCGGCGCTATGCGGACCCGAGTTCACCGTTGGCGGGGTTGATTTAGGGGCGGCGGCGGCGAGGGCGCGACGCTCACCCCGATCGGTGAAGGTGCCGAGTCGCCCTCCCCGCAGGGGGGAGGGATTCAGGCTGTCAGTATGCGGATGACGTCGGCGTAGAGGTCGCGTTTGAAAGGGACGGCGAGGTCGACGAGGGTGTCCACCGCGGTCCAGCGCCAGGCCTTGAATTCGGGGTGCGCGGTCTGGATGGCGACGTCGGAGTCCTGGCCCAGGAAGCGCATCGAGAACCATTTCTGGCGTTGGCCGGCGTAGCGGCCTTTCCAGAGGATGCCGACCATTTCGTCGGGCAGGTCGTAATAATGCCACTCCGGAGTTTCGGCGATGATGTCGACGAGGTGCGGCTGGATGCCGGTTTCTTCCTCCAACTCGCGCAGGGCGGTGGCGCGGGGTTCCTCGCCGTCGTCGATGCCGCCCTGGGGCATTTGCCAGGCCTCCAGCTTGGAATCGAGGCGTTGGCCGACGAAGACCTTGCCATCGGTGTTGAACAGCAGCACGCCGACGCAGGGGCGATAGGGCAGGCCGGAGGGGTGCTCGCGCGGTGTCGTGGTGGTCACGCGGTGGCTTCGTTGATGAGGATGCGCAGGTCGCGCAGATTGGCGTGGAGGTCGTCCTGTGCCGAGGGGATGGCGCCGCGCAGGGTGATGCTGCCGTGGATCTGGCCATCAGCCTCCCGAAAGATGGTGCGGACGCCGGCGGAAATGAGTTTGGCCGCATAGGCGCGGCCCTGGTCACGCAGCGGATCAAGGCCGCAGGTGAACACAAGCGTGGCGGGTTGGCCGGCGAGGCTGGGGACGTGGAGGGGTGAGGCCCAGGGGTGTTTGGGATCAACATCTGGCCCCATGTAGTGCGCCATGAACCATTCCATGCCGGCGGCGGTGAGCAGATAGCCTTCGGCGAAATCGACCATCGAGCCGGTGTCGGCGGTCATGTCGACGCCGGGATAGATCAGCCATTGGGCGAGGATGGGGACGGGCAGCTTGCCGTGCAGTTGCTGGCTGATGACCGCGGCGAGGTTGCCGCCGGCGCTGTCGCCAGCGGGGATGACGCCGGTGACGGGATGGCCGATGGCAGCGGGCGAGGCAGCGAGCCATTGCGTCGCGGCGAGACAATCCTCGGTTGCGGCGGGGAAGCGATGCTCGGGAGCGAGGCGATAGTCGATCGACAGCACATCCATGTTGAGGGTGCGGGCGATTTCGGCACACAGGGGGCCGTAGATATCGAGGTCGCCGATGACCCAGCCGCCGCCGTGATAGAAGATGAGGACTGGAGCGGGATCGGCCGACAGCGTGTTGCGATAGAGGCGGGCCGGAATGCTGTGGTCGTGCGGCGACGGGATGGCGATGTCCTTGATTTCCGCAAGGTTGCCGATCGGGCGTTCTGCCAGCTGGCCCATCATGGTCATCATCTGGCGGGCATCGGCGGCCGGCATTTCGTGCATTTGCGGACCGGGTTGGGCGCTGAGCATGGCGAGCAGGTTAGCGACGTCGGGACGGACATAAGGCATGGATCGGGCTCCCAAGAGTGTTTTGTCGAGCATCATAAGGGGGTGGCGGTGGTTGGCTAGGTGGTTTTGCTTTTTAGGGCTGACCCCCACCCCGCTCGCGCAAGGGCGCGACTCGCCCTCCCCACAGGGGAGCGGGCGTTAGAGTTTTGCCCAGGTGGCGACTTCGGCAGCGAGTTGGTTGGCGGCCTGGTTGAGGGCGGCGGCGACGGCGGTGGGGCTTTGGTTGGACGCCGGGGCGCTGGCTTCGAAGCGGCGGAGGGCGACGCCGGATGCCGGACTGCGGGTGGCGGCAATTTGAGCATCATAGCGGACGCGGACCACCGGGTTGGCAGGATCCCGCACATCGAGACCGAATTCGCGCAGGGTGCCGGTGACGGTGCGGGCCGGGGCGATGTTGGATTGGCGCAGATCGACGACAGCGAAGCCATTGGCGGCGAGGGTATCGGCGAGCAGGCGTTGAAATTGCCGGTTGGGTTGTTCGGCCCAGGCGGCGCCGACGAGATAGCTGACTTCGGTCGCCGAGGTGGTGACCGGCAGGCGCAGGGTTTGCAGCACGGCGGGGACACCTGGGATATCGACGCCGATGGTATCGGTGCGCTGTGCCGGGCCGGCATAGGGGATTGGCGCTGTGGTGGCGTTGAGGGTGAGCAGCGAATCCGGAGGGGTGCTGTTGCCGCCGATTTGCACCAGCGGGCCACAGGCGGAGAGGAGGAGGAGCGCGAGCATGGCGGGCTTCATTTCGCGGCTTTCTGTTTGGGCGGCGCGTAATCGGGAAGGTTGCGGCCACCGAGAAGGGCGCCGGCCGGGTCCTCATCGAGCTTGGCCGCCACTGCGCCGAGGTTGGCGGTGACATCGCGCAAGTCCCGAACCAGGCGGTTGGCTTCGGGCAGGGTTTCGGCCGACAGGGTTTCGAGGCCGGGTTTGGCCGCCGCGGTGAGGGCATCGATGTTGGCGAGACTTGCTTCGGCGGATTTTATGGCGCGGCGCAGATCGGTGACAAGCGGCTTGCCATCCTCGGTCAACAGCGCGTCCGTGCTGGCGGCGAGGGTTTCGATACGCTTGAGAGTGCCGGTGGCGGCTTTCAGGGTGTTGCGGGCCTCGGTGATGGTTTCGGCGATTTCGGGGGCGCGATCGGCAAGGGCGGCGGTGGCCTTGTCGGTGTTGCGCAGGATGCCGGCGATGGATTCGCGATTGGCGGGATTGAGCACTTCGGACAGGCGTTCGGTAAGTTTGGAGACATTGTTGAGCAATTCCGGGGCGTTGGCGAGCAGGGCGCCGAAGCCGCCGACGCGCGGCGGGATGACGGGGACGCCATAGGGGCCGGGGGTGGTAATGGGTTCGGCGCCCTGCATGGCGCCTTCGAGCGAAATCTGGCTGACACCGGTGAAGCCGATGCCTTCAACGCCGGCGGTGGTGCCCTTGAGCACCGGCACTTCTTCGGAAATCGTGATGCGGACACGCACGAACTGTGGGGTATCGGGTAGCAGCTTGATTTCTTCGATCTTGCCGACGGGAACGCCGTTGAAGGCGACAGGAGAGCCGACAGCGAGGCCAGTGATGGATTGTTTGAAGAAGATGTCGAAATGCTGGTCATCGGCGCCGGCAAAGCGCGCCAGCCAGAGCACTGCGGCGAACATGGCGATGGTGATCGCCACCACCACCGCGCCGACGATGACATAGTTGCTGCGCGTTTCCATCAGGCGGATTCCATGGTCTTCTTGGGGTTCGCAGCGCGTCCTGAACCACCGCCTGCGGCACGCCCTGAACCACCGCCTGCGGCTCTGCCGGAACCATCATTTGCGGCTCTGCCGCGGGGTCCGGCGAAATATTCATGGACCCAGGGATGATCGAAGGTGAGCAATTCGGGAATGGTGCCGACGGCGAGGACCTTGCCATCGGCGAGCACGGCCACGCGATCACAGATAGCGTGCAGCGTATCGAGATCATGGGTGATGAGGAACACCGTGAGGCCGAGGGTTTCCTTGAGCACCTTGATCAGATCATCAAAGGCGGCGGCAGAGATAGGATCGAGCCCGGCGGTGGGTTCATCGAGGAAGAGCAATTGCGGATCGAGCGACAGCGCGCGGGCGAGGCCGGCGCGTTTTTTCATGCCGCCCGAAAGTTCATTGGGGAATTTTGGCGCGGCTTCGGCCGGAAGCCCGACCATGGTGACCTTGAAACCGGCGAGTTCGTCCATCAGCGCGTCAGGCAGATCGAGGAATTCCCGCATTGGCACCTCGATATTTTCAGCGACGGTCAAGGATGAGAACAGCGCGCCTTCCTGAAACAATACGCCCCAGCGGCGGCGAAGGTCCTTGGCGGCGGCGGCATCGAGCGCCAGCGTGTCCTCTCCGAAGATTTCGACGCTGCCGGCGCGCGGCATCTGGAGCCCGATGATGGCGCGCATCAGCACCGATTTTCCGGTGCCGGAGCCGCCGACAACGCCAAGGATTTCGCCGCGCCGCACATCGAGATCGAGCGATTCATGCACAATCTGATCGGCAAAGCCATTGGCGAGGCCGCGGACGCGGATGACGACATCGGCATCATCCGGCAGGACTGGGGAAAGGGTAGACGCTGGGGCGGGCATGATCGTTGCCATCAGTTATAGCCCAGCGCCGAAAAGAAGACGGCGAAAAACGCATCGAGCACGATGACGACGAAGATCGATTCGACGACGGCCCGGGTGGTGCGTTCGCCGACGGATTCGGCGTTGCCGGAGACTTGCATCCCCTGGAAACAGCCCATCATGGCGATGACGATGCCGAACACCGGCGCCTTTATCATGCCGATGATGAGATCGGACAGCGGTGTAACCTCTTGAAGCCGTTGAAAAAAGGTGACGGGGGGGATGGCCAGCGACACCCAGCAGAACAGCGCGCCGCCCAGGATCGCCATTATGGAGCCGAAAAACGCCAACAGCATGAGCATGAGCGCCATGGCGAGGACGCGGGGGACGACGAGCACTTCGATGGGTGACATGCCGATGGTGTGGAGCGCATCGATTTCCTGGTTGAGCTTCATCGAGCCGATTTGCGCCGCGAACGCCGAGGACGAGCGGCCGGCGACCATGATGGCAGTGAGCAGGATGCCGAGTTCACGCAGCACCGAGCGACCGATGAGATTGACGACGAAGACTTCGGCGCCGAACGCCCGCAACTGCACGGCGCCCTGTTGGGCAATGACGATGCCGACGAGGAACAGCAGCAAGCCGACGATGGCCAGCGCGTTGACGCCGATGGCCTCGCATTGGTGGATGACGGCGTTCCAGCGCAATTGGCGACGACCGAAAATGGTCTGGCCAAGGACAACCAGCGTCTGGCCGAGAAAGGCGAGGAAGTTGCCGATGTTTTCGACGGCGAGATGGACGGCGCGGCCGATGCGTTCCAGGCGTTCGGCCGCGCGGTTGCCGTGTTGTACATGGAGCACCACGGGCAGATCATTGGCAGCCACTTCGGCGATCAGGCGGCCGGCATCAGCGGAGGCATTTTCGACCCGGGTGGAGACTCCAGCTGCCGTCCAGTCCGCAACAAGGCGATGGATGACCCAGGCACCGGAGGTATCGATGCGTTCGATGCCGCCAAGATCGACGGCGAGCGCCTGGCCCGACGGCGTTATGGCGCGCAACGGCCCGATAATTTCGGTGATGTTGGCCATGGTGAGCCGGCCGTGCACCGCCAGCCGGCGAGTGCCTTCGCTTGTCGCTGTTTCCTCGAAACCGACTTTGCCCATCACGCACATAGGTGCGGGATTGCAGCGGTGGGGGCAAGGGGCGGGATGAAGATAGCAGGGGCGCCGAGCAGCATGGGATGGCATAGGGGGGCATGAACGTGAGCATTTATGACATGGACCGGACCATCACGCGCGGCGGCACCTGGACACCGTGGCTGCTGTTTTGGGCCCGGCGGGAGGCACCGTGGCGGTTGCTGCTGGCGCCGCTGCTGGGGGTGGCGCTGTTGGCCTATGCCATGAAGTTCATCACCCGGGCGCGGTTGAAGGAATTGGGGCACCGGCTGTTGATGGGGCGGCATATCCCGCGGGCCCGGCTGGTGGCGGCGGCCGATGCCTATGCGGCGCAGGTGGTGCGGGACAATGTGTTTCCGGCGGCGTTGGCGCAGATTGCGGCGGATCGCGCCGAGGGCCGGCGACTGGTGCTGGCGACGGCATCGAACGAATATTATGTGCGCTCGATCGCCCATGTGCTGGGCATTGATGATGTTATCGCCACGGCATCACGATGGGAGGAGGACCGGTTGCATCACCGGTTGGGCGGCGATAATTGCTATGGTGATACCAAGCGGGTGCTGGTGGCGGCGTGGTTGGTACGGGAAGGGCAGGCGGGCGGCCATTTGCGGTTCTATTCGGACCATGTTTCGGATTTGCCGGTTTTCGAGTTGGCCGTTGCGACAGGTGGCGAGGCGGTGGCGACCAATCCTTCCAAGGCGCTGCGCGCGCTGGCGCAGGCGCGGGGCTGGCGGATTGTCGATTGGGGAGTGCCGAAGCGGTCGTGGCTGGAGCGCGCCTGAGCCGGTTTACATGCAGCGGATGATTTTCACCCGGTGGCCGCGTTCGAGGGTGTAATCCTCGGTGGTTTTCTGGCCATGTTGATGGACGGACAGGTGCAATGTATCGCCCTGGACATGGCCGGTGTAGCGCACGGCGGTGGTGGCCGGCGGTGCATCAGCGGAGTGGGTGGGGCCGGCTGCAAAGGCTTCATGGCGACCGGCGGCGGTGAATTTGCCGTTGGTGTCGGGATGCACCGGGGCGTCGATGCTGGCGGACGCACAACCGAACTCGATGGTGCCACCGGCATCGGTGAGTGACAGGCGGATTTGCCGGCCGCCCCAATCGCCAGTGAGTGCCGAGGGGTGTGGAATGTTGTTGGCGGCAGTGGTCATCAGCATGGCTCCTGCAAGGAGGATGAGCCGCCCGGCGGTTTTCGATCCTGGGAGACGCATGGTCCGGTTCCTTTGGGAATGACGATTTTGCACCGTGGGAAGATGGTTTGACGCAAGTTGTTCAATAGCAGTTTTCAAAGGTGATGGGTTGTCCGCGTTTGAGGACGTAACTGTTCTCGCCCGGCTGGGCATCGACGCGGACGGTGAGTTTCAGCGTGTCGCCGCTGATTTTACCCTTGAAGGTGGCGGTCTTGTCACGCGGGACTTGTTCGGAGAGGCGATAACCGCGGCCGATCTGGTTGAAATAGCCTTTGGCAACAAAGGCCCCCGATGCGTCCGGCCGGATTGGAGCGCCGATCTTGCCCGAGGCGCATTTGCCCTGGACCATGACGCTGTCGGACAAGGTGCGCAGGCCGAAGCCGTCGCCGGACCAATTGCCAGTAAGGGCTGGCGCGGGCTTTGGCGCTGGCGCGGCGGCGATGAGGAAGAGCGACAACAACAGGCGTGTTTTGAACATGGCCGAAAGTCTCGCATGGTTTGGCATTTGGGCGCAACGCCGTGGTGCAAACAGCAACGGGCGGGATCTTTCGATCCCGCCCGCACTGTCGTTCAGCCTGTGTGCGTTCAGGCGGTAACGGTGGTCGCCCGGCGCTGGCGGCGCATGGCGGCGCCGACGATGCCGAAGCCGGCGATCAGCATGGCCCAGGACTGTGGCTCCGGAACGGCACCGATGCCGATCTGGGCGACATAGGTGCCCCAGCGACCAAATCCGCTGCCGCCCGGGTGGCCACCGGCGGCATTGTTGAATTCACGGGCGAACTGGCCGATGACCCAGAAACGATGATTGTTGGTTGGATCGAGCGTGACGGTGCTGTAGTCACCCCAACGCTGGCGACCGGCGGGGTCTACTCCTTCGGCCGAACCATTGTGATAGTCGTTGACCAGGCTCTGCTTGATCAGGACTTCACCGCTGGTCGAGGCGAGCGAGCCATCGGCATTGGTGTTGTATGACCGGGCAAAGATGCTGATGCGGCCATCGACACCCGTTGAGATGTCACCCGAACGATTGTAGCTGACGACGACCTGGCCGGCGGAATTGACCGCCAGCGAGCCCTGAAAATAGTCAAAGCTGTTGCTGGCGCTGGCACCGATGTTGGTTTCCGACAGGATGGCGTTGGTGTTCTTGTCATAAACGGTGACGCGAACGACGCTGTGATCGGAGCCGGGGAGCATGACGGTCTGGAGGAAGTAGACCTTGCCCTTGATTTCCCAGGCATTAGCGCTGATGCGTTCATCGAGAGTGTCGACGACACGAGCGCTGCCGTTGGTCGTTGGCTGACGCGCCTTGAGCGGCGACACGAACGACGACGAGCCGAGATATTCAGCCGTGGTTTGCGTTGCCGTGAGCTTGCCTGCGTTTTCGACCGTGTATGCGACGTTGTCGAATTCATACAGGCTGGCGGCGATCACCGAAGCCGTTGAGCTGCCGCCCTGACGGTTTACGCCCTGGATGGCGAAGCCATTGTCGGTGACGAAGTCCAACGGGGTGTTGAACTGAAGAACCGTACCGGTCGGGCCACCGGCAGCGAAGACGGCACCCTTGTTCAGGACGTTCAGAGTGGTGCCGCGGAAGCTGTTGGTACCGCCCGACGTGGCTGGCGCGAAGTTGTTCGTGCCAATCAGGATCGAATTGCCGCTGATTGCCAGAGTTGGGTAATCGGCGGTGCCGCCAAAGCCGAGGCCGGCAAAGCCAGTGAACGACGCAGCGTGCCACGCACCCAGCGCGTTATCAGTTTCGGAGACGGCAATCTGCAACTTCGAGACCGGCGAGCCGAAGCCGATGGCGAGCCAGCGGTTGGTGCCCTTGTCGAACAGGATGCGCGGATCGCCGCCGGTGCTGGTGCCGCCAGCAGCCGTCCAGAAGGAACTGTCGGTCTTGCGAACGCCAGCGAGTGTGCCAGTCGCCTTGTTATAGACCGAGAAACTGCCGTTGATCAGCTGCACATATTGTGTCGTTCCGACAGCGCCCATGGTATCGGGCGGGATCAGGCCGATGCCGAGAGCGCGGGTGTCGTAGTCCGACGTGCCTTCGAAACTGGAGACCACGGATGTGGCGACGCTGGGAGCATAAAATACCGGGGCCGACGCGCCGTTCATGTCAACCTGGATGTCGTTTGGCGGGATCACAAGCTTGGGGCCCTTGACCGTGAACGGCTTGGGGGTGCGCAGCGTGACGCCGGATGCAGCGGTGCTGGCCAGCAGCGCCATCGCCAGCGCCGATGTTATCGTGAACGTCTTCATGATGTTGATCCCCTCAAATCGACTCGACCTCCCCTGGGCCGGTTCAGCGCGGTATGAACACTTCATTCATGTCGACTGCAAGCATGAATCTTACAATTCCTCCATTTTTCACAACAATTTTTTGAAATGGCGGCCGTTACTGTTTGATTGCCAAATCGTCTGGAGCCGAACGAAAGCAGTGCCAGCAACAAAAAAGGCCGGCACCATGCGGTACCGGCCCCTTTTCGTTGTTACGGCCGATCAATCAGGTCGTGATGACGACCCGGCGGCGGCGCATGGCGGCACCGGTAAGGCCGAAACCAGCGATCAGCATTGCCCAGCTGCTGGGTTCGGGGACTGCCGCGGCAGCATTGATGAAATCGGTGTGGATGAAGACCGGCACATAGCCGCTGAATTCACCCCAACCCGAGTTGAGACCGCCACCAAAGTCACCAAAATTGGCGCCGAAAGTCAGGCCATAGGAGTTGATCGAGGCGAGTTTGCCATCGATGAAGCCCGGGCCGCCCGAATCGCCGCCAGCGATGTTGACTTCACGAGCGCCGAGACCGAGGTCGTTGAAGGCGTTGCCAGCACCGACGGCAGCAGCGATGCGGCCAGCCTGATCCTGTGCTGCAAGGCCGTTGTCGAAGTCCGAGATGTAGCTGAACTGGACATCGGCGAGGCCGAAGAAGTTTTCGCCAGCCGCATCACGGTCGGTGAAGAAACCGCCGAAGGCCGCGTTGCCCCAGGCATAGTCATAGGTGTTGTCGCCTTCGCGCAGGAAACCGGTGCGGCCACCGGCCGGCGCCGTGTTGCCCGATGCGCCACCAACCGTGGAACGGGTGCCATAGCCAGCGACGTTGAAATCCAGGCCATTGATGTCGGTTGTGTAGAGATCATAGACATTCGCCCATGACGGCGCAGCGGATTTCAACCGCAGGATCGCAATGTCGTTCTGGTCGATGACTTCGCCGCTGTAGCCCGGATTGACGAAATAGCGCGAGACATCGATTGAAACGCCCCCAGTCTGGAAGGGGGTGCGCTCGTTGGGATCGCCCTTGAAGAAATAGGCCGTGGTCTTGATCGGATTGGCAGTGCCGGCACCGCCACTGACGCAATGGCCAGCGGTCGCGATCGACATGCCGCCACCGATGACGCTGCCCGAGCAGATAAAGCGGCTGCCGTCGGAATATTCCATGATCAGCGCAACCGTACCGCGCTTGTTGGCCGTGGGGAAATACAGCGGATCGCCGCCACCAATGGTGTTTGACGGGGGCAAGACGTTCGAAGTGGGCGTGCCACCGATGATGCGGCTGGAGGCCATCCATGTGAGGCCATCCTTGGAACCGGACTGAGTCCGGATGCCGGGGTTGATCGCGCCGGGCAGGTTGGAAGCCTGTGGCGTCAAGCCAGCAAGACTGGACGCGGCGAGTGCCGGAACGGCGACCAAAGACGACGCAAAAAGCGACAGAAGCTGCAACTTCATATTGTGTTAACCCCTTGAATAGTAACATCATGTCACTGTTAAGTTTGTAATCGAATTGCATTTTGGGGTGCAACACACAAATGCGCTCTCGAGAGTCGTTACGCTCCCGTGCTTCCTTCTGACGCACCTGTTTCGACGCAAAGCGCCTCTGCGTTGGCCGTTACGCAGCCAATTTGCGCAGGACGTAAGGCAGGATGCCTCCGGCGTAGAAATATTCGAGTTCCTGTTCGGTATCGATGCGGCACAGGGTTTCGAAACTGCCGGTGCTGCCATCGGCGCGGGTGAAGTTCACCGTCACCATCTGCCGCGGCTTGAGGCTGGCGACGCCGGTGATGTCGAAGATTTCGGTGCCATCGAGGCCGGCGGTCTTGCGGTCGGTTCCTTCGGCGAATTGCAGCGGGAGTACCCCCATGCCGACGAGGTTGGAGCGGTGGATGCGCTCGAAACTTTCGGCGATGACGGCACGGACACCAAGGAGCGTGGTGCCCTTGGCCGCCCAGTCGCGCGAGCTTCCGGTGCCATATTCCTTGCCGGCCACGACGATGAGCGCAGTGCCTTCCGCCTTGTAACGTTCGGCGGCGTCGAAGATCGCCAGTTGTTCGCCCGAGGGGATGTGTTTGGTCACGCCACCTTCGACGCCGGGGACCATTTCGTTGCGGATGCGGATGTTGGCGAAGGTGCCGCGCATCATCACTTCATGGTTGCCGCGGCGGGCGCCATAGGAGTTGAAATCGGCGCGGGCAACCTGGCGTTCGTTGAGGTAGCGGCCGGCGGGAGAGACTTCCTTGATGCTTCCGGCGGGCGAGATGTGATCGGTGGTGATCGAGTCCGCAAAGATGGCGAGCGGCCGGGCGCCGATGATGTCCTGCGTCGGCTGCGGCGTCATCGTCATGCCCTCGAAATAGGGCGGGTTCTGGACATAGGTGGAGGACGGGTTCCATTTGTAGGTGGCGCCGCCTTCGACCTTGATGCCCTGCCAGCGCTCGTCGCCATCGAAGACATTGTCGTAGCGGGCGCGGAACATTTCCGCCGTCACCGAGGACAGCACCATGGCGGCGACTTCCTGGTTGGTGGGCCAGATGTCTTTCAGGAACACCGGGCCGTTGATGCCTTCACCGAGGCTTTCGGTGGTCAGGTCCTTGCGCATGGTGCCGGCGAGGGCATAGGCGACGACGAGGGGCGGGCTGGCGAGGTAGTTGGCCCGCACATCGGGAGAGACGCGGCCTTCGAAGTTGCGGTTGCCAGAGAGGACCGAGGCGGCGACGATATCGTTGTTGTTGATGGCGTCGGCGATGGCTTCCGGCAATGGCCCGGAGTTGCCGATGCAGGTCGTGCAACCATAGCCGACGAGGTTAAAGCCCAGCGCATCGAGGTCAGACTGAAGCCCGGACTTGGCGAAATAATCGGTGACGACCTTGGAGCCAGGGGCGAGGCTGGTCTTGACCCAGGGCTTGGATTTGAGGCCGAGCGCATGGGCCTTGCGCGCCACAAGGCCGGCGGCGACGAGGACATTGGGGTTCGACGTGTTGGTGCAGCTGGTGATGGCAGCGATGACGACGTCGCCATGGCCGATATCGAAGTTGCTGCCGGCAACGGCCACGCGCTTGTGCATGGCTTCGGCTTGTTTGTAGCCGCCGGTGAGTTCGGATTCGAACGCGGGTGCGGCGTTGGAGAGCAGCACCTTGTCCTGCGGCCGCCGTGGACCGGCGAGGCTGGGGAGGACGCTGCCGAGATCGAGTTCGAGCGTATCGGTGAAGATCGGGTCCGGCGTGGTGGTTTCGCGCCACAGGCCCTGGGCCTGGCAATAGGCCTTGACCAGCGCGACGCGTTCGTCGCTGCGGCCCGAGAGGCGCATATAGGCGAGCGTGGCTTCATCGATGGGGAAGAAGCCGCAGGTGGCGCCATATTCGGGGGCCATGTTGGCGATGGTGGCGCGATCGGCGAGGGTGAGCGCGTCGAGGCCGGGGCCGTAGAATTCGACAAAGCGCCCGACGACGCCATGGGCGCGCAGCATCTGCGTCACGGTGAGCACGAGATCGGTGGCGGTGATGCCTTCGGACATCTTGCCATGGAGCTTGAAGCCGACGACTTCGGGGATGAGCATGGAGACCGGCTGGCCGAGCATCGCCGCTTCGGCCTCGATGCCGCCGACGCCCCAGCCCAGGACGCCAAGGCCGTTGATCATCGTGGTGTGGCTGTCCGTGCCGACGACGGTATCGGGATAGGCGATGTTGGCGCCGCTTTCGTCCTCGGAGGTCCAGACGGCCTGGGCCAGGTACTCGAGATTGACCTGGTGACAGATGCCGGTGCCGGGGGGGACAACGCGGAAACCCTTCAAGGCCGAGGAGCCCCAGCGCAGGAATTCATAGCGCTCGATGTTGCGGCTGTATTCGAGGTCCATATTGTCCTCGTACGCTGTGGCATTGCCGAATTCATCGACCATGACGCTGTGATCGATGACGAGATCGACGGGGACCAGCGGGTTGATCTTTTGTGGGTCGCCGCCGAGCTTGGTCATCGCATCGCGCATGGCGGCGAGATCGACGACGCAGGGCACGCCGGTGAAATCCTGCATCAGGACGCGAGCAGGGCGATAGTTGATTTCGTGATCGGATTTTCCGGTGGCGAGCCAGGCGACAAGGGCCTTGAGGTCGTCGGTCTTGACGGTGGTGCCGTCCTCGAAGCGCAGCAGATTTTCGAACAGGACCTTCATCGAATAGGGCAGGCGCGAAATGTCGCCGAGGGCGGCGGCCGCAGCTTCGAGGCTGTAATAGGCGTATGACTTGCCATCGACGGTGAGGGTGCGGCGAGTTTTGAGGCTGTCCTGTCCGATGGCGGTCATGTGCTGAGTCCTTATGCGGCGTTGCAGCACGCTCTAGCCCAAGGTTTCGGGGGCGGGAAGGGTGGCTGTTGCCGGGGTGCCGCGGAAGCGCCATATCTTCGCAATGGCTTCTCCTGAAATCGATGCGCTGACCCAGGCGCTGGCGCGGCTGCCGGGGCTTGGGCCACGGTCCGCACGACGCGCGGTGCTGCATTTGATCAAGAAACGCGAGACGGCCCTGGTGCCTTTGGTGGCGGCGTTGCAGGCGGTGGAGCGCAATTTGGTGACGTGCGGGACTTGCGGCAATGTTGATACGCGCGATCCGTGCGGGGTGTGCACCGACCCGCGGCGCGATGCGACGACGCTGTGCGTGGTGGAGGAAGTGGCGGATTTGTGGGCGCTTGACCGGGCACGGTTGTTTGCCGGGCGTTATCACGTGCTTGGCGGGCGGTTGTCTGCGCTGGATGGGGTGCGGCCGGAGGATCTGGCGGTCGAAGCGCTGGTGGCACGAGTGGCGGCCGGCGGGTTTGCCGAGGTGGTGCTGGCGATGAACGCGACGCTGGAGGGGCAGACGACGATGCATTATGTGGCGGAGCGTCTGGCGGGGGCGGGTGTGCGGGTGATGCAGTTGGCGCACGGACTGCCGGTGGGCGGTGAGCTGGACTATCTGGATGAGGGGACGCTGGCGCTCGCCTTGCGAGCAAGGCGCCTCGTTGAATAGCGCCGCTCAGGGCGCGGCGGTTGGTTGAGTAGGTTTCTTGATTTTCGGCGCGTGACTCCCTAGGTCCGCGCCATGGCCATTCTCGACATCATTGAAACACCCGATCCGCGACTGCGCGTTATTTCCACGCCGGTGGCCAAGGTGACGGATGCGCACCGCGCGTTGATCGCGGATATGTTCGAGACGATGTATGATGCGCCGGGCATCGGCCTGGCGGCGATCCAAATTGGGGTGGCAGAGCGCATTCTGGTTATCGACTTGCAGCGGCCGGCGGACGATACGCCCGAAGATGCCGACCCCAAGGACGTGGTGTATGTGCGGGAGCCGCGGGTGTTCATCAACCCGGAGATCGTGTGGGAATCGGAGGAATATACGGTTTACAACGAGGGCTGCCTGTCGGTGCCGGAGCTGTATGGCGATGTCGACCGGCCGGCGCGGGTGCGGGCCAAGTGGCTCGACGAGGCCGGACAGGCGCATGAACAGGAACTAGATGGGCTGCTGGCGACGTGTTTGCAGCACGAGATGGACCATCTGGAGGGGGTGTTGTTCATCGATCATTTGTCGAAGTTGAAGCGCGACATGCTGCTCAAGAAACTGGAGAAACTGCGCCGGGCCAAAGCCGCCTGAGAGCCGTAATCCTTTTGAGGAATTGTTAACATCTTGTTTTGCGCGCTTGTTGCCTGAGAGGTGGCAGCAGGAACGAGGCGATGTTGAGCAGCTATTGGCGTTTTGGGGTGGCATTGGCAGCGGCGTTTGCGGTGGCGGCGCCGGCAGCGGCGGTCATCACCAGCGGCGCGATTACCGGTGGCACGGTTTTCACGCGTGGCGGCAGTTTCATCCTGATCGGCAATCCCTCGGGGCTTAGCGTCGGGTTGAACAATTTTGACGACAATAATGTCCGGGCGTTCAACGAATTGCAGAATTACACGCTTGGACCGGCGCTGCTGGCCGATGTCGGGGGCAGCATCGCCGGCGGTAGCCTGATCGACAGCCATTATCTGGTGTTCGATTCGCGGCGCAACCAGACGGTTGAAGGCAGTGCCAGCTTTCGCACACGGGTACTCGGTATTCTCTACAATGACAGCCGGTTGCTGGGCAGTGACTTTCTGGGTGCGCCCGGGGTCAGCTATCTCAACCCTGGTGGGCGTGGACTGGAGCCGCCGGTCGACGTCATCAGCTTTACCGGCAATACGGTCAGTTTCAGCCTTTCGGGCAGCAACCCTGGTGACACTTTCCGGGTGATTACAGCGGGCTATGTTCCGGAGCCATCCACCTGGGCGATGCTGGTTCTGGGCTTTGGACTGGTCGGCACTGGACTGCGCCGGGTGCGCCGCGTGGGTGTGCAGGCCTGATCAGGCGGGCGGATGGGCTCGCGACCAGCGGGCGTCGAGGCGTTTTTGCAGGTCCTCGCTACCGCGCGCGACCAGCGTGATACCCTCCAGTGTTGGCACATCGCGCTGCAGCAGGCGTTCGCGCCAGCCATGGCCGATATCGTAGATCGCGGTATCGGTGCGATCGATGCCGTTGTCGGTGTAATGGGTGATGACGCCGATCGGCAGGCGGGATTTTGTGCGGGCATCACCAACGGCCTTGCGCAGTTGGGCGGCGAACCAGGCGGCTTCGATGCGGGGGTTGCCGACGGTGTCGATACTGTCGATGCCGAGCGCGGCCGGGAAGACGATGGTCTGGGTCTGGATGACGCGATCGGTGTTGGACGCAGCGAGGCGCAGCGTGTCGCCATAATCGGCGACGCTGGCGGTCAGGACGAGCGGTGCGACATGGGCGGGCGCACGTTCGCGGGCGGCGCTGGCGCGTTCATCTTGGCGTTGCTGATGCGAGTCCCACAGGCTGGCGGCCGAAATGCCCAGCGCCAATATGCCGATGAGCTCGGCGAGGCTGATCCAGCGGCGGCGACGCTTGGCGGCTTCTGCGGGGGTGTCGTCCGCCATGATCAGTCGCGCGGTGCCGCCAGTGCGGCGAGGATGTTGGTGGCGACGTCTTCGGGCGGCTTGACCGTCGTTGAGTCTTCGCCGGGAAAGGCGCGGGCGCGCATGGTGGTGCGGGTGGCGCCGGGGTCGATGATGTGGGTGCGGATGCCGGTGACGGCGGCGGTTTCAAGGCCATAGGTGGCGATGAGGCTTTCGAGACCGGCCTTTGACACGGCATAGGCGCCCCAATAGGCGCGCGGCTTGCTGCCCAGCGATGACGTGAGGGCGACGACATCGGCGGCCGGGCTGGCACGCAGCCACGGATCGAAGGCGCGCAGCAGCCGCCAATTGGCGCTGAGGTTGAGGCCGATGACCTTGTCCCATTCCTTGGGCTCGGTGTGGGTCACGGGGGCCAATGTGCCAAGTTGTGCGGCATTGAGGACGAGCAGGTCGAGCCGGCCCCAGCGCGCGCCTATGGCCGCGGCGAGACGGTCGATGGCGTCGCTGTCGGCAAGGTCGAAAGGCGCGATGGTGGCTGTGCCGCCGGCGCCATGGATGCGGCCTTCGATTTCGGCGAGATTGGCTTCGCTGCGGCCGGTGAGGATGACGTGGTGGCCATGTTCGGCGAGCGCCTGCGCGGTGGCGGCCCCGATGCCGCGGCTGGCGCCAGTGACGAGAGCGATTTTTTGGGAGGAAGGGTCGGTCATGGCTACTCTCGAATCCCTCACCCTTGCGGGGAGGGCGACTCGCCGCAGGCGAGCGGGGTGGAGGGGTGGGCGGTGGGTTGATGCATCATACGGGCAGGTAGGACCCCCACCCCGCTTGCGAAGCCGTAGGCGACCGGAGGTCAAAGGCGCGAGTCGCCCTCTCCACAGCCGTAGGCGACGCCTTCGCGTCAACGGGGAGGGAGTTAGATGACCCTTTCCGCCAACAAGCTCAACTGATCGGGAATTTCGACTTCCTCCTGGTCGGTCAGGCGCGTCGGGTAATCCCCGGTGAAACAGGCGTCGCAATATTGCGGGGCATCGTCGCGGCGCATGTCTTCGCCCAGGGCGCGGTAGAGGCCGTCGATCGACAGGAAGGCGAGGCTGTCGACCTTGATATAGTCGCGCATGCGTTCGACATCCATTTGCGCCGCCAGCAGTTTCGAGCGTTCCGGCGTGTCGACGCCATAGTAACAGCTGTGGCGCGTTGGCGGGCTGGCGATGCGCATATGGACTTCCTCGGCGCCGGCCTCACGCAGCATCTGAACGATTTTGAGCGAGGTGGTGCCGCGGACGATCGAATCGTCGATGAGCACGATGCGCTTGCCGGTGATCATGGCGCGGTTGGCGTTGTGCTTGAGCTTGACGCCAAGGTTGCGGATCTGGTCCCCCGGCTGGATGAAGGTGCGGCCAACATAGTGCGAGCGGATGATGCCGAGTTCGAAGGGCAGCCCCGATTCCTGGGCATAGCCGATGGCCGCCGGGGTGCCGCTGTCGGGGACGGGCACGACCATGTCGGCGTCGACCGGGCTTTCGCGGGCGAGTTCGGCGCCGATTTTCTTGCGCACCTGATAGACGCTGCTGCCATCGACGACCGAATCGGGCCGGCTGAAATACACGTGCTCGAAGATGCAGGGGCGGGGACGTTGCGCGGCGAACGGCCGCAAGCTGCGCAGGCCACGCGGGCTGATGATGATGAGTTCGCCGGGTTCAACGGCGCGCAGGAAGGTGGCGCCGACGACATCGAGGCCGACGGTTTCGGACGCGAGGATATAGGAGTCACCGAGGCGGCCGAGGACCAGCGGCCGGACTCCGAGGGGGTCGCGGCAGGCGAGCATGCCTTCGGAGGTAAGGCAGATCAGGCTGTAGGCGCCTTCGACCCTTTTCAGGGCGTCGATGAAGCGATCGAGCAATGTGCGGTATGACGAGGTGGCGACGAGGTGGATGATGACTTCGGTGTCGCTGGTGGATTGGAAGATCGAGCCGCGGCGGACGAGATCACGCCGCAGGGTGACGGCGTTGGAGATATTGCCGTTGTGGCAGATGGCAAAGCCGCCCGAGGACAGCTCGGCGAACAGTGGCTGGACGTTGCGGAGCGCGGTTTCGCCGGTGGTGCTGTAGCGGTTGTGGCCGATGGCAATGTCGCCCTTCAGCTTGCGAATGACCTCGTCGGAATCGAAATTGCCGGCCACATGGCCCATGGCGCGGTGGGTGTGGAAATCCTTGCCATCCCAGGTGGTGATGCCTGCGGCCTCCTGCCCACGATGTTGCAGGGCGTGTAGACCGAGGGCGACGAGCGCGGCGGCGCCATCTGCGCCATAGACGCCGAAGACTCCGCACTCCTCGTGCAGGTGATCGTCCTCCCACGGGTCGGTGGTGAGCGGATGTGTCATGCGAATGGGAGCCTCGTCAGCGCCGTGCCTTCGCGGCATATAGGAAATGATTGGCGGCTTGTCGCCCCCCTTGCTGAAACGGAATTGTCACATGTTGCGCGAGACGGGAGCGGGCCTTGATCCGAAATGGGATGCGGCGGGGTTGATCACCGCCGTCGCCACAGATGCGGCCAGCGGCGAGGTGTTGATGGTGGCGCATATGAACGCCGATGCGTTGGCCGCGACGCTGGCGACGGGGGAGGCGCATTACTGGAGCCGGTCGCGCGGGGAGCTTTGGCACAAGGGCGGGACTTCGGGCCACACGCAGCGGGTGGTGGAGATGCGGATCGATTGCGACCAGGATGCGGTGTGGATGAAGGTGGAGCCGGCGGGACCGGCATGCCACACCGGGGAGCGGTCGTGCTTTTACCGGGTGGTGGGCGTCAACGGCCTGGTGCGCGGATGACGGTTTTGGTCGCCGGAGCGACCGGTCTGCTAGGGTCTCGGGTGGTGGCGCGGTTGCTGGCGGCGGGGGTGCCGGTGGTGCCTGTCGGGCGGCGCGCCAGTGGTTTGGCGGGAGAAATTGTGGTGGATTTCGGGGCACTGCCGGAATTGCCGGCGGCTGAGGTGGCGATTTGCGCGCTGGGCACGACGATTCGCGCGGCGGGGAGCGAGGCGGCATTTCGGGCGGTGGATTTCGACGCGGTGCTGGCGTTTGCGCGAGCGGGGAAGGCGGCGGGGGTTTCGCGGTTCATCGTTGTGACGGCAGTGGGGGCCGACGCTGGCTCGGGCGTGTTCTATTCGCGGGTGAAGGGCGAAGTGGAGCGCGAACTGGTGGGATTGGGGTTCGCGCGGCTGGACATCCTGCAGCCGGGGCTGATCATCGGGCCAAGGCTGGAGCGGCGACCCATGGAGGCATTTTTTCAATGGTTGGCCCCGGTACTCAATCCGTTGCTGGTCGGCGGTTTGGACAAATATGGCGGGATCGATGCGGATGTCGTCGCGGGTGCTGTCGTCAGGCTTTCGGAGCGCGTGGTGGCCGGGCGGTTCGTGCACCAGAACCGGGCGATGCGGGCGCTGGCGGCTTGACCCTTACGTTAACGTAAACTAGAGAATGCGCCATGTCGGAAGCCGCCCACGCCTTTGCTATTGTCCAGGTGCCGCAGCCGGCGGGGGACGCGGCCAGTTTCACCATTACCGAGCTGTCGACGGCGTTCAACGTCACGCCGCGGGCCATTCGATTCTATGAAGACCAGGGGCTGATTGCGCCGGAGCGGCAGGGGCAGAACCGGGTGTATTCACGGCGCGATCGCGCACGGCTGGCGTGGATCTTGCGGGCCAAGAATGTCGGGTTTTCGCTGGCGGAAATCCGCGAGATGATCGACCTTTATGACCTTGGCGACGGTCGTTCGACTCAGCGCCGGGTGACGCTTGACAAGTGCCGGGCGCGGATTGTGGCGCTGGCCGAACAGCGCGCCGATATCGACGCGACGATCGAGGAGCTGGAAAGCTTTTGTGCGATTGTCGAAACCGTGACCCCGAAGGTCGCGAACCAGTAGGAATTGCTTGATGCCCGCTTATCGCGCCCCCGTGAAAGACACGCAATTTGTCCTCGAAGCCATTGTCGGCCTTGAAAAATATTCGAATCTGCCGGGCTTTGCCGATGCGACGCCGGATGTGGTGAAGGCCATATTGGAAGAAGGCGGCAAATTCTGCGAGCAGGTGCTGGCGCCGATCAACCTGTCGGGCGATATCGAAGGCTGCACGCGCCACGACGACGGCAGCGTGACGACGCCGGCGGGGTTCAAGGCCGCCTATGCACAGTTTGTCGAGGCCGGTTGGGGCACGTTGATGGCGGATGAGGCGCATGGTGGCCAAGGGCTGCCCTATGTCGTCGGCACGGCGTTTTCCGAATACATGTCGAGCAGCAACATGGCGTTCGGCATGTACCCTGGCCTGAGCGAAGGCGCACAGGCAGCCATTGAGGCGGTGGGCAGCGAGGCGCAGAAGCACGCGTATCTGCCCAAGATGGTCGCCGGCCATTGGACCGGCACGATGAACCTGACCGAGCCGCATTGCGGGACCGATCTGGGGCTGATCCGCACCAAGGCCGCACCCAATGGTGATGGGACCTATGCCGTCACCGGCACCAAGATCTTTATTTCGGCCGGCGAGCATGATCTGGCGGACAATATCATCCATCTCGTACTGGCCAAGACGACGGGGGCGCCCGACAATGTGAAGGGCATTTCGCTGTTCATCGTGCCGAAGTTCCTGATCAATTCCGATGGCTCGCTGGGCGCGCGCAACGCCGTCAAATGCGGCTCGATCGAGCACAAGATGGGCATTCACGCCAATTCGACCTGTGTGATGAATTATGACGGCGCCACCGGCTACATGCTCGGCGAGGAGAACAAGGGCCTGCGGGCGATGTTCATCATGATGAATGCGGCGCGATTGGGCGTGGGCGTGCAGGGGCTGGCGATGGGCGAAGTCGCGTACCAGAACGCCGTGGATTACGCCAAGGACCGCATCCAGGGCCGGGCACTTACGGGCCCGGCGAACCCCGAAGCCAAGGCCGATGCCATTATCGCCCACCCCGATGTGCGGCGGATGTTGATGGACGGCCGGGCGTTCAACGAAGGCGCCCGCGCGCTGATCCTGTGGGGGGCGTTGCAGGTCGATCTGGCCAAGAAGGCGGCGACGGCGGAAGAACGCCAGCTTGCGGACGACCTGATTTCGCTGCTGACGCCGGTGATAAAGGGCTATTGCACCGATCTGGGGTATCGCATTGCCACCGAAAGCCAGCAGGTTTACGGCGGCCATGGCTATATCCGCGAATGGGGCATGGAGCAGTTCGTCCGCGATGCGCGGATCGCGCAGATCTACGAAGGCACCAACGGTATCCAGGCAATGGACCTTGTTGGCCGCAAGCTGGGCATGAATGGCGGGCGCGCGACGCAGGCGTATCTGGCGCTGGTCAATGGCGCGCTGGCCGAGGCCAAGGGCGA
>JANPEP010000054.1:0-2038 GCA_031422995.1 Polymorphobacter sp. | reverse complement strand
GTGCCGCCGGCGCGGCCGTCGAAGCTGGTCTGACCGGTGACGAGGTTGAGGACAAGACGTTCGCCCTTCAAGGTCGATCCGCCGCGATCGAGGGTGACGTTGCCGACCATGGTGATGATCTTTGCGCCGACATCATAGATGCCGGTGTTCGACGTGGCGCGTTCACTGGGGCTGACGAGTTTGACGTTGCCGCGGGCATCGAGGCGCTTCATTTCCGGGTTGCCGGCGGGAGCGCGGGTGTAGAGCACGCGAACGGTATCGGCTGAGAGGGTGAGCCGGCCCTGGCGGATGACGACGGCGCCGGAGAACACCGCCTGGTTGTCGGCATCCTGGATTTCGATGCGGGCGGCATCGACATCGATGGGACCGCTGGTGTCGAGGCCTTTCAAGGCCGAGGTTTGTGCGGCCACTGGTGCTGCGAGCAGGACGAGGAGCAAAAAAGCGGATTTCATTTTGCCGCCATGCCCGCGCGCTCGAAAATCCGCAAGTGGACGCCGCCATCGAGGATCATCCTGCGACCCTGGACATCGGCCTTCAGATTGCCGGCGCGGAAGGTGCCGATGGGCAGGGTGCCGGTGACCGGGGCGTCTGTCGTCACCTCGCGGGTGTTGAGATCGATGTCGATGGTGGCCGAATCGAGGCTGTAGCCATTGGCCGATTGCAGCATCACCGGGCCATTTATCTGCAACCGGTCCTTGTCCATGAAATAACGGCCCGAGGGGGCAGTGACGGTGGCGGGGCCATCCTCCATCTGAAGTTTGGCGGTGAGCGCCTTCAACTCCACGATGGGAACGGCGCTGCTGTGCTGCACGGCGCCGGCCGCGCTGATGACAAAGGCCTCGCCGCGGGCGGTTTCACCGCGATAGACGGCGTTGTCGATCCGCAGGCGTTCGTCGGCAACGCCGACCTTGTCCTTGGCGAGCAGGAAGCTGAATTCCTGCACCTTTGTGAGCGGCCAGATGATGATTGTAGCGAGGACGGCGAGTGCCAGCGCCGGAAGCAGCCATTTGAGGATGCCGAAGACGGTATCGCGGCTGCTGCCGGGCAGGGCGGCGCGTTGGCGATTGGTGAGGGCGATTTCGGTCAAGCGATCACATATGGGCGAAAATGTCGGTTTCATCCCAGCCGGCAAGATCGAGATCGGCGCGAGTGGGGAGGAAATCGAAGCAGGCGCGGGCCATTTCGGTGCGGCCTTCGCGGGCCAGGCGTTCGGCGAGGACGGCATGGGCGCGGTGCAGATAGCGCACATCCGACGCGGCATATTCCTTTTGTGCGTCGGTGAGTTCGGCGGCGCCCCAGTCCGATGATTGCTGTGCCTTGGAGATATCGATGCCGATGGTTTCGCGCAGCACGTCCTTCAGCCCGTGGCGATCGGTGTAGGTGCGGACAAGTTTGGAGGCGATTTTCGTGCAGAACACCGGAGTCGCATCGATGCCGAGATAGTGTTTGATGACGGCAAGATCGAAGCGGGCGAAGTGAAAAAGCTTTAATCGCGACGGATCAGCGAGGACCGATTTGAGGATGGGGGCATCGTATTGGCCCTGGCTGAAGCGGACGAGATGTTCGTCACCATGGCCGTCGGCGAGTTGCAGCAGGCACAGCCGATCACGGTGCGGGTGGAGACCCATGGTTTCACTGTCGACAGCGATGGGGCCGGGGGCGAAGACGTCGGCGGGGAGATCGCCCTGGTGCAGATGGATGGTCATGGCGGCGGGATTAGCAGCCGTGAGGGGCATTGTCATCCATTGGTCGCGGACGCGGCGCGCTCCATCGCGGGTTTGGCCGGGCAGGGGGAGCCAGGCGCAAAGAAATGCGTAATATCGATTTGCCAGTACCAAGTGTCTGGAAAGTAAACAGTTTCTTTCGTTGTATTGCTTAGGAGTTAACCTATGAAAATTCTGATTTCCGGCCTTGCGGCCGCGATGATGACCACGGCTGCTTTCGCGCAGACGGTGACACCGGCCGACCCGGCAGCCCCGGCGGCGATGGCGCCGATGGAAGCGGCACCAGCGGCAGACGCGGCAGCGCCTGTGGCGGC
>JANPEP010000053.1:0-2813 GCA_031422995.1 Polymorphobacter sp. | reverse complement strand
GCTGGGGTCCGACTTTGACGGGTCGACGACGGTGGGGTTCGATACGGCGCATATCAGCGCGGTGACCGATGCCTTGGTGAAGGCGGGGATGTCGGCGGACGATATTGCCAAGGTGATGGGGGGCAATGCGGTGCGGTTGTTGGGCGCGGGCCTGGCGCCGCAGGCACCCAAGCTGGTGCCGCGGGCGGTTGCCGGGTAAGCGCTGGGTATGGACCGGGTGACAGGGGGAGCGGCGGTGCCGCAGACGGCGCGCGGCGGGGTCGTTGCGCTGGGCAATTTCGATGGCTTTCATGCCGGGCACCAGGCGGTGGTGGGGCGGGCGCTGGCGATTGCGCGGGCGCGTGAAGTGCCGGGGTTGGTGGCGAGTTTCGACCCGCACCCGGCGCGGATGTTCAAGCCGGAACTGCCGCCGTTTGCGTTGACGACGGTGGCGCAGCGGCTGGATCTGCTTGCGGGTTTCGGGGTGGATGCGGCGGTGATGATTCCGTTCACGCGGGAATTGGCGGCGCTTTCGGCGGAGGAATTCGTTGTGCAGTGGCTGGTGCGGCGGATGGGGGTGTCCGGCGTGGTGACCGGCGGCGATTTCACCTTTGGGCGCGGGCGCAGCGGCGATGTGGCGCAGCTGTCGGCGCTGGGAGAGCGCCATGGGTTTACCGCCGAAGTGGTGGCGCCGGTGGTGGATGGCGAAGGGGTGATTTCGTCGACGCGGGTGCGGGCGTTGTTGCGCGGGGCGGACCCGGTGGGGGCGGCGGGGTTGTTGACGCGGCGGTTCGCGATGCGGGGCGTGGTGGAGCATGGAGCCAAGCTGGGGCGGACGTTGGGGTTTCCGACGGCGAATATGCGGTTGGTGGATTATCAGCGGCCTGCCTATGGCGTGTATGCGGTGTGGGTGATTTTGCCATCCGGCGAGCGCGTGAAGGGGGTGGCGAATTTGGGGATTCGGCCGATGATCGAGCCGCCGGTTGAGTTGCTGGAGACCTGGTTGATGGATTGGAGCGGTGATCTGTACGGCAAGGTCATCGAGGTTGAGCTGGTGGCGTATTTGCGGCCCGAGATGAAGCTGGACGGGCTGGAGGCGTTGAAGGCGCAGATTGCGGCGGATGCCGATACGGCGCGGGCGTGCCTAACCGCGTGACAGCAGGGCGGTCATTCCTCTAGACGCTGCTCATCATGACCGTTCCCGATTATCGCGCCACAGTCTTCTTGCCGAAGACGGATTTTCCCATGAAGGCCGGGTTGCCCGAGAAGGAGCCGGGCATTCTGGCGGCGTGGCAGGCGGCGGACATTTACAGGCAGACGCGCGAGAGCCGGGCGGGGCGCGAAAAGTTCATCCTGCACGATGGCCCGCCCTATGCGAATGGCGACATGCATATCGGCCATGCGCTCAACCATATCCTGAAGGACATGGTGGTGCGCACGCAGAGCCTGTTGGGCAAGGATGCGCCCTATGTGCCGGGGTGGGATTGCCATGGGCTGCCGATCGAATGGAAGGTCGAGGAGAAATACCGGGCGAAAAAGCTGAACAAGGACGAAGTGCCGGCGGTGGAGTTTCGCGCCGAGTGCCGGGCCTATGCGCAAAGCTGGGTGAATGTGCAGCGCGAGCAGTTGAAGCGGCTGGGGATCAATGGCGATTGGGACAATCCGTATCTGACGATGGATTTTGCCGCCGAGGCGACGATTGTTGCCGAGCTGTTGAAGTTTGCGACTTCGGGTCAGCTTTATCGCGGGGCGAAGCCGGTGATGTGGTCGCCGGTGGAGAAGACGGCGCTGGCGGAAGCCGAAGTCGAATATGAGGATATTGTTTCGACGCAGGTGGATGTGGCGTTCGAGATCACGCACGCGCCGAATGCGCCGGAACTGGTCGGGGCGTATGCGGTGATCTGGACGACGACGCCGTGGACGATGCCGGTGAACCAGGCTTTGGCATATGGGCCGGAGGTTGAGTATCGCATTTGCCGCGTCGGTGAGCAGGGTGACCGGCGCGTCCTCGTTGCGCTTGAGTTGGTGGGAGCGACGGAAGCGCGGCTCGGCGAAAAGTTGGTGCCTGAGCGTTCGCTGAAAGGCTCCGACCTTGCCTGCACGGTCGCTCGGCATCCGATGCACCACCTCGGCGGATTTTTTGCCAAACCGCGGCCGTTGCTGGCGGGGGATTTTGTTACGACCGATACCGGCACCGGGCTGGTGCATATGGCGCCGGACCATGGCGAGGATGATTTCATCCTGTGCAAGGCGAACGGGATCGAGCCGGTTTTTGCGGTCGAGGGCGATGGGCGGTATCGTGCGGACTGGTTGTGGCTGGGGGGCGAGGGGTCGGTCATCAATCCCAAGTTCAATGCCCCCGATGGCCCGATTTGTTCGGCGCTGCGCGAGGTTGGCGGGCTGCTGGCGGCGAGTGCGGACTACAAGCACAGCTATCCGCATTCGTGGCGGTCCAAGGCCAAGGTGATCTTTCGCTGCACGCCGCAGTGGTTCATTCCGATGGACAAGCGGTCGATTGCCGAAAATCGCTGGGAAGGCGAGGGCGGTGCGATAACGGTGGCCGAGGATACGCCGATGCGCGAAGGGCTGACGCTGCGCGATACCGCCGTCGCGGCGATTGCGGCGACGCGGTTCGTGCCGGAAAAGGGGCGCAACCGGTTGAGCGCCATGGTCGAGGGGCGGCCGGATTGGGTGATTTCGCGGCAGCGGGCGTGGGGCGTGCCGATCACGCTGTTCGTCGATCGCAAGTCCGGCGCCTATTTGCAGGATGCCGCGGTGAATGCGCGGATCGTGGCGGCGGTGCGGGAGCGCGGCGTCGATGCGTGGAGCGAAGA
>JANPEP010000052.1:0-16055 GCA_031422995.1 Polymorphobacter sp. | reverse complement strand
GGGGTGGTGGCGATGCCGAAGCTGGGGCGGGTGGACGGGTTGGCGCGGCAGAACACTACGATCGGCGTGGTGGCGACCGATGCGCCATTGACGCGGGCGCAGGCGCGGCGGGTGGCGATGATGGCGCAGGATGGGTTGGCGCGATGCATCAGGCCGATTCATTCGCCATTTGATGGCGATGCGATATTCGTGATGTCGACGGCGGCGGACACCGGCGCGGGGTGTGACCCAGTGACATTGACGGAGATTGGCACGGTGGCGGCCGATCTGGTGGCGCGGGCGGTGCGGCGGGGGGTATTTGGTTAGCGCAGGCGGGCGGATTCGAGGCTGTCGAGGCGGGCGCGCAGCGCGGCGGCGCGGGTGGTGAGGGCATCGGTATCGGCACGGCCGGCGAGATCGTCTTCAAGCGCGTCGAGCGCCTTGGATTGGGTGGCGAGCGGCAGGAACAGCGATTCGAGGCGGCTGATTTCAACCTGGGCCTGGATGGCGGGGTTCGAATCGGCTGGTTGGCCATTGGCGGCGGTGATGGCGGCGGCGGTTATGCGTTGCTGGGCCGGAAGGGCGGCCTCAACCCCGGCGATGGCCTTGTCGATAGCGACGAGGCGGGCGGGGGCGTCGGAGGGGGCGGGCAGCAGCTGCGGCGGCGCGGGGGTTTCGGCGGTGGTGAAGACGTCCTGGCCACAGCCTGCGCAGGCGGGGTTTGGCGTGGTGAGGGCCGTGCGGGGGACCATGGGGGAGAGTTCGCCGGGGCGGGGCGCAAGGGTGGGCCATTCGCCGCCGCGGTTCATGCCGGAGCAGGCGGCAAGGGTGGCGGCGGAGCTCAGCAGCAGCAGGATGGAGGGGGACCGCATGGGAATTGCTGCTATCCTTGCATCATCTGGCGCGCAAGCTGTTGCCAAGCGGCAAAGTCTCGCCTATGTCCGCCTCCTTCGCGCCCGTAGCTCAGCTGGATAGAGCATCAGACTACGAATCTGAGGGTCGGACGTTCGAATCGTTCCGGGCGCACCATTTCCCAAAATTGTGATGTCGAACGTCCGATGGCTGGTGTGTCGGCCGCGCCGACGGGCGTTCGAACCGTTCCGGGCGCACCATTTCCCAAATTGTGATGTCGAATGGGAAGTGGGTAGCCATGCGTCGGAATCGTTTCGGGCACGGTAAGTCAGGATCTCACTCACTCTGAACAGGAAAATTGATTTTCCAAGCGCCACGCCTGTCCGCCATTGATTGTCCATCAGGGCCGATGTTGTGCCCATGGGGAGCGAATTCGATGCGCATCAAAACCATGCTTTTGTTGACGGGCTTGGTAGTGGCGGTTTCGCCAGTGATGGCAGCAGACAACGCCGCCGCACAGGAGCGGACGGTTTCCAACCAGTTCTGGTGGCCCGATCTGCTCGACCTGCGGCCGTTGCGGCAGAATGCCGTTGAGTCCGATCCGATGGGCGGGACATTCGATTATGCCGCCGCGTTCAAGACTGTCGACCTGAAGGCTGTGAAGGCAGACATTGCGGCCGTGTTGACCACTTCGCAGCCGTGGTGGCCGTCGGATTATGGCAATTATGGCCCGTTCTTCATCCGCATGGCCTGGCACAGCGCCGGCACGTATCGCACCGCCGATGGGCGCGGCGGTGCCGGGGGTGGACAGCAGCGGTTCGAGCCGCTGAACAGTTGGCCCGACAATGCCAATCTGGACAAGGCGCGCCGGTTGCTGTGGCCGATCAAGCAGAAATATGGCCGCAAGATTTCCTGGGCCGACCTGATGGTGCTTACCGGCAATGTTGCGCTTGAAAACATGGGGTTCAAGACCTTTGGCTATGGCGGCGGCCGCAAGGACGATTGGGAGGCGGACCTGGTGTATTGGGGCCCCGAGACCAAGTTTCTCGCCGACCAGCGTTACAGCGGCGACCGCCAGTTGAAAAAGCCGCTGGCGGCCGTCCAGATGGGGCTGATTTATGTCAATCCGGAGGGGCCGAACGGCAACCATGACCCGATTTCGGCGGCGCGCGACATTCGCGAGACTTTTGGCCGGATGGCGATGAACGATGAAGAGACTTTAGCGTTGATTGCCGGCGGCCATACATTCGGCAAGGCGCATGGTGCGCATGATCCAGGCAAGTGCGTGGGCGTGGCGCCGGCCGCGGCCGGGGTCGAAAAGCAGGGCATGGGATGGGAGAACAGTTGCGGCACCGGCAAGGGCGGCGACACGGTGACCAGCGGCCTCGAAGGCGCCTGGACATCAAGCCCGACATTCTGGTCGATGCAGTATCTGGAAAACCTGTTCAAGTTCGATTGGGTGAAGACCAAGAGCCCGGCGGGTGCGACGCAATGGGTGCCCAAGGACAATGCCGCCGCGGGCACGGTGCCCGATGCGCATGACCCGGCGAAGAGCCATGCGCCGATCATGTTCACCACCGATCTGGCGTTGAAGGAGGACCCGGCGTATCGCAAGATCGCGCTGCGGTTCCAGAAGAACCCGGCGGAGTTCGAGCTGGCCTTTGCCAAGGCATGGTTCAAGCTGACGCATCGCGACATGGGCCCGCACGCGCGTTACATTGGGGCCGAGGTACCCAAGGAAGCGCTGTTGTGGCAGGACCCGGTGCCGGCGGTCGATCATCCGCTGGTGACCGCGCAGGATGTTGCGCAGTTGAAATCGAACGTGCTGGCATCGGGATTGACCGGCCCCGAACTGGTGCGGACGGCATGGGCATCGGCAGCGAGTTTTCGCGGCACCGACATGCGCGGCGGAGCCAATGGCGCGCGGGTGCGGCTGGCACCGATGAAGGATTGGACCGCCAATAACCCGGCGGAAATGTCTGGCGTGCTGACGCGACTGGAGGCCATTCGCAAGGATTTCAACAAGAGTGCGGGCGGCGGCCGGAAAATCTCCATGGCTGACATGATCGTGCTGGCCGGCGGGGCCGCCATTGAGCAGGCGGCCAAGGCAGCGGGGCAGGACGTGCAGGTGCCCTTCGAGCCGGGCCGCACCGACGCGACGCAGGCGCAGACCGATGTGGCGTCCTTTGCCGCACTGGAACCGACGGCCGATGGGTTCCGCAACTATTTCGGCAAGGACAATCGTTTGTCGCCGGCGGAAATGTTGGTCGACCGGGCCAATCTGTTGACCCTGACGGTGCCGGAAATGACGGTGCTGGTGGGGGGCCTGCGGGCGATGAACGCCAATGTCGGGCAATCCGCCAATGGCGTGTTGACGGCGCGGCCGGGCACGTTGAGCAACGACTTTTTTGTCAATTTGCTCGACATGAAAACGAAGTGGAGCAAATCGGCAGCGGCCGAGGGCGTTTATGAAGGGCGCGACCGGGCAACCGATGCGTTGAAATGGACAGCGACGCCAGTCGACCTGGTGTTCGGTTCCAATTCCGAGCTGCGCGCCGTGGCCGAAGTTTATGCCGCTGACGACGGGCGCGAGAAGTTCGTGCGCGATTTTGTCGGGGCGTGGAACAAGGTGATGACGCTGGATCGCTTCAAGGGGTGATGGTTGGCCTTTCGGGGGCGTGGGCACGCGCCCCCGAAAGGCAAAACGCCTTAAGGTTTGACGTAGCGATCGAGATTTTGGTGGAAATAGCGGACGCGGCGTTCCTGAAACGACAGGTAGCCGCCCTGGTAGCCGCGTGATGACAGGCCCTTCTGCTGGGCATTCCAGATGCGGACGTCTTGATCGATGGCGGGGCCGCAGGAGGTTTCGGGCCATTTGCCGGTGACATGGGGGACATGGGCGTCGATCGCCACCATTTCATCCATGGTGTGGGAATGATATTCGGCGACGCCGGCCGGAAATGCCGTGAAATACCACATGTCGAACAGGCATTTGGCCGGATCGGTGGGGTGCGGGCTGGCGCGCAGGAAGATGCAGCCATCGGGTTTCAGGCTGAGCGACAGGTTGGGGAATATGGAATAGTGGTAGTGATCGGTCAGCTGATCATCGTTGAAGCGGCCGAAATCATACCCTTTTTGCGCGCCGAGTTCGCGTTTGCGTGCCTGTAGCGCGGCGCGCATCGCGGTTTCGCGGCCAGTGAAATCAGCCGGATCGAGATCCCAGAAGGTCAGTTCTTCGGCCATGCCCTCCGCAACCGCCGGATCGGAAGCGTAACGTGGATCGGGGCGGCAGCCCTGGATGAGGATGCGGGCGTGGCCGCTGGGATAAAGATCCTGCTGATGCTCCATGCCGCGCGTTTCCATGATGAAGCGCGTTTGCGGATGGACGAATTCGAGGTGGTAGCTTTCGTTGAAATTGTCCTGGACGCATTTCCAGTTGAAATCGCCTTCGACGGTGACCCAGTGGGTGCGCACCATGTCCTGCATACGGTAATTGTCGATATGGCCGGCGACTTCGCCGAGGAATTCGGCGAGCGGCGGGGCAGCATTGTCGAGGCAATACCAGACGAAGCCGGCGAACGTTTCGCAGCGCACGGTCGACAGCCGGACCTTGCCGCAGGGCGAGCCTTGCGGGAAATCGGTTTCATCGGGGACGGAGAGCAGGCTGCCGTCGAGGCCCCAGCGCCAGGCGTGATAGGCACAGGTGAAGGCGGCAATGGAGCCTTGTTCAGCCTCCACCAGCCGGTTGCCGCGATGTTGGCAGACATTGTAGAACCCGCGGACGGCGAGATCATCGCCGCGGACCAGCAGGATCGATTCGGTGCCGAGTTCGACGGTGATGAAATCGCCGCTTTCGGGCAGGTCGCTTTCCAGTGCGCCGACCAGCCAGACCTTGGTCCACAGGCCATCCCATTCGCGGCGGGCATAATCCCGCGACGTGTAGCGATCGCCGGTGATGGGGGTGGTTTCCAGCGCCGGCTCGGGCGCCTTGCTGCGATCGATGCCGGGGGTGACGGCGTGCATCAGATGAGGCCCTGTTTGTGCAGCAGTGCCGTGACAGCCGTGGCGTGATCGCCGGGGCCGATGTTGCCGCGCCAGTCCTGGGGTTGGCCGAACAGGCCGGAATCCATGGCCGGCGTATCCTGCCGCCAATCGGTGACGCCGATGCGGCGGGCGATGCGCCAATAGCCGTCACGGCGTTCGAAGCGATCGATGTAGCGGCCGGCGATGACGATATCGCGATCGATGCCGGTGCCGGGGAAGACCGCATCGGCGGGAGCATCGGCGGCGACACGGTGATAGGCGGTCATATAGGTTTCGGTCATCGCGGTGTCGCCATCGAAGGCGAACATCGTCTGGCCGAGGCGGTGTTGCGAGATGCGCAAAGGATCGATGACGGCGCGGGCGCCGACGACGAATTCACGCCATGTGCCGTCGATGGCGCCGAAGGTGAAACGGGCATCATCATGGAAGCAGTTTGCCATGAGATCCCAGCGGCGTCGATCGATGGCGTGGCAGTAGAGTGCCAGAATATCGAGGATATGGGCGCGGTCGGCGAGGCTGTGGAGATCGTGGGTCATCAGCTGGCTCCGGCCGAATTGCCAAGGCCACCGGGAACGATGCCTTCGGTGATGGAGGCGGTGTTGTCGATGACAAAGGCTTGCCCGCTGACGAAGCGCGATTCGTCCGAGGCGAGGTAGAGGACCATATGGGCGATGTCCTGGGGTACGCCCAAGGGGTTGAGGCCAGCGCCCTGGCCCTGGTCACCCAGCGGTGGCAGCGCGGCATCGGCGACTTTTTCGGGCATCGAGCGCACCATCGGCGTGTCGATACCCGAAGGGTGCACCGAATTGCAGCGGATGTTCATCTTGCCTTGGGCGCAATAAACCGCGACGGCGCGGGTATAGGCTTCGATGCCGCCCTTTGCCGCACAATAGGCCGCAACATAGGGTTCGCCCTGGATCGACGCGATGGAGGCCATGTTGACGATGGAACCACCGCCGCCGGCGCGCATGGCGGGGATGGCGTATTTGCAGCCCCAGACGGTGCCATCGAGGCTGACGGCCATGACGAAGCGATAGCTTTCGGCGGTGATGGTTTCGGGCGAGCCAATTTCGACGACGCCGGCATTGTTGACGAGGATATCGAGCCGACCATGCTTGGCCATGACAGCGGCGATGAGCGATTGCCATTCGGATTCGTTGCGGACGTCGAGGCAGTGAAAATGGCCGCCGATTTCAGCGGCGACCTTTTCCCCATCGGCGACATCGACATCGGTGACGACGACGGTGGCGCCCTGGGCCGCGAACAACCGGGCGTCGGCAGCGCCAAGGCCCTTTGCCCCGCCGGTGATGAGTGCAACCTTGCCGGCGAGACGAGTCATGTTGGGCCTTTTGTTCAGAAGTTGATGGTCGCTTCGACGCCGAATTCGCGGCGGGGCGAGACGACGCCGAACCAGAAGACGCCGGCATCGAGGCTGTTGTTCAGGCGACCGCCACCGTGCAGCAGATCACGGCCATAGGCGCTGACCCGCAGGTTCTTGAGCTGTTGGCCGGTGTGGAGCAGCGCCACGGTGAGATCGAGGCTGCCATAGGCGGGAATGACATCGCGCTTGTCGCCCGATTTGTCCTTGATCGGCGAGGTGGTGATGTCGTCGATCCAGGAATAGTTGAAGGCGAAATTGATGTCGTCATTGTCGGAAACCGCGAGCGTGTAGTCGGCGCCGAGGTTGAAGGAGAATTTGGGGGCGCGGCGGAAATTGCGCAGCGCCGCAACGTCGATGTTGGTGCCGGGGTTGGCAAGATCGGGGATTTCGAAGGATTTGTATTTGGCGTCGAGATAGCCGCCCGAAGCGCGCAACAGCAGTTCCTTGATCGGGCGCGCCTGGAATTCGATTTCGATGCCGCGGATGCGGGCCGAAGCGGCGTTCTGGACGATGGTTTCGGTGGCGGTGCCGCTGGCGCGCAGGATTTCTTCCTGCTTGTTGTTGTATTCGGCCCAGAACACAGTGGGGTTGAAGCGGATCTTGCCATCGGCGAAATCGGCCTTCATGCCGGCTTCGAAACTGTCAACGGTTTCCGGATCATAGGGGCCGATGGACGTTGCCGACGTGGCGCGACCGTTGAAACCGCCGGAGCGGAAACCGCGCGACCAGCTGGCATAGAGCATCATGTCCTCATCGGGTTTCCAATCGATGATGACGCGACCGGTCGGATCGCTGAAGGTGGCATCATCGGCCGCGGTGAAGGCCGGGGCGCTGACCTGCGTGACCGAGAATTTCTTGGTTTCGGTGGTGTAGCGGCCACCGACGGTCAGGCGGACCGTGTCGCTGAGCTTGAAAATCGATTCGAGGAAGACGGCGTAGGAATCGAGTTTCTGAGCCGCCGTGAAATTCTGGATGGGGCCATTGAGCAGGAAGGCCGTGCCGGGTGTGCCGACATTGTTGAGGCCGGGGCCGATTTTATAGTCGGTGTGGAGGTAATAGACACCGGCGATGAGATCCATCCAGTCGGTGATGTCACCGGCGATGCGGATTTCCTGGCTGAACTGCTTGTAACTTTGATCACGCGCAGCGACGAACAGCGGCACCAGCACGCCGGGGCCGAGCGCCAGTGGCGGGGTGCCGGAGTTTTCTTCAAGGATTGCATCGTTGGTGTTGCGATAGCCGGTGATGGCGGTGAGCGCCCAGTCACCGATCTTGGAATTGATTTCCAGCGAGGTGTTCCAGCCGTCCATCGAGCTGGAGAACGGGATGCTGGTGTTGGCAATCTTGAAGTCTTCGGCGCGTTGCTTGATGACGCCCTGAGTGTCGCAGGCGAGATCGCCAAAGCCGATGGCATTGGTGAAATCGCAGATGGTGCCGCCAGCGCCGAAGGGGATGCCATTGGCCTTGGTCAGGTTGATGATCGAGGGATAGAAGCTGTCATCATGCTGGTAGTCGACCGATGCCAGCACGGTGGTGTTTTCACCGAATTCGGCGAGCACGGAGCCGCCGACGTTGTAGAAATCGCGGCCGGGTTCGCGATCTCCGGTGTAGCGATTTTTGGTGAAGGAATCCGAATTGCGTTTCAAGCCGAACAGTTTGACCGAGAAGATGTCGGCAATCTTGGGCAGGTTGACGACGGCATCAAGATCATAGGTGTTGAAGCTGGCGTAGCGGCCATGCAGCTTTACGCCGAGTTCGCCGGTTGGCCGGGTGCGCCGGACGCTGATGGTGCCGCCGACGGTGTTGCGGCCATAAAGCGTGCCCTGGGGACCGCGCAGCACTTCGACCGATTCGACATCGACGAAATCCACGTTGCCGCCGGTGTTGGTGCCAAGGAAGACGCCATCGATGGCGACGCCGATGGCGGGATCGAAGGTTTTTTCCAGATCGGCGAAGCTGATGCCGCGGATGGAGGCACCCAGTGCGTTGCCGGCGAAATTGATGCGGCTGAGTTGGACGTTGGGCAGGAAGCGTTGAATGCTTTGCACGTCGACGACGACGAATTTTTGCAGCACGGCCGAATCGATCGCGGTGACCGACAGCGGCGTATCCTGTTGATTTTCATTGCGGAAGCGGGCGGTAACGACGATTTCGTCGAGGCCGTCCACTACAGGTGCGGCAGCGGCGGTGGTTGGCGATGGCGTCTGGGCGAAGGCGGCCTGGGATGAGGCGGCGATGCCGCAGAGCAGGGCAACCCGAAGCGATGCTGCGAAGCCTGTGTGTGAAGCCTTCATGACCATAAGCGTTCCCCCCCGAGTCCGCGTCCGGCTGCTTGATGCGCCGAATTGGGTGCGGACAGATTTGCACTGCCATCATTAATTGCCTTCTGGGGCCAACAGACAACTGCACGGATTGATTAGGTAGAGATATGGAGAGGTGCACGCGGAGGCGCATTGGGTATTTCCTCCGGGCGAAAGATGGAGGGGACCTGCGATGCTGCCAGCGCCGGCCGCGGACGTGATCATTATCGGAGCCGGGGCCGCCGGCCTGATGGCGGCATTGGCGGCGGCAAAGGCCGGTGCCGCGGTCATTTTGCTGGAGAAAGCCGCGCGATTGGGGGGCACCGCAGCGGTATCGGGCGGGATCGTGTGGGCGCCGATGAACGACCATATCGATGCGGGCGATGCCGATGACCGGGAGGCGGCGATGGCGTATTTCAGTGCGCTGGAGGGCGGGGATTTGCACCAGGACGTGCTGGCGGGGTTTGTGGATCATGCCGCCGACGCGGTGCGGTTCATCGAGGCGAACAGCCGGGTGACGTTTGCGCCGCTGAAGGGGTATCCGGATTATTATATCGGCCGGCCGGGAGCGCGGCCACAGGGCGGACGGGCGCTGGACAGCGGCTTGTTCCCCTATGTCGAGTTGGGTGAATGGCGCGACCGGGTAGCGGTGGCGACGGCGTATCCGGTGACGGTGGCCGAAACGCCGCTGGGCGGGGCGACGACGATGCCGGCGCCAGAAGTGATGGCGGCACGGATGGCGCGCGACGAGCGTGGGTTTGGGCAGTCATTGGTGGCCGGGCTTTTGGAGGCGTGCCTGGCGGCGGGAGTGGATATCCGGCTGGAGATGCGTGTGGCCGGGTTGGCACGCGAGGGCGATCGGATTGTTGGCGTGGACTTGGCACGCGGCGATCGGCTGCTGGCGCATCGCGGGGTGATCGTCACCACCGGCGGATTCGAGTGGAATACGGACCTTTCCCGGTGCTTTCTGAGAGGTCCGATGGCGTTTCCGGCGTCGCCGCCGACCAATACCGGCGACGGATTGACGATGATGATGGCGGCCGGTGCCGCGCTGGGCAACATGACGAGTGCGTGGTGGTGCCCGACGATCGTGACGGAAGAGTGCTGGGATGATGGCAGCCCGCGCTCCGTGCCGGTTTTGATCGAGCGGACGTTGCCGGGCAGCATCATCATCAATGGCGGCGGTGTGCGGTTCTGCAATGAAGCGGTGAATTATTCGGCGATTGCCGGGGCGTTTCATGCCTTTGATCCGGGGCGCTATGCCTATGCCAACACGCCGGCCTGGCTGGTGTTTGATGACACATACAAGCAGCGCAATGCGGTTGCGACGGCGATGCCGGGAGGCGAGGTGCCCGGATGGATGGTGATGGCGCCCGATCTGGAGGCGCTGGCGGGGCGGATCGGGGTGCCGGCCGAGGCGCTGGCAGCAACGGTGGCGCGGTTCAACGACGGTGCCATGGCCGGCAAGGATGCGGATTTCGGGCGCGGCGAGAGCGAATATGATCGGTTTTATGGTGACCGCAGCAAGGCCGGCGCGCTGGCAACATTGGGGCCATTGGTGGCGGGGCCATTTTATGCAGTGCCGCTGCACATGGGGGTATTGGGCACCAACGGCGGGGCGCGGACCGATGATGTGGGGCGCGTGTTGGGGCATGATGGTGCAGTGATTGCCGGCCTGTATGCGGCGGGCAATGTGATGGCGGCGCCGACGGGCGGGATTTATGCCGGTGCCGGCGGCACATTGGGGCCAGCGTTGACCTATGGCTGGTTGACGGGACGCGCGGCAGCGGCGGCAAATGACAAGGGAGCGGCGTGATGCAGACGATTTTGGTGTTCGGCGCCACGGGTGACCAGGGCCATGCCTTGTTGAACCGGTTGCTGGCGGGCGGATACCGGGTGCGGGCGGCGACGCGCGAGCCGGCGAAGTTTCCGGTGGCGCGGTATCCGGGGGTGGAGGCGGTGGCCGCCGATTTTGATGACCAGGCCAGCCTTGATGCGGCGGCGCAAGGGGCCGACGGGATTGTGATGCACCTGCCGTTTACCTTTGACCGCGCCTATGCCGTGATGATGGGCCGCGGGATTGCGCAGGCGGCGAAGAAGGCGCGGCTGGGGCGGATCGTGTTTCACACGAGTTGCGTGGTGATGGACACCGACCTGGGGCTTTCGGCACATGATGGCCGGCGCGATATCGAGCGCGAGCTGGAGGCATCGGGAGTGACGTGCGTGTTCATCCGATCGGCGGTGTTCATGGACAATATCGTGCGGGTGTGGGCCAAGCCTGCAGTCGTCAACCACGGCGTCTTTGCCTATCCGTGCAAGCCCGACCTGCGGATTTCCTGGGTCTCGCAGGATGACATCGCGGCATACATGATTGCGGCCTATGAACTGGCGGCCCCGGCGCGGCAGTATCTGGTGGGCGGGCCCGAGGCGCTGGTGGGTGACGAGGTGGCGGCGCGGTTGAGCACGGCGATCGGCCGGCCGGTGACGTTCCGCAGCCTGCATCCCGATGAATTTGCCGGCAGCATGAGCAAGCTGGTGACGGGTTCGGAAAAATTCGAGCCGGGCAGCATTTATGACCGGATTGCCGAATTTTACCGGTGGTACAATGCCCAGTCCGTCAGCCCGCTGGTGGTTGATTTGCGCCCGGTGCTGGCGGTGATGGCGGTGCGGCCAACGCCGTTGCTGGTATGGGCGGGCGAGCATGACTGGTCGCCGACATGACCGCTGACAACGATTCACGGATGGCGGCGTTGCTCGACAAGCAGGATTGTATCGAGCTGGTTTATACGCTGGCGCGGGCGATTGACCGGTGTGATGCGAGGTTGATTGCCGAATGTTATCACCCCGATGCGACCGATGACCATGGCATCATCAAGGGCGATATCGACACGTTCATAGCGGCCGTCATCCCGATGTTGCAGGGCATGACGCGCACGCAGCACAATATCACCAATATCCTGATCAGGCCGGACGGCGATGACGCGCGGGGGGAAGCCTATTTTGTTGCGCAGCATAGCCTGGATGCGGCGGGAGGTGGCGAGGAGATGTTCGCCGCCGGGCGGTATCTGGATCGGTTCACACGGCGCGACGGGGTGTGGAAGATTGCGCATCGGTTGGCGGTGTATGATTGGACGATGACGGTGCCGGCTTCGGGCAGCTGGGATGCTGCGCCGATGGCGACGCTGCTGATGCGTGGCGCACGGGGCGAAGCCGATGCGTCCCATGGGCATTTTGCCGGATCTTAAGGGCCGGCAAGGGCATCCGCAGCGAGGGCGATGGCGCCGAGGGGGCCGGCATTTTCGCCAAGCAGCGGCGCGCGGATGAGTTCGGCGCGCAGGAGTGGCAGGGCATCGGGGAGATAGTTGCCGAGCCGGGCCTCCACGGCGACGCGCAGCGCCGGGAGCAGATGTTGCTGGCCCAGGCCGACGCCGCCGCCGATGAGGATGCAATCGGGCGAGACGGTGAGCATGAGCGTGGTGAGGAGTTCGGCGAGATCGGCGACATAGCCAGGCCAGACGGGATCACCTGCGGGGAGACGGGTAGCGTTTGTGCCGGTGCGCAGGGCGAGTGCCGGGCCGGAGATGAGGCCTTCGGCGCAATCATGGTGAAAGGGGCAGGCGCCGGGGAAATCGTCGCCGGGGCGGCGGCGGATGCGGATATGGCCGATTTCGGGGTGGAGCAGGCCGTGGACGGGGCGGCCATCGACGACGATGCCGGCGCCGACGCCGGTGCCAATGGTGAGGTAGATATGGACGCTGGCGTTGCGCGCGGCGCCCCAGCGGCCTTCGGCAAGGGCCGCAGCGTTGACATCGGTATCAAAGCCGGTGGGAACGCCGAAGCGTGCTGCGAAGCGATGGAGGACGTCGGTGTGCGACCAGCCGGGTTTGGGAGTGGTGGTGATGCAGCCGTGGCCAGGGCGGCCGGGGTGAAGGCCGAGCGGCCCGAAACTGGCGATGCCGAGTGCGGCGAAGGCACCGTGGCGATCGGCGGCGGCGGCGAGCCAGGATTCGAGTGCGGCGAGCGTGGAGCCGGGGCTGGTGGTGGGCAGGCGCAGGCTGTCGATAATGGTGTCGCCGCAGGCCAGAAGCGCCATTGCCTTGGTGCCGCCGAGCTCGATTCCGGCGAGAAGCGGGGTGTTGGTCATCGGTGGGCCTCGGCGATTTCTTGGCATTTGTGACGGGTGGCGGCGGGTTTGCGGTTGTTCGCGGCATTGACGAGCATGGCGGATTGCGAGGCCTGTTGAAATCAACTGTGGCGCCAAATGCTGTTGGTCGGAACCGGAATTCGGACATATATGGGCATCGACCGGGAAAATGGGGCCATGCGAAGCACGATCAAGGAGGTTTCCATCTTGGCAGGCGTTTCGGTGACGACCGTGTCGCGGGTGTTGAACAAAGAACCTTATGTGAAGGTGCAGACGCGCGATCGCGTGGAAGCGGCGATTGCCGAACTGGCATTTCGGCCCAGTGTGGCGGCGCGGGCGCTGGCAGGGCAGAAATCATTTCAGATCGCGCTGCTGTATGACAACCCAAGCCCTTATTACATATATAATATCCAGAGCGGAGCGCGGGCGCATTGCGTGGAGCGCGGGTTTCGGGTGGTGTTTCAGGAATGTGATGTGACCAACCCTGACATCGGTGCCGAAATTGCCGGTTTGTTGGACGAGACGCATCTGGACGGGGTGATCCTGTCGCCACCAGTATCGGATTCGGCGGCGGTGATAGCCGAATTGCAACGCCGGGGAATTGCGTTTGTGCGGATTGCACCGGGTGCCGACCTGTCGATTTCGCCCTATGTTTACATGCATGACGAAGTGGCGGCCGAGGAAGTGACCGACCATCTTGTCGGGCTGGGGCATCGGCTGATCGGGTTCATCATCGGCCATCCGGACCATGTTTCGAGCGGGCAGCGGCTATCGGGGTTTCGGCGGGCATTGGCGCGGCACGCGATTCCGGAAGAGCCGCAATGGGTGATCCAGGGGCAGTTTGATTTCCAGTCCGGTTATGAAGCCGGGCGGACGATGTTGCGCGGGGCGCGCCGTCCGACGGCGATCTTTGCCAGCAACGACGATATGGCCGCCGGCGTGTTGACGGCGGCGCATGAACTGGGGCTGGCGGTGCCCGATGATGTCGCGATTGCCGGGTTCGATGATACCGATCTGGCGCGGCTGGTGTGGCCACCATTGACGACGATCCGCCAACCAAGCCGGGCGTTGGCATATGCAGCGGCGAAGATGTTGATTGACGCCACGGAGACCGCCGGATTGCGTTTGGAGCATGAATTGATCGTGCGCGGATCGACATTGGCGGCAGCGCGGCCCGTGGCGGTTGTGTTGCCTGACGGCCGCGCCAACACCTTGAAAACACAAGCGTAACAAATTTGCCTTGACACCGGCGGCCCTTCACGCAAATTTTATGGAAGCGTTTCCATAAAGAGAGCGCAGGGGAAGAATCGGTGTTGGTGGTTCGGCAAACAATGATGCGCGGGTTGCGACGGACGGTGCTGCTTGCCGCAGTGGCGTCCACGGCATCATTGGCTGCGACGGCGACGCTTGCATCGGGTTCGGCGGTTGCCGACCCGGCGAACTGGCCCGCAGCCGTGTCGCCGGTGCCACGCGACCCGGCCGTGGAAGCGCGGATCGACGGGTTGCTGGCAGCGATGACCGTTGAGCAGAAAGTTGGCCAGATCATCCAGGGCGACCTGGGCAGCATCACGCCCGAGGATGTTTACAAATATCATTTGGGATCGGTGTTCAACGGCGGCAATTCCAGCCCCGGCAATGATGAATTTGCGCCGGCGAGTGCATGGTTGAAAGCGGCCGATGCCTTTTACGATGCGTCGATGCGGGCCAATGGCAATTTGATCCGGATACCGGCAATCTGGGGCAGCGACGCGGTGCATGGCCACAACAATGTGGTCGGCGCGACACTGTTTCCGCACAATATCGGGTTGGGCGCGACGCGTGACCCCGAGCTTGTGCGCCGCATCGGCGCGGCGACTGCGCTGGAGATGCGGGTAACGGGGCTGGATTGGACGTTTGCGCCGACACTGACGGTGGTGCGCGACGATCGCTGGGGCCGGACTTATGAGGGCTTTGGCGAACACCCGGAGATCACCGCCAGTTTTGCCGGGCCCTATGTTGAAGGATTCCAGGGGCGGATTGGCGCAGCCGATTGGTTGAAAGGGCCGCACATCATCGCCACCGCCAAGCATTTTGCCGGCGATGGCGGTACGGTGGGCGGCAAGGACCAGGGCGACACGCAAGCGAGCGAAGCCGAATTGCGCGACATTTATGCCGCCGGATATCCCGCCGCGTTGCGAGCCGGGGTGCAATCGGTGATGGCATCATTTTCGAGCTGGAACGGTGTGAAGCTGCACGGCAACCGATCCTTGCTGACCGGCGTGTTGAAGGAACGCTGGGGCTTTGACGGGTTCATCGTCGGCGACTGGAACGGCCATGGCCAGGTGCCGGGTTGCACCGTCAGCCATTGCCCGGCAGCAGCCAATGCCGGGCTGGACCTGTTCATGGCGCCCGACAGCTGGAAGGATTTGTGGAAGAACACGCTGGGCGATGTGAAGAGCGGCGCCTTGCCGATGGCGCGGCTGGATGATGCGGTGCGCCGGGTGTTGCGAGTGAAGATCCGGGCCGGGGTGTTCGAGGCCGGGCGGCCATCGACGCGGGCGTTTGCCGGCGATTGGTCCAGGCTGGCATCGGCCGAGCATCGTGCCCTGGCGCGGGAAGCGGTGCGCAAGTCGCTGGTGCTGTTGAAGAACGATGGTGGGTTGTTGCCATTGCGGCCGGGTGCCAAGATTCTGGTGGCGGGCGATGGCGCCGACAATGTGGCCAAGCAAGCCGGCGGCTGGACCCTGACATGGCAGGGCACCGGCACCAGGCCGGAGCATTTTCCCAAGGCGGAATCGATCTGGAAGGGCATCGAGGCCGCAGTGCGTGCCGGTGGCGGGCGGGCGGAACTGGCGGTTGATGGGCGATATGCAAGCAAGCCGGACGCAGCGATCGTGGTGTTTGGTGAAGATCCCTATGCCGAGTTTCAGGGCGACCGCGCCGATGTTGCGTTCAACGATACGCGCGACACGCTGGCGATGATGCAGCGGTTGCGGGCAGCGGGGGTACCGGTGGTGGCGGTGTTCCTTTCGGGGCGGCCATTGTGGGTAAACCGTGAGTTGAATGCGGCGACGGCGTTCGTTGCAGCATGGTTGCCGGGTTCGGAAGGCGGCGGCATTGCCGACCTGGTGTTTGGCAAGGCGGATTTTACCGGGAAATTGCCCTATTCCTGGCCGCGGCGAGCCGATCAGGTGGTGCTGAACATTGGTGATGCGGGATATGATCCGTTGTTTGCCTATGGTTTTGGACGGTCGGTGCAGGATTGCGGCAACCTGGGCGTGTTGCCCGAGGCGGGCCCGGCGGGGGATCGATCGGCGCCGGGGACCTTGTTTGCCGATGGGCGAGCAGCGGGAGCGCGGCAGTTGTTCATCGCGAC
>JANPEP010000051.1:0-9218 GCA_031422995.1 Polymorphobacter sp. | reverse complement strand
GGCCCAGGGCATGACGGCGCCCTTGTCGATGGTGAGGGCGTGATTGGGGACGATGAGGTCTTCATCGAAGAGGAGTTTTTCGCCGAGGCCGTCGCAGGCGGGGCAGGCGCCTTGCGGGGCGTTGAAGGAGAACAGCCGGGGTTCGATTTCGGCGATGGTGAAGCCGGAGACGGGGCAGGCGAATTTTTCGGAGAAGGTGATGCGTTCGGGGGCTTCGCCTTCGGGTGCGTCGGCGGCTTCGGTGATGGCGAGGCCTTCGGCGAGTTTGAGGGCGGTTTCGAAGCTTTCGGCGAGGCGGGATTCGAGGCCTTCCTTCACGACGATGCGATCGACGACGACGTCGATGTCGTGCTTGTATTTCTTGTCGAGAGCGGGGGCTTCGTCGATATCGTGGAAGGCGCCATCGATTTTTACGCGGGTGAAGCCGTCCTTTTGCAGTTGGGCGAGTTCCTTGCGGTATTCACCCTTGCGGCCGCGGACGATGGGGGCGAGCAGGAAAAGCCGGGTGCCTTCGGGCAGGGCCATGACGCGATCGACCATTTGCGACACGGTTTGGGCGGTGATGGGGAGGCCGGTGGTGGGCGAATAGGGGATGCCGACGCGGGCCCAGAGGAGCCGCATATAGTCGTAGATTTCGGTGACGGTGGCGACGGTGGAGCGCGGGTTCTTGGAGGTGGTTTTCTGTTCGATGCTGATGGCGGGGGAGAGACCCTCGATATGGTCGACATCGGGTTTCGACATGAGTTCGAGGAATTGCCGGGCATAGGCGGAGAGCGATTCGACGTAGCGACGCTGACCCTCGGCGTAGATGGTATCGAAGGCGAGGCTGGATTTGCCGCTGCCGGAGAGGCCGGTGATGACGGTGAGGCTGTTCTTGGGGAGATCGACGTCGACGCCCTTGAGATTGTGCTCGCGGGCGCCGCGTACGCTTATGTGAGTCAGCATGACGAGCTATGTTCCATATTTGTTCGCATATCGCAAGATAGCACAGAGATAGGGTGCCGCAGGCGCCGGGGCAATTGTTCAGGTTGCCGCGCGGGAGCGGGTTGGGCATTCTGGTCGGGCTTGGCAGAAGGAGTGCGTGCGATGAATGGCTTGCGGATGACGATTGCGGCGTTGGCCGTGCTGGCGGGGCCGGTGGCGGCACAGGCGCCGGAGGCGCGGGTGGTGATTCCGGGGCAGGGGCAGGGGACGGTGACGTTTTTCGAGCGGCAGGGGTTTGGCGGGGCGGCGATCACGTTCCGGACCACCGAGAATAATGTGCGGATACCGTTTCAGGTGCGATCGGTGAAGGCGGAAGGGGTTTGGCGGATATGCCCGGACACCAATCTGCGTGGGCGCTGCCTGTATGCCAATTCGAGTTACCCGGACAGCCAGCGTGACCTGGGGCTGCGCAACGCGGTGCGGTCTGTGGCGCCGCAATCCGCCGGCGGCGGCAGTGGGGGCAGCTGGATCGGGCCGGTGGGTGGACAGACGCTGCGCGGCACTGCGGCGCAATTTTGGCCGGCGCCGGAGATCGGGCGGCAGCGGGTGGAAGCCTGCCCGAACGGCAATGGATCGGCGAATTGCGCCACGGCGACGGCGGAGCGGTTTTGCGCCTATGCCGGGTGGCGGGTGATGAAGAATTATATGCAGTTGACCATCAATGGCCGGAACGTGCTGGCGGATGTGCTGTGCGCCAACCGATAGGCCGCGGACACACCATGGGCGCGCGAACGGGGTGGTGGAGATTGTCCACCACCCCTGTCGGGTCAAACGCTCCCGGCGGCCGGTTCAGCGACCGCCGGGGTGCCGTTCAGGTGCGCCGGTAGCGCGCCTCCAGCCAGGTGCCAGCCATGAGGGCGATGAGCACCGGGTAGGACCAGAAGATCAGGCCGACAGCATAGGCCCAGGCGAAATTGCCGGTTTCGGTCATGCTGGCGACATGGACGGTGACGCCGATGAGTTGAAACGCGGCCGCCCACATTGGCCAGAAGCGATCACTGCGCAGCGCCAGGATGAGCAACCCGCAGAGCAGCATTGCATCAACCAGCAGCACACCGATTTCGGTGTTGCCATAGTTGTTCAGCGTCGCGAATTTGGTGATGACGGTCGACGCGACGAAGCCGAATGCGGCAATCCGTTCATCGAAGCCACCCCATTTCCACGCGAACAGCGCGGCGCTGACCAGAGCGGTCAGCCCAAGAAGATTCAGTAACATATCATGCCCTCCTCTTTGCGGGAGAGGGCGACTGCGGACAGGTATCAGCGCCGTTCAGTGCGCAGCTGTCTGCGGCCGCCCGATTGATCAGGCGGCGACGGCAGCGAGGTGGCGCTGTGGTGCTTCGGCAGAAGCCGATGTTGGGCAGTCGCCCATGAAGTTGACGGCGCCGAGGCCGACTTCATGTTGGGCGACAGCAAGCGCCTTGTGGGTGCGGATCATGTTGGAGCGGGCCTTGACCAGCATCTGGCAGGATTCCATGGCGTGCATCAGGGCTTCGTGGCCGACGTGCATGCCGACATTTGCCTGCTGGCTGGCGAGCGGCATCGTGGCGGTGAGCGAAGCGACGGCGGCGACAGCTGCATCGATGGCGGCTTCAGCGGCGATCAGCTTGGTGGCGAGTTCGTTGGCGGCGATGCGGGTCTGAGCGATCATGGGCAAAATCCTTCCGTGGCGTGCCAATGGGCACGCTGGTTGTCGTCCTTCCGGACGACCATCGTCCGGAAGCGTTAGAGCAGGGTCTTCAGCGCGGCGAGGGCGGCCAATATGGAGCCGAACGCCAGTGCAGAACCGATGGCAATGAACAGGATCCAACCGAGGCGAGCCCCGATCGAGAGATCATTCTTTTTTCCCCATGGCCGCGATCCGGCCAGAGGACGGGTGCCGGCGCCAGATTCTGTGGCTGCGGCACCCGTCCAACTGGATGGATGCGTTTCGTAGGGCACCGATGTGCCCGCCAGACGGGGAGGGCCGCTGGCGGGCAGACCGACATCCGGACTGAAGCGGGAGAGTTGATCGTGATGGGCACTGTCGTCACTCCTGCTTGAGGCCGGTGATGCCAATGTCGGCGTTTCCGGCCCCGGAGCAACATCCGGTGCGTGATATATCAACGACTGATAACCTTCGGGCAGCATGTCTGCACCGGGCATATCGAAGCCAAGGCCGTTGGCAGCGTCTTCATGGACAAGCAGGCGGGCAGCTTCGATCCGGCTGCCGACAGCCAGGGTCTTCATGGCGGTGCGCAGCCGCATGTCGACGGTGTGGGGCGACACGCCGAGGACGCGGGCGATGTCCTTTGATGTCATGTGACGATAGACCAGGCGCAGGCAATCCCGCTGACCATCGGTCAACAGGGCCATTTCGACCGGCAAGGGAGGTGGGCGTGTTGTCACCGCAACACGGCACCTCGCCGGCGCCGCAATGTCAAGGCCATCCGCCATATCTTCGCAAAATTCGACGCGCATAGTCGACCTGCCTCTGCACATGGTTTGATCTGAACATCAAACCACTACGCATTTTCGCCGAAATTTGTTTGTGAAGCAACCTTTTGGATGGAGATGCGCGCATTTGCATCGGGCGCCAGCGTCGAAGGGTCGCTGCGACAAGATTAACAAACTGTTTTGAAAAGGCTTTCCCAATTATGCATGGGTGCAATGTACCTGCGGGATTTCGCGCTTTCGGTCTGTTGCGACACCGAAATGACGATGGGAAGGTGAATCGGCCGACGGTGCCGGGGCGTTCAAGCAACAGAATTGCGCGAACTCGCCCGCGTTTGGACGTGGTGGCGAGTCATGTCGGTATTTTCGAAGCGGCAGGACCGATCGGAGCGTTTTTGGCAGGAATTTGTAAACCCTTTTGATGAGTCGCGTTTGGCCGGTGCGATCTGCGTTGGGGTTGCGATGCCGGGCTTCGCCAGTTCCGAACGATGCAGGGCTTTGCGGGACGGGGAATTTTCTCGACAGGCACGGGGCGAACCGAGGCGTGGATGAATTAGGCGTAACATATTGTAAATATGATATTTTATTGAGTGATATGGTGTTGATACACCCATATCAAGGACTGGTATGCGATGGTTTTACAATGGCTTCTGGGACAAAGCTGTTCTTTGGGCCGGGCGAGGTTAAGCTGATGGCATGACATGGACCCCCGAACTTGACGAATTGGCGCGGCGGCGGGCGGCGGCGCTGTTGATGGGGGGCGAGGCCAAGCTGGCCAAGCAACGCGAGATGGGGCGGATGAACGCCCGCGAGCGGATTGCCGCGGTGGCCGATGAGGGCAGTTTTCGCGAGGTCGGCGCCTTGGCGGGCTTTGCCGCCTATGCCGAGGAAGGCGAGATGATCTCGTTCCAGCCGGCGAATTTCCTGTTCGGGCGCGCAACGGTCGATGGCCGGCCGGTGGTGTTGACGGCGGATGACTTCACGGTACGCGGCGGGGCGGCGGATGCGAGCCTGCACAGGAAGCTGACCGATGCCGAGCGGATGGCAAGCGAATATCGGATGCCGCTGATCCGCATGATCGAGGGCACTGGCGGCGGCGGATCGGTGCGGACGCTGGAGACGATGGGGCATACCTATATTCCGGAGATCCCGGGGTGGGAGGTGATGGTCGAGAATATGGCGAATGTGCCGGTGGTGGCGCTTGGCCTTGGTCCGGTTGCCGGGCTGGGCGCCGGGCGGCAGGTGATGGCGCATTATTCGCTGCTGGTGGAGGGCGTGAGCCAGATGTTCGTGGCAGGGCCGCCGGTGGTGGCCGCGGCAGGCGAGACGCGGACCAAGGAGGAACTGGGCGGGGCGCATATCCACGCCAAGAATGGCGCGGTGGATGACCGGGTGGCATCCGAGGCCGAGGCGTTTGTGCGGTTGCGGCGGTTCTTGTCGTACTTGCCGAGTTCGGTGGATGAGTTGCCCGCCCGTGGCCCGGTGAAGGACAAGCGCCGCAAGGGTGAGGATTGGTTGGCAGCGGCGGTGCCGCGTGATGGGCGCAAGCTGTATCCGATCCGGCCGATTGTGGAGGCGGTTGTCGACCGGGATTCGTGGTTCGAGATCGGGCGGGAGTGGGGCCTGGGGGTGGTGACGGGATTTGCGCGGCTGGATGGCTGGGCAGTGGCGGTGATTGCATCGAACCCCGAAAGCCTGGGGGGTTTGTGGACCGCGGCGACGGCGCGCAAAGTCGAACGGATGGTCGATCTGGCCGATACATTCCATTTGCCGGTGGTGCATCTGGTTGACAATCCGGGGTTCCTGATCGGGCGGCGCGCCGCGGATGAGGGGACAATCCGTTGGGGTTCCAGAGCGTTGGCTGCGATATATCAATCATCGGTGCCGTGGTGTGCAGTGATATTGCGCAAGGCCTATGGCATGGCGGGAAGCGGCCATGCACCGGCGGACCGGATGCGGTGGCGGCTGGCCTGGCCATCGGGGGATTGGGGATCCTTGCCGATTTCGGGCGGGCTGGAGGCGGCGTATCGCGCCGAGCTGGAGGCGAGCGAGGACCCGAAGGCGCGGCTGGCGGAGATCAAGGCGCGGCTGGAGCGCGTGCGATCGCCATTCCGGACGGCGGAGCATTTCGGGGTGGAATCGATTATCGACCCGCGCGAGACGCGGGCGGAGCTGTGCGAGTTTGCGGGTTTGGCGCAGCGGGCGTTGAAGGTGGGGCCGCGGGGGCGGGGGTTGCGGCCATGAAGGTGAGAATTGCGATGCGGACATTGATTTTGATGTTGGGATTGCTGGCGGTGCCGGTCGGCGCCGCGGACGCATTGCATCCGTCGGTGATAACCGCTGCCGAGGCCAAGGGTGCGGTGTTTGCGCGGCCAGGGGTGGTGGCAAAGGGTGGCACGCGCGATGCGATCAGCCTGATGACCGGCGATCGGCAGTTCGAGAGCGGCATGTACGAGGCGGGGCCGGGGCATGCCGAATGGAAGGACAAGGATTATGGCGTCGATGAGTTCATGCTGTTCGTGAAGGGCGGGGTGACGCTGACCTCGGCGGATGGGCACGTGACCGAAATCGAGGCGGGCGATGCGGTGACCTTGCCGGCGGAGTGGCGCGGAACCTGGGACACCAAGGGCTATACCAAATATTATGTGATCCGGTCACGCGGGGCGCCACTGGAATAACGCAACGTCCGCGTCCGCTCGCCGGGACGGTGGGTCGCCGGTCCCGCAGGCGGGAGAGCGGCCGGCCCGGTGCATCAGGTTTTGCGCGACAGCGTCCGGCCGAACAGCGCGAGCATGGCCGTCCAGCCGCGTTCGGCGGCGGCATGGTCATAAACGGGAAAATCGGGCTTCATCCAGCCATGGGCGGCGGGATAGGTTTCGGCGCGCCAGTTGACGCCGCCTTGCGTCAACGCCGCCTCCAGCCGCTCGGCCATTGCCGGCGGGTAGCTGGCGTCGTTCTCGGCGGCGGCGATATAGATTTCGGCCTCGAGCCGGGCGGCGAACACATGCGGGCTGGCGGGCGCATCGGTTGCCAGATTGCCGCCGTGGAAGCTCGCGACCGCGGCAAAGCGATCGGGGCAGGTGCCGGCGGCGGCGAGCGCCATGCCGCCGCCCATGCAGAAGCCGACCGCGCCGACCCTGCGGCCGGCAACATCGGCGCGGCTGTCGAGCCAGGCGAGCAGGGCGCCGGTGTCGGCTGCGGCCTTGTCGTTGCCAGTTGTCGCGATCAACGGACCGAGGATGGCGCGAAAATCGCCGGCGAAGACTTCAGCCGGGACAAAGGGCCCATAGGCGCCGTAGCGGTAGTAGAGATCGGGAAGCAGCACGACATAGCCGGCGCCCGCCAATCGCCGCGCCATTTCGGTGACGGCGGGCCGGATGCCGCCGGCGTCCATATAGAAGATGATGGCCGGCCATGGCCCGCAGCCGGCCGGGGTGAAGACGCCGACCGGGCATGCACCGTCGGCGGTGTCGATCAGGACCTGTTCGTTCGGCACGTGGCGCTCCTTGGGTATGGCGGCAATCAGGTGGAAACCGACAGCCCGTAAAGGATCGTCCGGGTTTCGGCGTCGATATTGCCATCGATATTGCGGGGCCGGAAACGGCGCTGGAAGGCGGTGACGGTGGCTTTGGGCTCGGTGATGTCGTAGCCGTAGCGGGCCAGCGCCGCGAGGAATCCGTGGTCGGTCCAGTTGGGATCGATGCCGCCGGTCGGGATGGGCGTGGCGAGGCCGGCAGCGGCGAGGCGGGGCCAATCGAAGAGTTCGCCGGGGTCGTCCTTCCTCGCGGGGGCGACGTCGGAGTGGCCGACGACATTCGAGGGGTGGATGGCGAAGCGTTTCAGCGCGGCGGCGACGAGGTGTGCGACCGAGTCCATCTGGAAATCGGGGAAGGGGCGGTAGCCGAATTCGTGGCCGGGGTTGACGATTTCAATGCCGATGCTGGCGCTGTTGACGTCGGTTAGCCCTCGCCAATACGCCTTGCCGGCGTGCCACGCACGGTTGGTTTCATCGACGAGTTGGACGATCTGGCCGTCTTCGGCGACGAGCCAATGGGCGGAGACCTTGGCGGCGGTATCGGTGAGGCGATCAAGGGCTTCGGTGGCGGTTTTCATGCCGGTGTAATGGAGGACGACCATCGACACGGGGTGGCCGCGGGTGTCGAAATTGGGGCTTGGGCGCGAAATGATCATGATGGCTCCAGATCACGGCTTTGTGCCGTGCGGAGCGTGATGATGGCAACCCCGATGAGGGTGAGGATGCCGCCGGCGACCATTTGCGGGGTGATGGGGGTGCCGAAGACAGCGACGGCGATGCCGACCGACAGCAAAGGCGTGGGCAGAGTGAGCGGCGAGACGGTGGAAACGGGGTAGCGCTGGAACAGCCAGCTCATGCCGCCATGGCCGAGCAGCGAGGCGCCGAGCGCCGAATAGGTGAGCCAGCCCCAGGTGCTGGGCTTGAGGTGCGGGACATGGGCTAGCGCGCCGGGTTCGAAGACGAGACTGGCGGCGAGGAGGATGGGGACGCTGACCAGTGCCAGCCAGGCGTGGATGGTGAGGACGTTGATGCCCTTGAGATTGCGGAACAACAGGTTGCCAGCGGCCCAGGCGAAGGCGGCGGCGACGGTGAGCCAGAGCGCGATGCTTTCATGCGCGATGGCGGGATCGAAGCCCATGACGGCGACGCCGGCGAAGCAGAGCGCGACGGCGGTGATGCGCGGCCAGCGGATGCGTTCCTTGTAGATGACGACGGCGAGGAGAAGCGAGAAGGGCACGCCCAATTGCCCGGCGATGGCGAGGGCGGAGACATTGTCGGCCAGAGCGAAGCTGAGCCCGCCGAGGCCCATGAACAGCGCGCCGGCGACAAAGCCGGTGACGAGGATGGTGCCCATGCGGCCGGGTTGCCAGCGCAGCCAGGGCAGGCAGGCGAGGAGGACGATGGCGTAGCGGATGGCAACGGCCGTGAGCGGCTGCGCATCTTCGACGGCGAGCTTTACCGCGACGATGTTGAAGGCCCAGACGAGATCGATGAGCAGGATGAGAGCGAGGTGGCGGGGCTTCATTTCGCAGTGGCGCTTTTGTTGGCGTGACCCGCTTTCGCGGCGACACGGGCATAGGCGTCGTTGATCGCGGCCATGCGGGATTCGGTGACGCGGATGAATTCGGCGGGCATCCCTTCGGCGAGATGGCGATCCGGGTGATATTGTTTGACGAGGGCGTGATAGGCGGCGCGCAGCGTGGCGGCATCGGCGCCGGGGGCGACGCCGAGGATGGCCCAGGGGTCGTCTTCGGCGGGGCCCGTGTGGCGGGCACGGATTTGCGCCGCCTGGGCGGGATCGAAGCCGAGGCGGGCGGCGACCTGATCGAGATAGGTGAGTTCGGCGGGGTGGAAGCCATCGACGGCGGCGATGAGCCAGAGGGCGTCGAGCAGATCTTCGAGCAGTGGGGAGCCGGGGCCGAGGAGGGTGGCGGCCTGTTCGGCATAGGCTTCAAAGCCGGCCATGGATTGTTTGGCGAGATCGTAGAAGCGGCGGGCGTTTTCGGATTCGGGCGCTTCAACGTGGAAAAGCCGTTGAAATGTGGCGAATTCCGCGGCGCTTGGGTCGCCATCGGCGCGGGCCATTTTGGCGGCGAGCGCGATGGCGGCGATGGTGAAGGCGACGCGCTTGCGTTCGGGATTGGCGGCGCGGCGAGCGGTGAGATCGATGACGCCGGCGGTTGCGGCGCCGGCGAGCGCGCCCAAGGGGCCGCCGAGGAGGAGGCCCGCGGCGGCACCGGCGAGGGTGGCCCAGATGCTCATTGGG
>JANPEP010000050.1:0-12443 GCA_031422995.1 Polymorphobacter sp. | reverse complement strand
CCGATGAAGGCGATGCCGGCGGCGCTGAGGGCTTCGACAAAGCTGGCGCGTTCCGACAGGAAGCCATAGCCGGGATGTACGGCCTCGGCACCGGTCGCCTGGCAGGCAGCGATAATCTTGTCGGCGACCAGATAGCTTTCGCTGGCCGGTGAGGCGCCGATATGGACGGCTTCATCTGCCATGGTGACGTGGAGGGCACTGGCGTCGGCATCGGAATACACCGCCACCGTGGCGATGCCCATGGTGCGTGCCGATCGGATGACCCGGCAGGCGATTTCACCGCGATTGGCAATCAGGATTTTCTTGAACACGGCCGGCCCCATTCACTCAGGGCTTCTCCCTTACCCACCACGGCGTTCGGCGCAAGCTGTGGCGACTGTCAGTTCCGCGAGGCCATCGTCATATTTGCCCGTGCGAGGACTGCTTTGACCTGTGGTTCCGCAGCCGTGCGGGCTTCTACGTGGCAGGCCTGCAACGCCTCGGCTTCGTCACGCGTGCCGAACACCGGCGCCCCGCACATGGTGCGGATGGCGGCATCGATGCGATGGTCGAACGCCTGGCGGCCAGATGGCGACGCCAGATTGAGTCCACTGTAATCGACCTTGACCTGCGCCGACCAAAATGTGGCTTCGGCAAGTGCCGGAACAGCCGAGACAAGCATGGCTGCTGTGACCATGGACCGGACGAAATAACCTGTCATTTTCAGCTCCTTCTTGCCCTTTGGCACACCCTCTGGTCGTCACCCCCAACGGCCAATGGTGAAAATTTGCGCGCCTTTGGATCGATGATCAAGACTCCACTGTCATCAAACCGTCATTTAACACTGTTATGTTCGCACTGCGTGGGAGACCGTTTTCTCATATGCGCCTGAAATGAACGACTTGCCGCGTTGCAACGTGCGCGACATTTTTTTTGCGTGTCCGGCGAATGTGACGCTTGCGCGTGATTTTCAGAACGGTTTTGCCACCATCAGCCAGGTTGCTGCCACCAAAGGCACCGTGCCCACCAACCCCCAGACGATCCAGCGCCGGGAATCGCGCCGATAGCCCTCGGGCACCGCGCCGCCGGCCGCAAAGCTCTTTGCCACCCGCGCCTGGCGTATCTGGATCGGCACCAGCAGCCCCAGCCAGATCAAGCCGGCGATGACGAACAGCATCTGGCTCCAGACCAGCCAGCGTTCGCCGAATGGGTCGATGCCCGCGACCCACAGCGCGCCATAGCCGCCGATGATGGTCAGCACGATGCCCCAGAAGGTCAGGCTCCAATCGGTGATCGTCACCAGCCTTTGGGCAAAGGCGATGATGCGTGCGTCCCCGGTGCGATCGGCAAACAGCTTCCACATCGCCGTCGCGGTGATGTTCCCCATCAACATCACGATGCCGGTGATGTGCAGAAACTTGAAAATCTCATAAGTCATGGCGTGGTTCTACGGCCTGGGGCGCGGAAGTCGACACCAAGTCGACAGCTGAATCGGGGTGCCAGGTGTGGGGATCGAAGCGTTTTGCCGCAGGCGTTGCCGCACGATTGGCGATGAAGGGGATATGTGGCATCGGCGTTGTGGCGCGGGGCGGGCGTGGACTGCTGCGGTTACCGCCGCGGTGACGCGGCGGCAGCGGCGGCGCATCGAGTGCCTCCACAGCGACGGCGAAATGATCTTGGATGTGATCATCGGCGGTGGCGCCGATAAGCCGGTCCTGCCTGGGCACTGCCTTGTTGACGTGATCAAGCAGGAACATCAGCAGGCGATCGCTGTGGACAATGCGGGTGCCGACCTGTTCACCGCCTTGAAACACCGGTTGTTCGACGCCATTGACGGCGCGATCAAAGGCGACTTCGCGCAGCCGCGCATAGGCCATGGTGAGCGCGGCATTCCAGGCGCCGCGAAAGCCGAGGCCATGGGGCGCGGCGCGCAGGCGATAGGCCGAGGAGGGGTGCATGCCGACGGCGCGGGCGGCGCCAGTGACCGAGCCGCATTCGGCGAGCGCCTCGATGAAGGCGCGCTGCACGCCGACGGCCCAGCCGCCCTCGCGCGGGTGCAGCGGCGGATCTAGACTGGTGGATGGCGGGGCGGGGAGCGCGGCTGGCGCGTCGAGAGAGGTCATGTCCATAACAGACTAATAACCTATTTGGTTGCAAAATGCAAGATGCCGAATCAGGCATTGGCAATATGATTCGGAGCGAGTCGAAACTCCTGTTGCCGGTGTTCCCGCGTCGGTCGGAAAAAAGCCCGGATGTTCAGCGGCTGCTGTCGGCTTTCTGTACAATCCACGTGCTGAGACGTTGCTGATGATCGGGTGCAAAAATGATATCGCCGATCAGCAGGCGTCCGCCGGGTTCGCGCACCAATTCGAGACGGTCCTTCCAGCCTGTGCCGCCTGAGGCGGGGGCATAGCTCAGTGTGACGCGATCCGGGGTTTGCGCCATTGGCGTGCAATCCGCGGTCGCATCGTTTTGGCCGGTCAACCGCAGCCCGGCGCCCGGCAAGGGCCTGTCAGCCGGATTGGCCTTGCGGAATGCCGGGTTTGCGGTGCGCAGCCGCGTGATTCCGGCCTGTAGTACTGGCGTCATCAGCGCCTCGACGCTGGGTTCCTCATTCGCCTCAATGGCGCGGCAGAAGGCGAGACCGAGCCGGCGGGCATCGGCGGTCGGGTCTTCGGGGGCGCAGGCGGTAATGAGGGCAAGGGCTGTGATGGTGAGAGCTGGGACCGAGCCTCGCCATTTGGGACTCATTGTGGAGCAGGAAGAGCCTCCGGCGGGCAGGGCCGGCGGCCCTGCACCCGATTTGTTGGTCTTGTGCCACATGGGAGAACCTGGAGCTGGGTTGCGAATGGGGTCTGGGTCCAAGGCCCCAGCCGCCGGAGGCTATGTTTATAGCGGGATATTATCGTGCTTTTTCCATGGGTTTTCGAGCTTTTTGGTCCGCAGCTTGCGCAGCCCGACGGCGATGCGTTTGCGGGTCGAATGCGGCATGATGACTTCGTCGATAAAGCCTTTTGATGCTGCGACAAACGGGTTGGCGAAGCGGGCTTCATATTCCGCCGTGCGGGCGGCGATTTCCTCAGGGCTTTTGCCGCGGAAGATGATTTCCACCGCACCCTTGGCACCCATCACGGCGATTTCGGCGGTGGGCCAGGCATAGTTCAAGTCACCGCGCAGGTGCTTTGATGCCATCACGTCATAGGCGCCGCCATAGGCCTTCCTGGTGATGACGGTAATCTTGGGTACGGTGGCTTCGGCATAGGCGAACAGCAATTTGGCGCCGTGCTTGATGATGCCGTTATGTTCCTGGGCGTCGCCGGGCAGGAAACCGGGGACGTCCACGAACGTCACGATGGGGATGGAGAAGGCATCACAAAACCGGACAAAACGCGCGGCTTTTTTCGACGAATTGATATCGAGGCAGCCGGCGAGCACCATCGGCTGGTTGGCGACGATGCCGACGGTGTGGCCTTCGATGCGGGCAAAACCAATGATGATGTTGCCGGCATGGCCGGGTTGCAATTCGAAGAACTCGCCTTCGTCCGCCACCTTGCGGATGAGTTCGTGCATGTCGTACGGCTTGTTGGCGCTGGGCGGCACCAGCGTGTCGAGGCTGGCTTCGATACGCGCCGGATCATCTGCGCTGGGGCGGTATGGCGAACCATCGCGGTTGTTCAGCGGCAGGAAATCGAAGAACAGCCGGGTGCGCAGCAGGGCGTCGACATCATCCTCCATCGCCACATCGGCGACGCCGGATTTGGTGGTATGGGTGATGGCGCCGCCGAGATCTTCCTGCGTGACGATTTCGTTGGTGACGGTTTTCACCACATCGGGCCCGGTGACGAACATGTAGGAGGAATCCTTCACCATGAAGATGAAGTCGGTCATGGCGGGGGAGTAGACCGCGCCGCCGGCGCATGGCCCCATGATCAGGCTGATCTGCGGCACCACGCCCGAGGCCAGCACGTTGCGCTGGAACACTTCGGCATAGCCGCCCAGCGAGGCGACGCCTTCCTGGATGCGTGCGCCGCCGCTGTCGTTGAGGCCGATGACGGGGGCGCCGACCTTCATGGCCATGTCCATGATCTTGCAGATTTTCTGCGCATGGCGTTCGGACAGCGAGCCGCCGAAGACGGTGAAATCCTGGGAGAAGACGAAGACCAGCCGGCCGTTGATGGTGCCGGAGCCGGTAACGACGCCATCGCCGGGGAATTTCTGTTCCTCCATGCCGAAATCGACGCAGTTGTGTTCGACATACATGTCGAGTTCTTCGAACGAGCCCGGATCGAGCAAGATGTCGAGGCGTTCGCGGGCCGTCAGCCGGCCCTTGGCGTGTTGCGCCGCGACGCGCTTTGGCCCGCCGCCGGCACGGGCGGCTTCGCGGCGCTGTTCAAGGTCTTCGAGTGTCTTGAGCATGATCTTCCCCGTCCAGTCGGTTCTTTGCTTAGCAGCGGCGGCGCGCAGGTAAAGCCTGTCCTTCAGGCCAGCAAATGCAGCATTGCCACGGCGGCGGCGAGTTCGTCCTGGCGCTCGCGGTGCCCGGCTTCGGCGAGTGGATCCTTGCCCCATTGTTCGGACTGCCACAGTTCATCGAGATGGCCGATGGCCCAGGCGGTGGCGGCGTCCATCTGCGCTTCGGCGACGGCAAGGCCGATGACGGCCGAGCCGCAAATGGTGACGACGGGGTTGAGCGCGGCGAGGTGGAATGCACCGAAGGCGCGATAGGCCGCGGTGATGCGGGCGAGGGTTGCCGCGGGTTGCGGGTGGTGGATGATGCCGGCGACAGACACGAAATCCACGTCATAGCGGCGGCGGGCCCAGGCCAGCCATGGGTCCCATTCGGCGGCCTGATGGGCGACCAGCGGGGCGGGGGCATCGGCGCGATAGGCGAGGAGTTCGTTTTCGGCGAAGATGGCGAGGCCATCGGCGAAGGCGGAGGGGTTGCCGGCGACATGGTCGATGGCGGCATTGGAGAGGCCGGTGAGCGGCATGGAGCGGGGCAGGATTTCGGGGCCTTGGGCGTTCCATTCGGCAGCGATGGCATCGGCGAGGGCGCGGGTGGGCAAAGCCAGTGGTGCGCGGGCGGGAGTGCGCACCGGGCGGGCATCGAGGGCGATGCCGAAGGGGGGCACGTCGCCGGTGACGGTTGCGGCGGTGTAGAAGCGCTTCATTTTTCGGGCCGGGTGGTGAGGCCCAGCAGCTTTGGCCGCACGAACAGGGTGGCGGCGCCGGCGGCGATCAGCAGGACGGCGAGCAGGGAAATGCCGCCGCGGGCGAGGAGGACGCCGCCGAACAGTGCGGCGAGGCCGGTGAGTTTGAGCAGGAAATAGAGCAGGAAGCGCTTTTTGGCCTCGGCGGGGGAGAGGATGGGGCCGGGGGGTTTATCGGTCATGCTGTCAGGTCCCTTGGCGCCGCACCATCGAGGAGGGCCCGGAGATGCGCTGCGTCGGCTGCGACGCCGATGGCGCCGGCGTCGAGCAGTTCATGGGCGTCGTGATAGCCCCAATCGACGCCGATGGCGCGGACGCCGGCGTTGGCGCCCATGGTGATGTCGAAGACGGTGTCGCCGATGATGACGGCGTCTTGCGGTGCGGCGCCGGCCTGGGCGAGGGCGGCGCGGAGCATGGCGGGGTGGGGTTTCGATGGGTGGCGATCGGCGGTTTGCAGGGTGATGAAATGGTCTGTCAGGCGGTGGTGGGCGAGCGCCAGGGCGAGGCCGCGATCGGATTTCCCGGTGGCGACGCCGAGCAGCCAGCCGGTGTCGCGCAGGTGATCGAGGGTTTCGGCGATGCCGGCGTAGAGCGGTTCCGGGTCGAGGCCCTTGTCGGCGCGCAGGCGGTGGAAGGCGGCCTTGTAATCCTGGGCGAGGCTGGCGTGGAGGCTGGGGTCGGCCTGGGGGAGCAGGACCTGCATCGATTCGACGAGGGAGAGGCCGACGACACGGCGGATCGCGTGGTCCTGGGGTGGGGGGAGGCGGTGGCTGTCGAAGCTCTGGCGCATGGCGCGCAGGATGTTGACCTGGCTGTCGATGAGAGTGCCATCGCAATCGAAGACGGCGAGTTTTACCATCCGCGCGTCCTGCGGATGGCTGCGGCGCCGGCGGTGTCGCCGAGGCGTTCGAGGGCGGTGACAACGCCGCGGGCATCGGCTTCGCTGCGGTTCTGGCTGGCCTTGTCGGTGGTGCGGATGGTTTCGGGGGTGAGTTCATAGGCGGTGATGGCACGCATCATCGCATCGGCGCGGGCGGGGGGCATTTTGTCCATGGTCCAGTTTTCGTTGACGCGGGGTTCGAAGGTGGCAGCCGATAGCTCGAGGAGTTCGCCCAGAGCGTCCCAATCGAGGGCGGTGACGGTGCCTTCGATCTCGACGGTGCGGTAATTCCAGGTGGGGACGTGGTTGGCGGGCTCCTCGTACCAATTGGGGCTGATGTAGCTGCCGGGGCCGCCGATGCTGGCGAGGATGGGCTCACCGTGGAGATGGGGGGCCAGCGCGTTGGTTTTGGCGAGGTGGAAACGGATGGTGCCCGACGGCATCACCAGCAGGGGGACATGGGCAACGCGCGGGCCGTGGGGAGTCATGCCGAACAAATGGGCAAAACCGTGCGCGGCGACGAACGCGAGGGCGGGGTCTTCGGGCTTGAATCGGAAGGCGGCGTTGGGGTGCATGGGGTGCGTATCAACGTGTTCGGCAAGAAGAGTCGACTTGCCGTGAACGTCAACCTAAGGTTGGTTCATGTCGGATGTCTCGCTCACGGATGTTGTTGCCCCGGTGGAGCCGGCTGATCCGCGGCGGATTTCGGCGAGTCCCCTGGAGGTGCGCGGGCCACAGAATTTGCGTGGGCTGCATTATCCGTTCGGGCGTTGGGTGCCGGAGCATGGCGCGATGTTCGAAGTGGCGCCGGGGGTGCATTGGACGCGGATGGGGCTGCCGTTCGGGCTCGATCACATCAATCTCTGGGTGCTCGATGCCGGCGATGGCTGGGCGATTGTCGATACCGGGGTGAATCTGGGGGCGAGCAAGAAGGCGTGGGAGACGCTGTTCGCCGGGCCGATGGCGGGCAAGCCGGTGACGCGGGTGATCGTGACGCACTACCATCCGGATCACCTGGGGCTGGCGGGTTGGCTGTGCGCCCGGTGGAATGTGCCGTTGGAGATTGCGCGGACCGAATATCTGCTGGCGCGGACGCTGACGCTGGACATTCGCGATGCGCCGCCGCCGGAAGCGGTGGATTTCAGCATCCGGGCGGGGTGGCCGGAGGAAGCCGTGGCGGGGATGCGGCAGAAGCCAGGGGGGAGTTTTCACAAGATTGTCAGCCCGTTGCCGGCGGGGTTCAAGCGGATCCGCGATGGCGATGTGCTTAGCATCGGCGCGCGGAAATGGACGATCGTGACCGGGCGGGGCCATGCGCCGGAGCATTCGTGCCTGGTGAGCGAAGACGGGATCATGATTTCGGGGGACCAGGTGTTGCCGCGGATCACCAGCAATGTGTCGGTGTATCCGACGGAGCCTTATGCCGATCCGCTGGGGGATTGGCTGGAGAGCATCGAGACGTTGCGGGGGATCGATCCAGGTGTGCTGGTTCTGCCGGCGCATAATGAGCCGTTTACCGGGTTGCACACGCGGCTGGACCAGTTGCGGGATGACCATGTCGACAAGCTCGACAAGCTGCTGGCGCTGTGTGCGGAGCCGCGGACGGCGTTCGAGAGTTTTTCCACGTTGTTTCGGAAACCCATTGGCGAGAGTGATTACGGGATTGCGACGGGGGAGGCGGTGGCGCACCTGCACTGGCTGGAGGAGCGGGGGCGGATACGGCGGATTCTGGGGGAAGGCGGGGTGGATCGGTTTGTGGCGGTTTAGGACGGTGTTGAGGCTTCCCTTGGAGGAAGTCGAATAGAAGGGCGCTGTCGATTTCGTCTGAATTCGAGCCGTTGGCTGTCCGGCAGGTTTCGAAAGCGAAGGTCAGCAGAGCTGCCGTTCGCGAGTGCCCGCGGCGAGTGGCAGCTCGCGACCCACTTTCGGTCATTCGTCATCCGCCTCAGGAATGACTGCTTGTTGTGGAAACCCGACGGGCGGCTTTGGCTGTCAAGCCGGTAGAGCCGCCGTTCCGGGTTTCACGGGTGCGGTCGGGAATCGATTGGTCTGCTCGCGCTACCGCTGCGCGCCGTGGTGCCGGCGGGGGCCGGTCACCACAGGCCGGATCGCTCAATCGGCCAAGATTGATGCAGCGACAGTTGACGAAGTCGTGCCCGGCGCACCTTGGCCCTTGAGGTCGATCGTCAGCTTCTCGAGCGTGCCGGTGAATTTGAACGGCATGCGCGCGGCATAATCGGTCACGACTGCGGTCCCTGTGTCTTCGCCGACATCGAAGGTTTCATCGAGCGAGAAACGATTGGCGATGGTGTTGTCGATGCGGCCCTCTGCGACCTGCTTGCCATCGACCAGCAGCTTGCCGAGCGCACCCTTGCCGCGACCACCGCCGTCATAATCGACATCGATGCGGATGATGTGCTTGCCCGGCGTCAGTCTCTCGGTCGCCGCCACGCGGAATTTGTGCTCTGGCTGGTTCGAGAACGCATAGACGAATCCGGGCTTGCCGCCGTCCACGAACAGGCCCCATCCGCCGAAGTTGCCGCCTTGCGTCGCCAGCATGCCATCGGCACCGCCCGCCGGAATGTCGACATTCGCGGTGACGCTGAACGACTTGTTCTTCACATCGGGGGTATTGCCTTCGGGGATGCGGATGGCGCCGGGATAATAGGCGAAACTCTTGCGCCCGGCGGTCAGGCTCGGCCGGATCGAAACGTCGGCGCGCGAGGCGAACGAGCTGTCGAGCGGATAGACATTATACTTCTTCGCTTCGACGTCGAACGCCAGTTGCATCTCCTTCAGCTTCGCGGGATTCTGCCTGGCAAGGTTGTTGAACTGCGAAAAATCCTGGGAAACATTATAGAGTTCCCATTTGAAATCCTCGGGCTTCGGGTCGGGGCCGGTGGCAACCCACGGCAATCGCATCGGCGTTGTCGAGGCCATCCAGCCATCCTTGTAGAGGCCGCGATTCGACATCAGCTCGAAATATTGCGTCGTGTGGGTGGTCGGCGCCGTTGGGCTATCGAGCGTATAGGCCATGCTGACGCCTTCGATGGGCTTTTGCTTGACGCCGTTGAGGACATCGGGCGCCGTGATATGGGTTATTTCGAGGATGGTCGGCGCGATATCGATGAGGTGATGGAACTGCGGGCGGATGGCGCCGCCGTCCTTGATATGGCCGGGCCATGAGATGACCATGCCATTGCTGGTGCCGCCGAAGTGCGATGCGACGACCTTGCCCCACTGGAACGGCGTGTTCATCGCATGCGCCCAGCCGACCGGATAATGATTGTAGGTCGTCGGGCCACCGAGGGCGTCCATTTGCGATTTGAGATAGGCGATGCTTTCGGGAACGCCGTTGCCGGTCACACCGATCTCGTTGGTGGTGCCCTGCAGGCTGCCTTCGGTGCTGGCGCCGTTGTCGCCTTGAATGAAGATGATGACGGTGTTGTCGTATTGGCCCGAATCCTTGAGCGACTGGATGACCCGGCCGATCTGGTAATCGCTGTGCGCCAGCGCGGCTGCGTAGACCTCCATCATGCGCGCATAGACCATCTTCTGGTCGGCCGTCAGCGAGTCCCATGCCGGGATTTCCTTGGGGCGCGGCGTCAATTTGGTGCCAGCGGGAACGATGCCCATCTTGATCTGGCGGGCAAGCGCCTGCTCGCGCTCGACATCCCAGCCCATGTCGAACTGGCCCTTGAACTTGGCGATCCATTCGGCCGGGGCATGGTGCGGCGCGTGCGAGGTGCCGGGGGCATAATAGGCGAAGAACGGTTTGTCGGGCGCCATCGAATGTTGCAGGCGCATCCAGTCGATCGCCTTGTCGGCCATCAGCTGGTCGAAATGCGTCAATCTGGTGCCGGATTGTTCCTCTGCTTCGATCGGCTTGGTGCCTTCATAGATCGCCGAATGCCATTGGTCGGTGTCGCCGCCGACGAAACCGTAGAAATATTCGAAACCCAACCCGGTCGGCCAAAGGTCGAACGGGCCGGCCTGGCTGGTCTGCCAGTCGGGGACATTGTGGTTCTTGCCGAACCAGGCGGTGCTGTAGCCGTTCTGCTTGAGGATTTCGCCGATGCTGCCGTTGGATTTCGGCATCAGCGAATTATAGCCCGGATAGCCGGTGCCGAGTTCCATGATGACGCCGGTGGCGTTGCTGTGGTGGTTGCGCCCGGTGATCAGCGCCGACCGCGACGGCGAGCACATCGCAGTCGTGTGGAACCGGTTGTAGCGCAGGCCGTCATTGGCCAGCGCGGCAAAGGTCGGAGTTGGGATCGGGCCGCCGAAGGGACTCGACGCGGCGAAACCGACGTCATCAGTGAGGATAAGCAGCACGTTCGGCGCGCCCCTGGGTGCCTGCACGGGCTTGGGGAAATCGGGCTTGGACGTCGCCACCGTTTGTCCGATCGTCCCGTTGAATACGGGCGCGGGGCGCGGCAAAACTTCCTGTGCAACGGTAGGGAACGCCGACACGGTGATTGCGAGGCACGCTGCGGCGCCGCCAAGTAATCTGGTCATCAAAGTCGTCATTTGAGCCCTCCAGCACTTGCCATCCTCGCGCCATCGCGAAGTCCTGCCTGCCGTCGAGGAACGGAATATCATCAGCGCCGGTATGAATTGAACCGTTTGATACTTTTCGTTACGACCATTCAATTATGGCTGTTCGAATGTCGCGAACCGAGATTACCGCTGCGCAGCGTCTGGTGTGCGCGAGCGGTTGGCTCGCCACCACCCCGACTGACTTTCAGACAGCAGTGATCGAACGTTGCATCTGGCAGCGGGTCGATCCTCAGGTCACGCTCACCCATGGCGGCGATGCGGCGGGCGGCATGATCGGAATCGTCAGCGGTTCAGTCGGCATCATATCGGCGATCGGGCCATCCGACACGCCGCTGGCCCATATTGCGCGGGCGCCGTTCTGGTTTGGCGAACGGCCGACGATGGGCCAGCCTCGCACGATCACGGTCGTTTCCCGGACTGTCTGTGATATCGCCTTGCTCCCGCAAAAGGGCATCGAAGCCGTGATGGCCGGTCATTCCGAGTGGTTGCGGTTGCTGGGCAATCTGTCACTCAACGGCACGCTGCTGGTCACCCAGATCGCCACCGACCTGTTGATCGCCAATACAAAGCGGCGCTGTGTCGCCGTACTGCTGCGCATCGCCGACTGCCGTACCGATGGCGACGGACGCTACGATGCCGGGGCCGGTCAGGATGAACTCGCCGCCATGGCGAACATGTCCCGGCAGACGATCGGCACGATCCTGCGGGACCTCCAGGCCAGCGGGTTGATCGAGCTTGGCTACCGGACGATCGCGATTACCGAGCCGGCAAAGCTGCGCGCTATCGTCGACGTGTGATCGAAACTCTCGAGGTTCTGTGACGATCGTGCTCGCGCTACGTGGCGCAGCGGCTGATCGGCCTACCGTACGCGGTTGAAAACGCCCGGTTTCGGGAAGCACCAATCCGGTCTGCAATGGCTGCAAATGGGCGGAAACTGTCGTTCGCCGCAGCCGTAGGGAATGGCAGGAAAGTCCTAAAGTTGGTCGTTGGCGCCTGGCTATTAGGCATATGAACGAGCAGCGGCTCCGGGCCCCGCTCCGTAAACTGTGAATGGATGAGATGAGGGCGCATCAATTCTGGGCAATTGGGAACACCCTCACCCGCCGTGCCGGGGCGCGAATCGCCTCTCTCGCTGGCGGGAGAGGGGTGTGTGGCCTCAGGAAATCATGGCCATTTCGTAGAGGAAGTCCACGAAGCCCATGGTGCAGCCGGCGAGGCCGGCGACTTTGGGGTTGCTCGATTCGACGACGAAATATTCGTTGGGGGCGTGGGCTCCGCTGCCGTGGCCGAGGCCGAACTGGCCGGCGGGGAGGTTTACGGGTGGGGCGGTGAAGACCGAGCCGGGCCAGGAGCCGGCATTGCGGGGATAGAGCGTTTGCGGCGCGCCGGCGCGGGTGTAGACCGCCTGTTGGGCGCGGATGACGCGGCTGTTTTCGGCGGTTTCGGTGGGGTCGTAGCCGCCGCTGACATTGACTTCGATGTCGCCGAAGCCGCGCTTTTGCAGATGGGCGCGGAGTTTGGTTTCGGCTTCCTTGGCGGTCTGGTTGGGGACGAGGCGGCATTCGAGCTTGGCCTCCGCACGGCCGGGGAGCACGGTTTTGCCGCCCTGGCCGGTGTAGCCGGCGACAAGACCTTGGATGTTGACGGTGGGTTGCGAGGCGAGGCGTTCCAATGACGCCTGCCAGGGTTCGTCGTTGATCCAGACTTTGACGCCCATGGCGGCCTTGGCTTCGGCTTCGTTGCTGTTGGCGGCGGTTTGGGCGATCAGCTGCTTTTCGCGTGGGGTGAGGGGGCGGACGTTATCGAACCAGCCG
>JANPEP010000049.1:0-2427 GCA_031422995.1 Polymorphobacter sp. | reverse complement strand
CAGAAGTTGCTGGAACGGCTGCGGTTTCGGCGCGAGGCGGTGCATCTGCAAAGCTGGGAGGAGGATGGCATGTGGTTTGACGAGGTGGGTTATGCCCGGCTTGCCGGTGATTGAGCCGACGCCTGAGGCCCTGGAACGGGTGCTTGGGGTGCAGGTGAGGGGAATCACTGCGCTTTCTGGGGGGGCTTCGTCGGCGACCTATGCGGTGGAGGCGGTGCGGGAGGGAGTGGCGTGGCCGTTGATATTGCAGAGGGCGGCGGCGGGGGAGGTGCCGGCGGGGAGTTTGCCCAAGGCGGATCAGGCGGCTTTGCAAGCACTTGCCGGGCGGCATGGGGTGCCGGTGGCGGAGGTGGTGGCGGTGCTGGCGCCGGAGCACGGGCTGGGCGAAGGCTTTGTGATGGTGCGTGTGGCGGGGGAGGCGCTGGCCCCGCGGTGGTTGAAAAATCCAGAGTTTGCGGGGGCTCGGGGGGTGTTGACGGGGCAGTGCGCGGGAGTCCTTGCCAAGCTGCACGGGATGGCGCCGGAATTGGCGGCGGGATTGGCGTTGCCGGCGGGGCGTACCGATGAGGCGTTGGACCGGATGTTCGCGCATTATCGGTCGTTCGGAGTCAATTCCCCGGTGTTCGACCTGGCGTTCGCTTGGCTGGCGGAGCGGTGCGGGAATGCGGCGGCGACGTCGATCGTGCATGGGGATTTTCGCAGCGGCAATTTCATCGTGGATGCGCATGGCCTGGCGGCGGTGCTGGATTGGGAATTGGCGCATCTGGGGGAGGGGGCCGAGGACCTGGGCTGGCTGTGTGTGAATGCCTGGCGGTTCGGGGTTTGGCAGAAGCCGGTGGGGGGCTTTGGCGAGCGGGAGGAACTGTATGCCGCCTATGCGGCGGCCGGGGGTGCCAAGGTCGATCGGAAGCGGGCGCATATGTGGGAGGTTTGGGGGACGTTGCGATGGGGGCTGGCGTGTTTGCAGATGGGGCATGACCATGTGTCCGGACGGGTGAAATCGGTGGAGCGGGCGGCGATCGGCCGGCGGGTTTCGGAGGTGGAGCTGGATTTGCTGCATCTGGTGCGGTTTGGGGAAATCTGATGGCGGAACAGATCGAGGCGGTGGTGTTGATCGACGCGGTGGCGGGGTTTTTGAAGTCCGTCGAGGGGTCGTTGAGTGGCCAGGCGGCGTTTCATGCCAAGGTGGCGGGCAATGCGCTGGCGCTGGTGGCGCGGGAACTGGCGCTGAAACCGCAGGCGGTGGAGGCGGCGGCGCTGGGGCGGTATCTGGGGCATGATGCGGGGTTGGATGGCCTCAGGGCCGAAGTGTGTGGGCGATTGCGCAGCGGGCAGTTGACGCCGGAGACGCCGGGGTTGCTGGAGGCGTTGACGGCGGCGGTGATGGCCAAGGTGGCGGTGGACAATCCACGGTATTCGACCTTTGTTCGGATCAAAGGGTGAGGGTGACTCGGCGGGCGGTACTGGGTGCGGCGGCGGTGATGGCTGCTCCGGCTGGCGCGCGGACGGGTGATTTGTTGCCGGGGGCGCGGATCAAGCCGGATTTCGAGGCGATGGTGCCGGTGCCTGGGGGCCGGGTGTATGTGCGGGTCAATGGCGATTTGCGGGGGCCGAAGCCGCCGATCGTGATGTTGCATGGTGGGCCGGGAAGCTCGCATTGGTATTTTATGAATGGCACGGCGCTGGCGGATGAGCGGGCGGTGATCCTGTATGACCAGCTCGACAGCGGGCGGTCGGAGGCGCCGGGGGATGCCGCGAATTGGGTGGTGCCGCGGTTCGTGGCGGAGCTGGAGGCAGTGCGGGCGGCGCTGGGGGTGGCGCGCTGGCATGTGCTGGGGGCAAGCTGGGGTGGGACGGTGGCGCTGGAGTATGCGGCGCAGCGGCCAGCGGGGTTGGCGGGGCTGGTGTTGCAATCGCCGCTGGTGTCGACCGAGGTGTGGCTGCGGGATGCGCGGGCGTTGAAGGATGCAATGCCGGCGGGGGTACGGGACTTGCTCGATCGGTGCGATGTGGCGGGGGCGGTGCCGCAGGCGGAATGCGATGCGGCGACCGAGGCATTTTATGCGCGGCATGTGCGGATGCTGGAGCCGCCGGCGGCAGTGGCGGCGTACAAGGCGGGGTTGCCGCGCAGTTTCAGCGAGGGGATTTACCATCATATGTGGGGGCGGGCGGAGTTTACCGCCTCGGGAACCCTGCGGGATTATGATGGGCGGGGGTTGCTGGCCCGGCTGGATGGGCGGCGGACGTTGTTTGTGGCGGGGGAATTCGACGAGGCTCGGCCGGAGACGGTGCGGGGGTTTGCGCACGATGTGCCGGGCGGGGCGGGGTTTGCCGAGGTGGCGGGCGCGGCGCATTCGGTGATGAATGATGCGCCGACGGCATATGTGGGGTTGTTGCGGGGGTGGTTGGCGGCGCGGGATTGAGGGG